>NZ_JACGVF010000070.1:0-229911 GCF_014077085.1 Colwellia sp. MB02u-9
ATGTTGGTTACTCATTGTTTTGAACTCAGTACTTGTTGAACTCAGTACTTGTTGAACTCAATACTTTTTTAACTCAGTAATAGTAATAACAATGCGAGTTTATCTATCACTAATAAGTAGTTTACCTGTGATGTAATAGTTTTAACCTAGTTGGATGAAATATGCGAATTTTGATGTTTTGTTTGTTGTTTTTTCTCGGCCATGCAACAGGCGATGATTATAAGTTAGGTGCTGGGGATCAAATTCAGATAATGGTTTATGGCGAAGCAGATTTAACCACCCAAGTTAAAGTCAATAAATCAGGTGTTATTTCATTTCCGTTTTTATCTGATCTTGTCGTTACGGGGATCTCATCAAAAAATTTAGCAAATAAAATAACTAACGGCTTACGCGGTGATTATTTAATAGATCCTCAAGTAATGGTGTCTATTGTTCAATACCGGCCCTTTTTTATTCACGGACAAGTTAAGCGCCCGGGTGGTTATCCCTTTCAGGAAGATTTAACCTTAGATAAAGCCATTGCTATTGCTGGTGGATTGGCCGCGCGAGCGTCAAAGTCGTCGTGGAATATCACCAGATTAATTGCAGGCAAAAAAATAGTTCTTGAGGGCAATGTTGCTAGCGTGATCTTGCCTGATGACATCATAGAAATTGAGCAAAGTTTTTTTTGAAAACACTAGAAAATGAACATTTGCTATCAACAAATGATGAAATAGATTTAAAAGAAATTTTAACGCCACTTTGGGTGGGCCGTTGGAAAATTTTATTTTTTACTCTAGTGATCACTTGTTTGACCACCTTTTATACTTCATTACTCAAGCCTTCATATCGTGCTAGCGCTATTTTGCAAATCGGTACCAATAAGCCAGCCAATACATTGTCTATTAACAATGCCTTTAATGAATCAAACGCTAGTAAGGAGCAGATTCAAACACAGTTCGAATTATTACGCTCGCGTAAGTTCGCCGAACGGGTAATATCTCAGTTGGATTTGGTGCAACATCAAGCATTTAATAGTGGGAAATATAATGACAAACTGGCCATTTTTGCTCGAATTGGCCAGCGCAGTGCGACGGCGTCAGTGAGTGATCTTGTTGGCCAATTTCAACAAAACTTAAGTATTGCTCCTATTGTCGGTACTGAGCTAGTGAATATATCTTATGGGTCTTATTCGCCCCAGTTGTCACAAGAAATAGCCAATCAGGTGGGTATTACTTACCTGGAGTATCAAGACGAAATTCATAGTGCCTCAAAAGAAACCACCTCTGATTGGTTGGTTAATCAACTTGAAGAACTGGGAAAAAAGTTGCAAAACTCAGAGCTGTCGTTACAAGCCTATCGAGAAGCTGAGGGTATTGTTGATATCCATGGCGTTGTTGGTCTAGTTGGCGCTAAATTAACCGAGTTAAGCTCTGCAGCACTTAAAGCGACAAAAGTAGCAGACGACCTCGCGATTTCTTATCAAGAGATTCAACAGCACAAGGGGGATATTAAAAAATTAAGCGATTTACCTGAAATTAGTAGTCATTCCACGCTAATGCAATTACGTCAAACTAAAGAAAAAATTGAACGTAAAATGTTTGAACTATCGCAGCGTTACGGCCCCAAGCATCCTAAAAAAATTGCTGTTCATGCCGAATTAATCGCCCTTAACAAAGGCATTGTGGAACAAGTTTTCGATATTGTTATTGCCATAGAAAAAGAATATTTTAGTGCGGTAGAAAGAGTCAATGGCACAAAGCAGCGGTTGGCGACTGCGAAAAAAGATTACTTACGTTTAAGTCGTTTACAAAATAAATTTTCGCAGCTCAGCCGTGAAGTTGACACTAACAAAGAGCTTTATAGCAATTATTTGGTGCGCTTGAAAGCAGCTGATGCTATGGATAACTACAAAGCGAATTTTTATGTGCGCTTTATTGATAAGGCAATTGTGCCCAAAAGCCCGTTTGCTCCTAAGAAGTCTTTGATGATAGTGCTGGCGTTTCTCCTCGCCATTATGTTGAGCTCTATTATTATTATTATGCGTGAATTCTTAATGGATACACTTAACTCTCGACACAAACTGGATAATTTCAATGAAGCACCAATTATTGCGGTTTTACCAAAAATTCAGGCGAGTTCACAGGCACTAAAAGACGACAGTTACAGCACTGACAATCGCTTTACAGAAGCTATTCGCACCTTACGAACCGCCTTACTATTTAACAGTGAAACCACCCCAGCTAAAATAATTGCCGTTACCTCTTCAGTGCCCAGTGAAGGCAAGTCTACTGTTGCTCTTCATCTTGCTCGCTCGTTTAGTGAGATGGAAAAGGTGCTACTTATTGAAGCGGACATGCGCCACCCGACCATAGCTAAAAATATGAATTTGAATGAATATCGTCCAGGTCTTTCAAATTTGTTGGCCAACACACATCAAATTCATGAATGTATTATTCGTGATAAAAACGTCAAATTAGACATTTTGACTTCGGGCATTACCCCGGCTAACCCGCTGGTTTTTCTTTCTATGAAGCGCTTTAATACGCTAATAAAGGTTTTTGGTAATTTTTATGACCGTATTATTATTGAAACTCCGCCGGTTAATGTCGTCAGTGATGCAGTGATTATCTCTAAATTAGTCGACAGTGTCTTATATGTTGTCCATGGTAATAAAACCAAGCGAGAACAAATATCGGCGGGTCTTAAAATGCTGAAACAGGTTAATGCACCTATTGAAGGTGTGGTGATTAACCACAGTGAAAATATTGTTACCGACGAATATCAGAATAAATATTACACTCAAGGTAATAATATCATCAATCTTTCAGCAAGAAAGCGCGGTTAACTGCACCTAATAGAGTTTATGCGAAGGCTATTTTTGCGTACAATAAGACAAATTTTTTATAGTCACTGTTATGAAAACACGCGCTAACTTCCCTCTACAAGCATTAAATAGTTTAAATGTGCCAGCCGTCACCGCTGAGATACTGTTCCCATCTACCGTTAAAGAGCTGTTTGAAATAAGCACAGATAAAGCGCTCAGGTCTTATATTCTTGGTGAAGGTACTAACACCTTATTCTGCCAAGCGAAGGCGCCAACCATTATTAAGCCCAGCTTAATGGGTATTGAGGTCACTGAACACGATGAATATTTTCAGGTCAGTGCCGCTTGTGGTGAAAATTGGCATAACTTGGTTTTGTTTTGCAGTAATAGCGCTATATACGGTTTAGAAAATTTGGCCTTAATCCCTGGCAGTGTGGGGGCCGCGCCAGTACAAAATATCGGTGCTTATGGTATTGAGGTGAGTGACTTTATTGAACGTGTTACTTGGTTTGATTTTGCCACGAAAAAGTTGATAGATTATAGTAACGCCGCCTGTCAATTTGGCTATCGTAACAGTATTTTTAAGCAGGCATTAAACGGCAAAGGTATTATTACCCAGGTGCATTTTTTATTGCCAAAAGCTTGGCAGCCGGTCGACAGTTATCAGGGCTTAAACACTATTATTGCCCCGGTGACTCCGCAGGCTATTATGGCAAAAGTTATCCAGTTACGTCAGGCAAAACTACCTGAGCCTAAACTACTGCCTAATGCCGGCAGCTTTTTTAAAAATCCGCTGGTGAGTGAAGATTTTTTTCATGCTTTACAGCAGCAGTATCCGAAGATGCCTTATTATCGACAACACAGTGGTGAAATAAAGTTAGCCGCAGGTTGGCTGATTGAGCAAGCCGGTCTTAAAGGTTTTCGTGACGGGGGTGTGGGGGTACATGAAAACCAGGCCTTAGTGATCATTAACTATGACAGTAAGCAGGGTGAGCATATTGTCGCCTTGTCAGTCTATATTCAGGAAACAATCATGGCCAAATTTAATCTTCAATTGATACCAGAAGTTAGATTTATTGGCGCTGATGGTGAGCTAAGTCGTATCAACACAGGGTGTCAACAATGAAAGCAATTCGTGAGCAGTTGATTAAAAAATTGGTTAAAGGTGAGTTTTTGTCGGGGCAAGCCATAGGCGAAGAACTCGGCGTCAGCCGCGCGGCTATTTCAAAGCATATTAGTGCATTACAAGAAATGGGCTTTGATATTTTTAGTGTCACCGGCAAAGGCTATCGATTAGCCGAACCCATTGAACTGCTCAACGAAAGTCTCATCGTTGCAGAATTGGCCGAGCAAAATACTAGTGCCAAGGTAGAAGTTCATAACTTAATCGACTCAACTAATAGTTATTTAATGCGCCGTTTGCCCAACCAAAATGTTATCGGGCAAGTGTGTATTGCTGAATATCAAAGTGCTGGTCGAGGACGCAGGGGGCGACAATGGATTTCACCTTTTGGCTCACACATTTACTTGTCAATGTATTGGTATCTAGAACAAGGTATGTCAGCAGCCATGGGGTTAAGCGTTGTGGCGGCATTGGCGGTGAGTGATGCAATAAAAGCACTTTATCAAGTGGAAGTTGAATTGAAGTGGCCAAATGATATTTATTTCAATGGTGTTAAACTTGCTGGCATTTTAATTGATCTTGAAGGTCAAGCGATGGAGCCTTGTCATTGTGTTATTGGCATTGGCCTCAATATTAAAATGCCCGCCAAGAGTGCTGTATTAGTCGATCAACCTTGGATTGATTTGTCGAGCGCTATAGGTGTTGATATTGATAGAAACATGTTAGCGGCCAACATCATTGCAGCCTTACATAGGCGTTTAAAAGTGCATAGCGAAACGGGCATCAATACTATGGTGACTCAGTGGCATGCACAAGATTTCTACATTAACAAACCTGTTGCTTTGATTACGGGTGAGAAAGTCACTCGGGGTATTTGTCGCGGTATTAACGGCCAAGGGGCATTAATGTTGGAGGTAAATGGCCAAGTAAGTCCTGTGTATGGTGGTGAAGTTAGTCTAAGGGCTGGGTTATGAGGCTGTTAATTGATGTCGGTAATACCCAGGTAAAATATGTTTTTCAAGCCTCTGGTGTTTCTGCGCCACTTTCTGACATTGTTTATCTCAACTATCACGCTTTTCAAGCACAGTTATCGCAAGGTAAATTTTCACAGGTGAGCGAAGTTATTCTTGCTAACGTGCATGGTAACCAAGTGCATGATGCGATCGAAAAGTGGGTAACAGACTATAATATTGCTTTTGTACAAGTACAGAGTTCAGCAAGCGCGTTTGGAATATGCTCGTCTTATCAGCAGCCAGAAAGCCTAGGCGTTGATCGTTGGCTGGCTATGATAGGGGCGAAACAGCTTTATCCACAAAATAACTTACTTATTATCGATGCTGGCACTGCGACAACGGTTGATCTGTTAGCGGCGAATGGTCAGCATTTTGGTGGCTGGATCATGCCGGGCGTACAAACCCTATTTGATAGTTTATTAACCCGTACCACTAAAATTATCGCCACACCTAAAGTTACCGCAAGTATATCTTTTGGTCAGGACAGCTCAAATTGTTTGAACCATGGTAGTTGGGCGATGACCATAGGGGCGGTTAAAGAAGCTATTATTCAAGCAAATAGTTTGTTAACACTCGACAAGGTACTGATAACTGGCGGCAATGGTGAACAGATTGCAAAGCTAATGGCTGAGCACTGTCAACTTGAACCCAAGTTAGTTTTTCTTGGTTTAAGCTGTTTTCAAGCGCGTTAAGATCTGTGTTTATAGTTAAAAATTTGTGATTGTGGGTAAAAAACCATCAAACGCATAAAAACATGCTTATTATTTGCATTTTGCTGTTGCAAGCACGAAAACATTACTCTAGAATTCGCACCACTTAATGTAGTGCCGACTTAGCTCAGTTGGTAGAGCAACTGACTTGTAATCAGTAGGTCGCCAGTTCGACTCCGGCAGTCGGCACCATTAATACATTACTTGTAATGTGATATTAAAATTTGGAGGGGTTCCCGAGTGGCCAAAGGGATCAGACTGTAAATCTGACGGCTCAGCCTTCGGTGGTTCGAATCCACCTCCCTCCACCATTTTAACAGAGATAATCTGATAGAATTTAGCGGGTGTCGTATACTGGCTATTACCTCAGCCTTCCAAGCTGATGAAGCGGGTTCGATTCCCGCCACCCGCTCCAGTCTTTATAGAGAAATGCTGATATGGCTCAGTTGGTAGAGCGCACCCTTGGTAAGGGTGAGGTCGGCAGTTCGAATCTGCCTATCAGCACCACTTCTTTAGGCCTTCTATAGATTAATCAATGTTGACTAAGAAATTAATAGATTTAATCTACCCAGAGGTACTTTAAGATGGCTAAAGCAAAATTTGAACGTTTAAAACCGCATGTTAACGTTGGTACTATCGGTCACGTCGATCACGGTAAAACAACTTTAACAGCCGCTATCTCTGCGGTATTAACTAAAGTTCACGGCGGTGAAGTTAAAGACTTCGCACAAATCGATAACGCTCCTGAAGAACGTGAACGTGGTATTACCATTAATACTTCTCACATTGAGTACGATACAGCTGCACGTCACTACGCGCACGTAGATTGTCCTGGTCACGCCGATTACATCAAAAACATGATCACCGGTGCTGCACAAATGGATGGCGCTATCTTAGTAGTTGCTGCTACAGATGGTCCTATGCCACAAACACGTGAGCACATCTTGTTATCACGTCAAGTTGGCGTACCTTTCATCATAGTATTCATGAACAAATGTGATGTTGTTGATGATGATGAATTATTAGAATTAGTAGAAATGGAAGTTCGTGAACTTCTTTCTGAATATGACTTCCCAGGTGATGATTTACCGGTAATTCAAGGTTCAGCACTTGGCGCTCTTCAAGGCGACGAGAAATGGGAAGCGAAAGTAATCGAACTTGCTGATGCATTAGATAACTACATTCCAGAGCCAGAGCGTGCAATCGACGGAGCATTCATCATGCCTATCGAAGATGTATTCTCAATCTCAGGTCGTGGTACGGTTGTAACAGGTCGTGTTGAACGCGGTATTGTTAAAATCGGCGACGCAGTTGAAGTTGTTGGTATTCGTGACACACAAACATCTACTTGTACTGGTGTTGAAATGTTCCGTAAGCTTCTTGACGAAGGTCGTGCTGGCGAGAACTGTGGTGTTCTTCTTCGTGGTCTTAAGCGTGAAGACGTTGAACGTGGTCAAGTACTATGTAAGCCTGGTTCAATTTTACCTCATACTAAGTTTGAGTCAGAAGTTTATGTACTAAGCAAAGATGAAGGTGGTCGTCATACGCCATTCTTTAAAGGCTACCGTCCACAGTTTTACTTCCGTACAACGGATATTACTGGTGCAGTAGAGCTTCCTGAAGGTGTTGAAATGGTAATGCCAGGCGACAACTTGAAGTTTGTTGTAGAGCTTATCAACCCAGTTGCGATGGACGAAGGTTTACGCTTCGCTATCCGTGAAGGTGGTCGTACAGTTGGTGCTGGTGTTGTATCTAAAATTATCGCTTAATTTTAGAAGACATTAACACGATAAAAAAAAGACGCTTAGGCGTCTTTTTTGTTTTCTAGTTGAGCTATAGTGAAGTGGCAATAGGTCAATAGTTGTTGGTCTGGTATCTGCTATTACCTTAACGAATCGTTGCTTGATTTTAGAACGGATTAAGGCGATAAAAAAGCCGCTTAGGTGTCTTTTTTTTGCAGATTGTTGAGTATCAATGTTATTTATAAAAGCCAATAAGCAGGGTGAAAAATCAAGGCTGATACAGCATCTAGTTAAAACTCGAAAATAGTCCTTGAGTAAAATATTTTGATTAGTATAATAGCGCCTCACTTCTAGAGTCTCTCTTAATTCCCAAACAACTAAGAATCACTCGGTAAGTGTAAGTACAGATTGAAGGGGTATAGTTCCAATTGGTAGAACAGCGGTCTCCAAAACCGACGGTTGGGAGTTCGAATCTCTCTACCCCTGCCATTTTTGAGTAAAGTGCTTATTAATAAAATAATAGGGGCTTTAGATTTTAACTCCGATTGTATCGGGGTGCTTTGTCTTAGATTAGACATGTAATTACGGGTAGTAGATATGAATGCAAGTACTGAAGCTGAACCAAGTGGTTCATTTGATTTTTTAAAGTGGAGCGTAATCGTTTTACTTCTAGCTGGCGCTGTTTTTGGTAATTACATTTTTGCTGAACAATCAGTTCTCGTGCGCGCTATAGCGGTAGTTGCTGCTATTGTTATTGCAGGGCTTATTGCTATGCAAACAGTTAAAGGCCGTACAGCTGTAGCATTTGCTAAAGAGTCTCGTACTGAAGTACGCAAAGTGGTTTGGCCAACGCGTCAAGAAGCCGTGCAAACAACGGGTATAGTATTAGTAGCAACATTAATTATGTCTTTATTACTTTGGGGTTTAGATTCAGTTCTGTTCTGGGTTGTTGGATTAATTACTGGATTAAAAGTAGGTTAAGGTACCGTCATGACTGAAGAAATTACAATTACAGATACGCCTGAAAAAAATAACAATCCTAAATTACGTTGGTATGTAGTCCAAGCGTTCTCTGGCTATGAAGGCCGTGTACAAAAAACATTGCTTGAGCATATTGGTATTCATGGTTTAGAAGAAAAGTTTGGTGAAATTCTTGTGCCGACTGAAGAAGTTATTGAAATGCGCGCCGGGCAAAAGCGTAAAAGTTCACGTAAATTCTTTCCAGGCTATGTCTTAGTTCATATGGAATTAGACGATGAATCATGGCATTTAGTTAAAAGTGTGCCGCGTGTGTTAGGTTTTATTGGTGGCACTAAAGAAAGACCAGCACCTATTTCACAAAAAGAGGCGGATCGCATTTTACAGCGCCTTGAAGACACTGACAAACCTAAACCTAAAACATTGTTTGAACCAGGCGAAGTGGTACGTGTTATTGACGGTCCATTTGCTGACTTTAATGGTGTGGTTGAAGAACTTGATTACGAGAAAAATCGTATTAAAGTCTCTGTGCTTATTTTTGGTCGTTCAACACCTGTTGATTTGGAATTTGGGCAAGTCGAAAAAGGCTAGCAATAAATATTCCCAAAAAAGCCAGAGTTTTTACTCTGGCTTTTTTATATCCTCTGATCTATGCCTTCTCCTTCAGTCCTGTCTTTTTTCTTCCTGTGCACTATTTTATTTATGTTTTTACAGGGAGGAAACAATGAGAAGGGAATGAGTAGAGACTGAAAAAATTTAAAGATGCCCTGATTTATACTTTCTCCTTTGTCCTTCTTCTTTTCTTCCTGTTAATTATTTTATTATATTTTTACAGTGAGGAAACAATGAGAAAAGAAGGCGTAGATCCCCCCTTGGCTTACTGATAGCGCATTTCGGTCTTTTTTTATACAAATCAAGCATCATGTCTTGCACTACCACCTTGTAATAATATATAATCCGCTGCCGATTTTATCTGATGATTTTATCTGATGAATAAAAAATCGATTTTTTGTTAACGGGGAGCTGTTTTAAATCATCAGCGTTTGAACCCATACTAAAGGTATTAAAACCATGGCTAAAAAAGTCACAGCTTTAATTAAGCTACAAGTTGCTGCTGGTGCAGCAAATCCGTCACCGCCAGTTGGTCCTGCACTAGGTCAACACGGTGTAAATATCATGGAATTTTGTAAAGCGTTTAACGCAAAAACTGATTCTTTGGAAAAAGGCGCTCCAGTACCAGTAGTTATTACTGTTTATGCTGACCGTTCTTTCACATTTGAAACAAAAACTCCACCCGCTGCTTATTTACTTCTAAAAGCTGCTGGTGTTAAGAGTGGTTCAGGTCGTCCTAACACTGATAAAGTTGGTACTGTTACTACAGCACAACTTGAAGAGATTGTTAAGATGAAAGAAGCCGATCTTACTGCTGGTTCTTTGGAAGCTGCAGTGCGTACCATTGCGGGTTCTGCTCGTTCAATGGGTTTAGTGGTAGAGGATTAATTATGACTAAATTATCAAAACGCACTCGTCTTATCCGTGAAAAAGTAGACGTACTAAAAGAATATGACATCGCTGAAGCACTTTCTTTATTAAAAGAATTAGCTACTGCTAAATTTCGTGAAAGCGTAGATGTTGCTGTTAACCTTGGCATTGATGCTCGTAAATCAGATCAAAACGTACGTGGCGCGACTGTATTACCAAATGGTACAGGCCGTGACGTTCGTGTTGCTGTATTTACGCAAGGCGCTAACGCTGATAAAGCGAGAGAAGCCGGTGCTGACATCGTAGGTATGGAAGATTTAGCAGAACAAGTTAAAGCCGGTGTAATGGACTTTGACGTGGTAATTGCTTCTCCAGATGCTATGCGTGTTGTTGGTCAACTAGGTCAGATTTTAGGTCCACGTGGTCTAATGCCTAACCCGAAAGTTGGCACAGTTACACCTGACGTTGTTACTGCAATAAAGAACGCAAAAGCGGGTCAAGTCCGCTACCGCAATGACAAAAACGGTATCATCCATACTACCATTGGTAAGGCTGATTTCGACGATGCTAAATTGCAGGAAAACCTTGAGTCATTATTGGAAGCGCTTAAAAAAGCAAAACCAGCTAATGCTAAAGGCCAGTACATTAAGAAAATTTCTGTTTCAACTACTATGGGTGCCGGCGTTGCCGTTAACCAAGCTAGCTTGACGCTGTAGTTTTCAATAAAGTGTCGGTAATCGATGCTTTACAGGGGTTAAATTGTAGACTATAATTTCGCCCCTTAAATTTTGGTAGGTGTTGTCTACTTAATTCGCGTAAATTAGCGTTAATTAATTTTAGACAACCCCGTCAAAGACCGTAGGAGCCGAGACGATTCTTCGTTGAAAGCTTAATTTTTCCTACGTAGATGGTGATTACCCAGTATTTCCTAATTCTGGTCCTCGCCGTAACGGCCTAAGCGGATCTTAGTTTGCTTAGGGATAGTAAATACCGGTTTTTTATTACCGGTGAACCAGGAGTAAAGCCAATGGCTATCAATCTTGATAACAAAAAAGCAATAGTTGCTGAAGTTCAAGAAGCTGCTAATGGCGCTCAATCAGCTGTAATCGCGGATTCTCGCGGTGTTGCAGTTGAAGCAATAACGACTTTACGTAAAGAAGCTCGTGCAAATGGTGTATGGATGAAAGTTATCCGTAACACGTTAGCACGTCGTGCTTTACAAGGTACTGACTTTGAATGTGTCGCTGACACATTGGTTGGTCCATCGTTAATTGCATTCTCAAACGAGCATCCAGGTGCAGCAGCGCGTTTATTTACAGACTTTGCGAAGAAAAATCCATCGTTTGAATTAAAAGCCGCCGCATTTGAAGGCAATTCAGTAGACGTAAATATGTTAGCTAAGCTACCAACTTACGACGAAGCAATTGCCCGTTTAATGAGCGCAATGAAAGAAGCATCTGCAGGCAAATTGGTCCGCACGATTGCTGCAGTACGCGATCAGAAAGAACAAGAAGCTGCTTAATAATTGTTTATCTCTTAAATTTAAGAGCACAATTTGCACTTTTTGTATTTATAGTTATTTATAACAGCCAACAGGTTGTTAATTGAACAGGAAATTTAAAATGTCTATTTCTAAAGACGATATCCTAAACGCAGTTGCTGAAATGTCAGTAATGGACGTTGTTGCACTTATTGAAGCAATGGAAGAAAAATTTGGCGTATCTGCATCAGCTGCTGTTGCCGCTGCTGGACCTGCTGAAGCTGTTGAAGAACAAACTGAATTTGATGTAGTGATGACTAGCTTCGGCGAGAAGAAAGTTGCTGTAATCAAAGCAGTTCGTGGCGCTACAGGTCTTGGCTTAAAAGAAGCTAAAGATTTAGTTGAGTCAGCTCCAAAAGCAATTAAAGAAGGCGTTGATAAAGCTGAAGCTGAAGCGCTTAAGAAAACTCTTGAAGAAGCAGGTGCTTCTGTTGAGATCAAATAGTCTGTTTTTAAACAGATTATTTGCCTGAAAAGGCAATGGCTGGTGATTTAAACGTCACCGGCCTTTTTGCGCTAAAGAAAGTGGTTTTTTTTTAAACCAAAACAGTGCATTATTTGATGCTTGATAAAAAAAGTATCACTGCTATATCCTGTCTTTTTTAAGACAGATTCGGCCATAACCAGCAAGCTGAGGAACCCCATGGTTTACTCTTACTCTGAAAAGAAACGTATTCGTAAGGACTTTGGTAAAAGTGTTCAAGTAATGGATTATCCATTCTTGTTATCAATCCAACTCGAATCTTTCCGTAAGTTTATTGATATTGATCCAACAGGTGAAACAGGCCTAGAGGCTGCATTTCATTCTATTTTTCCAATTAAAGCTTATTCTGGTAGCTCAGAATTACAATTTGTAAGCTATCGTTTGGGCGAACCGTTATTTGACGTCAAAGAATGTCAAATCCGCGGTATCACCTACTCTGCGCCATTACGCGTTAAATTGCGTTTAGTCGTTTATGATAAAGAAGCGGCGGCAGGCACAGTAAAAGATATCAAAGAACAAGAAGTATACATGGGTGAAATACCATTAATGACTGACAACGGTACGTTTGTCATCAATGGTACAGAGCGTGTTATTGTTTCACAATTACACCGTTCTCCAGGTGTGTTTTTCGATCACGATAAAGGAAAAACGCATTCATCAGGTAAAGTGTTATATAACGCTCGTGTTATACCTTACCGTGGTTCATGGTTAGATTTCGAATTTGATCCAAAAGATAACTTATTTGTTCGTATTGACCGTCGTCGTAAATTACCTGCGTCGATAATTTTGCGTGCTTTAGAGTATTCAACGGAAGAAATTTTAGATATCTTCTACGATACAACAGAATTTTCTATTAAAGGCGATAAGCTAGTAATGGATTTAATTCCAGAACGCTTACGTGGTGAAACGGCTACTTTCGACATAAAATTACCTAAAGGTGATGTTTTAGTTGAGCAAGGCCGACGTATCACTGCTCGTCATATTAAATCGCTAGAAAAAGCTAAGCTTGAAAAATTAGAAGTACCTGCTGAATATATCGTTGGTAAAGTACTGTCTAAAGCTTACATTGACAAATCTACGGGTGAAGTCATTGCTGAAGCGAATGCTGAAATCACGCTAGAAATGTTAGCTGAGTTAAGCCAAGCTGGCCATAAAGTACTTTCTACTTTATATATGAACGAATTTGATGTTGGTTCATATATGTCAGACACACTACGTGTTGACAATTCAACTAACCGCTTAGAAGCGTTAGTGGAAATTTATCGTATGATGCGTCCAGGCGAGCCGCCAACAAAAGACGCAGCCGATACGCTATTTAACAACCTATTTTTTGCATTAGAGCGTTATGACCTGTCAACAGTAGGTCGTATGAAGTTCAACCGTCGTGTTGGCAATGCTGATGATATTGGTACTGGTGTTTTATCTAAAGAAGACATCATTTCAGTGATGAAAACCTTAATCGGCATACGTGACGGTAAAGGTGAAGTTGATGATATTGATCACTTAGGTAACCGTCGTATTCGCTCTGTAGGCGAAATGGCAGAAAACCAATTCCGTGTTGGTTTAGTTCGTGTTGAACGTGCTGTTCGTGAACGTTTAAGTCTTGGTGACTTAGATGCGATCATGCCACAAGATTTAATTAACGCTAAGCCGATTTCTGCTGCCGTTAAAGAATTCTTTGGTTCATCACAATTGTCACAATTTATGGATCAAAACAACCCGTTATCAGAAGTGACGCATAAGCGTCGTATTTCTGCTTTAGGGCCAGGTGGTTTGACACGTGAACGTGCTGGTTTTGAAGTACGTGATGTACATCCAACTCACTATGGTCGTGTTTGTCCAATTGAAACACCGGAAGGTCCAAACATTGGTTTGATCAACTCGTTATCGTGTTATGCACGTACTAACGATTTCGGTTTCTTGGAAACACCTTACCGTAAAATTGTTGATGGTTTAATCACTGACGACATAGATTACCTTTCTGCTATTGAAGAAGGTAACTTTGTTATTGCACAAACCACTGCTGAAGTTGATGCAGAAGGTAAATTAGTTGCAGGCTTAGTGGCTTGTCGTCATAAAAACGAATTTACTTTGATGTCTGCTGAACAAGTTCAGTATATGGATGTTTCTCCACAGCAGATCGTTTCTGTTGCAGCGTCACTTATCCCATTCCTAGAGCACGATGATGCGAACAGAGCCTTGATGGGCTCGAACATGCAACGTCAAGCAGTACCGACACTAAGAGTGGATAAACCACTTGTGGGTACCGGCATGGAGAAAATTGTTGCTGTTGACTCTGGTGTAACTGTTGTTGCTAAACGTGGTGGTGTTGTTGCTTACGTTGATGCCTCACGTATTGTCGTTAAAGTTAATGAAAATGAAATGCACGCTGGTGAAGCGGGTATTGATATTTATAACCTAACTAAATACACCCGTTCAAACCAAAACACTTGTATCAACCAACGTCCAATTTGTCGTATGGCTGAGCCTGTAGTTCGTGGTGATGTGCTAGCCGATGGTCCTTCAACGGACATGGGTGAACTAGCCCTTGGTCAGAACATGCGTATTGCATTTATGCCTTGGAATGGTTACAACTTCGAAGATTCAATGTTGTTATCTGAGCGTGTAGCTACTGAAGATCGTTTTACGACGATTCATATTCAAGAGCTAACTTGTATCGCTCGTGACACTAAGCTAGGCAGCGAAGAAATAACGGCTGATATTCCAAATGTTGGCGAGTCTGCATTATCTAAACTAGATGAAGCGGGTGTTGTTTATATTGGCGCTGAAGTTAATGGTGGCGACATCTTAGTGGGTAAAGTTACTCCTAAAGGTGAAACACAGTTAACGCCAGAAGAAAAACTATTACGTGCCATCTTTGGTGAAAAAGCGGCTGACGTTAAAGACAGCTCTTTACGTGTACCTAACTCAGTGTCTGGTACCATCATCGATGTACAAATCTTCACCCGTGACGGTGTAGAAAAAGATGCTCGTGCTGTTGAAATCGAAGAAATGCAACTTAAACAAGTTAAGAAAGACTTGGGTGATGAGTTTAGTATTTTAGAAGATGGTATTTATGCACGTGCGAAAAAATTATTGCTAGGCTCAGGTTTAAATGAATCTGATCTTAACAGCATGTCTCGTGATAAGTGGTTAGTTCAAAACTTAGCTGATGAAGGTCAACAGTCAGAGCTTGAGCAAATTGCTGAACAATACGACAACATTAAAGCAGACTTTGATAAAAAGTATGAAGTTAAGCGTCGTAAAATCACTCAAGGTGCTGATTTAGCGCCAGGCGTGTTAAAAATTATTAAAGTGTATTTAGCGGTTAAGCGTCGTATCCAGCCAGGTGATAAAATGGCCGGTCGTCATGGTAACAAAGGTGTTATTTCAAACGTAGTACCAGTTGAAGACATGCCTTATGACCAATACGGTGTTCCTGTTGATGTAGTACTTAACCCGTTGGGTGTACCATCACGAATGAACATTGGTCAGATCCTAGAAACACATTTAGGTATGGCTGCACGTGGTATCGGTGAAAAAATTAACCGTATGTTGGAAGCTCAATTAGAAATTCACAAATTACGTGAATTCTTAAAGGAAGTTTACAACCTAGGTGAATCTCGCCAAGAAGTTGATATTGATTCATTCTCAGATGATGAAATCATGCGCTTAGCGGGTAACTTACGAGCAGGTCTTCCGATTGCGACACCAGTATTTGATGGTGCCAGCGAGAAAGAAATTAAAGACTTATTTAAACTTGCTGATATGCCTGAAAGTGGTCAGTTTACGCTGACAGATGGCCGTACTGGTCGTAACTTTGAGCGTCCTGTGACGGTTGGTTACATGTATATGTTAAAACTAAACCATTTAGTTGATGACAAAATGCATGCACGTTCTACGGGTTCATACTCGCTAGTAACGCAACAGCCTCTAGGTGGTAAAGCACAGTTTGGTGGTCAGCGTTTCGGTGAGATGGAAGTATGGGCACTTGAAGCATACGGTGCTGCTTACACCTTGCAAGAAATGTTAACGGTTAAATCTGATGATGTTAACGGTCGTACTAAGATGTATAAAAACTTAGTTGACGGTGATCATCGCATGGAGCCGGGTATCCCTGAATCATTCAACGTATTGTTGAAAGAAATTCGTTCGTTGGGTATCAACATCGAATTAGATCAGGACTAAGCTACCTCAAGCTACATTGCTGACTTTTAGCATCAGCTGAAGTCAGTACAGGGAGAGAACAGATAACTGTTCTCTCCGGTATTTAACTCCGACAGGAGAGAGTGTGTGAAAGATTTACTTAAGTTTCTTAAGCAACAAAATCAAACAGAAGAGTTCGATGGTATTCGCATCGGACTAGCTTCACCTGACATGATTCGTTCATGGTCATTTGGTGAAGTAAAGAAACCTGAGACGATTAACTATCGTACTTTTAAGCCGGAACGTGATGGTTTGTTCTGTGCGCGTATTTTTGGCCCAGTTAAAGACTACGAATGTCTTTGTGGCAAATACAAACGCCTTAAGCACCGTGGTGTAATTTGTGAAAAATGTGGCGTTGAAGTTACATTAACTAAAGTTCGTCGTGACCGCATGGGTCATATCGAACTAGCAAGTCCAGTTGCCCATATTTGGTTCTTAAAGTCATTACCATCTCGTATCGGTCTATTATTAGACATGACGTTACGTGATATTGAGCGTGTGCTTTATTTTGAATCTTACGTTGTTACCGAACCTGGTATGACAACATTAGAGAAAAGCCAAATTCTAACCGAAGAAGAATATCTTGATGCGTTAGAAGAGCACGGTGACGAATTTGACGCCCTAATGGGTGCTGAAGCGGTACTTGCGTTATTACAACAGATTGATCTTGATGGTGAAGTAGCGCAAATGCGTGAAGAGTTACCTGAAATTGGTTCTGAAACAAAGCGTAAGAAAATCACTAAACGTTTGAAATTAATGGAAGCATTCGCGGCATCAGGTAATAAGCCTGAGTGGATGATCATGAACGTTTTACCAATTTTGCCACCAGATTTACGTCCGTTGGTACCATTGGATGGCGGTCGTTTCGCGACGTCTGATCTAAACGATTTATACCGTCGTGTTATTAACCGTAACAACCGTTTAAAACGTCTTCTAGATCTAGTAGCACCAGATATTATCGTACGTAACGAAAAGCGTATGTTGCAAGAATCTGTTGATGCATTATTAGATAACGGTCGTCGTGGTCGCGCTATTACTGGTTCTAACAAACGTCCTCTTAAATCTCTTGCCGATATGATCAAAGGTAAGCAAGGTCGTTTCCGTCAGAATTTATTGGGTAAACGTGTTGATTATTCTGGTCGTTCAGTAATCACTGTTGGTCCAACGCTACGCTTACATCAGTGTGGTTTACCTAAGAAAATGGCACTTGAATTATTCAAACCATTTATTTACGGTAAATTAGAAGCACGTGGTTTAGCAACAACAATTAAAGCCGCTAAGAAATTAGTTGAACGTGAAGGCGCTGAAGTTTGGGATGTACTTGACGAAGTAATTCGTGAACATCCGGTTATGCTTAACCGTGCACCAACACTTCATAGATTGGGTATCCAAGCGTTTGAACCTGTATTAATTGAAGGTAAAGCGATTCATTTGCATCCATTAGTTTGTGCGGCCTATAACGCCGATTTCGATGGTGACCAAATGGCGGTACACGTACCGTTGACAATCGAAGCACAAATGGAAGCACGTACGTTGATGATGTCAACGAACAACGTACTTTCTCCAGCGAACGGTGATCCAATCATCGTACCATCACAGGATGTTGTATTAGGTCTATATTACCTAACGCGCGATCGTGTGAATGGTTTAGGTGAAGGTATGGTTTTTACCGACATCAAAGAAGTTGAAAAAGCTTACCGTACAGGTTTTACTGAACTTCATGCCCGCGTGAAAGTTCGTATTACTGAACATGTTCGTAACAGTGATGGTGTTTTTGAACCGGTAACTAAGCTGCGCGATACCACTGTTGGTCGTGCAATCTTATGGCAAGTATGTCCAGATGGCATGCCTTATGATCTTATTGATCAGCCACTAGGTAAAAAGCCAATTTCAAAACTGATTAACCATGCGTACCGTAACTTAGGTCTTAAAGATACCGTTATCTTTGCTGACCAAATTATGTACACAGGTTTCCACTACGCGATGATCGCGGGTGCTTCAGTTGGTATCGACGACATGGTTATTCCAGAAGCGAAATACACCATCATCGAAGATTCAGAAGAAGAAGTTAAAGAAATTCAAACTCAGTTCGAGCAAGGTCTTGTAACTCAGGGTGAAAAATACAACAAAGTTATTGATATCTGGTCATCTGCCAACGAGAAAATCTCGAAAGCTATGATGGACAACTTATCAAAAGAAACTGTTATTAACCGTCATGGTGAGCCAGAAGAGCAAGACTCTTTCAACTCAATCTACATGATGGCCGATTCAGGTGCTCGTGGTAGTGCTGCGCAGATTCGTCAGCTTGCAGGTATGCGTGGTTTGATGGCTAAGCCAGATGGTTCAATCATCGAAACACCAATTACCGCTAACTTCCGTGAAGGTTTGAACGTATTACAATACTTCATCTCTACTCATGGTGCGCGTAAAGGTTTGGCCGATACGGCATTGAAAACAGCTAACTCGGGTTACTTAACTCGTCGTTTAGTTGATGTTGCACAAGATTTGGTCGTAACCGAACATGACTGTGGAACATTAGACGGTTTACAAATGACGCCATTGATTGAAGGTGGTGATGTTGTTGAGCCGTTACGCGAACGTGTGCTCGGTCGTGTTGTAGCTGAAGATGTTGTCAAGCCAGGTACTGACGAAGTTCTATTACCTCGTAATACGCTAATTGACGAAGCTTTATGTGATTTCATTGAAGAAAATTCAATTGATCAAATGAAAGTACGTTCAATCATTACCTGTAAAACCGATTTTGGTATTTGTGCTCATTGTTACGGCCGTGATTTGGCTCGTGGACATATGATCAACCAAGGTGAAGCGATTGGCGTTGTGGCAGCACAATCTATCGGTGAACCAGGTACACAGTTAACTATGCGTACGTTCCATATTGGTGGTGCGGCATCTCGTGCATCAGCAGAGAACAACGTACAGGTTAAGAATACAGGTACACTGAAATTACAAAATGCTAAATTTGTAACTAACTCTGAAGATCACTTAGTGATTACCTCTCGTTCATCTGAGCTAACCGTAATTGATGAGCTTGGTCGTGAGAAAGAGCGTTATAAAGTACCTTACGGTACCATTCTTAATAAGAAAGATGGCGAAGTACTAAACTCAGGCGATATCATTGCCAACTGGGACCCGCATACGCATCCTATTATCACAGAAGTAGCCGGTAAGGTGCAGTTTGTTGAGCTTATTGATGGCGTAACTATGGTTCGCCAAACTGATGATCTTACGGGTTTATCAAGTATCGTAGTCACAGATGTTGGTCAACGTAATACTGCGGGTAAAGAAATGCGCCCAGCAGTTAAATTGGTTGATGCTAAAGGCAACGATGTGATGATCGCGGGTACTGAAATTCCAGCACAATACTTCTTACCAGGTAATGCAATTGTTAACCTAGAAGATGGTGCAGAAGTTGGTATTGGTGATGCGTTAGCGCGTATTCCTCAAGCGTCGTCGAAAACGCGTGATATTACGGGTGGTTTGCCACGTGTAGCTGATTTATTTGAAGCGCGTAAGCCAAAACTTCCAGCGATATTAGCTGAGAAGACAGGTATCATCGCCTTTGGTAAAGAAACTAAAGGTAAAGTGCGTTTATTAATCACACAACCCAGTGGTGAAGTATACGAAGAGATGATCCCTAAAATGCGTCAATTAAACGTGTTTGAAGGTGAATCTGTACTTAAAGGTGAAGTTATTGCCGATGGTCCAGAGTCTCCACATGACATCTTACGTTTACGTGGTGTAGCGCCAGTCGCTAACTATATTGTTAACGAAGTACAAGAAGTGTACCGTTTGCAAGGTGTTAAGATTAACGATAAGCATATTGAAGTTATCGTGCGTCAAATGATCCGCAAGTGTGAGATCTTAGATGCCGGTGATAGTACCTTCCTTAAAGGCGAAATCCTGGAAGTTGCCCGTGTCAATATCTCTAATCGTGAATTAGAAGCTGCAGGTAAACAACCGGCTGAATACGAAATGCAAATGATGGGTATTACTAAAGCATCATTAGCTACTGAGTCATTCATCTCGGCAGCCTCTTTCCAAGAAACGACGCGTGTACTGACTGAAGCAGCGGTAGCTGGTAAGAAAGATAAACTTCGTGGCTTAAAAGAGAATGTTATTGTTGGTCGCTTAATCCCAGCAGGTACAGGTTATTCTTATCATCAGGAACGAGCGCGTGCTAAAAACGCCGTTCCTGTAGAAGAAGTAACAGTATCAGCTGACGACGCAGCGCAAGCATTAACGGATGCTTTGAATGCAGATTTGTCTTCTTAGGCAATCGTATTGAAAAAGTGGTTAAAGCAGATGATTAACCTGTCTATTGCGAGTAAAGCTTGACAGGTTAAAGCTTGACCTATAGAATTCCGCGACCCTGTATTCCCTACTTTTAAGTATTGAATATGAGGTCGCGGATTTTCACGTTTATAAGGGTGTAAATTTCCCCATTGATTGGAATTTACACAAATTTAACTAATCGGGAGCTATTTAATGGCAACTATTAACCAATTAGTACGTAAACCACGTGTAAGACAAGTAACTAAAAGTAACGTACCAGCGTTACAAGCTTGTCCACAACGTCGTGGCGTATGTACTCGTGTGTATACAACTACACCAAAAAAACCTAACTCAGCATTACGTAAAGTAGCTCGTGTTCGTTTAACTAACGGCTTCGAAGTAACTTCATACATCGGTGGTGAAGGTCATAACTTACAAGAGCATAGTGTTATCTTGATTCGTGGTGGTCGTGTTAAAGATTTACCAGGTGTGCGTTACCACACCGTTCGTGGTGCACTTGATTGTTCAGGTGTAAGCGACAGAAGACAAGGCCGTTCTAAATACGGTGCTAAACGACCTAAATCTTAAGCTATTTTATTTCTTTAATTAGAGATAGAAAGCGTTAAGTAAGGCCAAATAAAATATTAAATTTTGGGTTATACCTGAAAACAACGGAGAATTAAGATGCCAAGAAGACGCGTCGTAGGGCAACGTAAGATATTGCCAGATCCTAAGTTCCATAACGAACTTTTAGCAAAATTCATCAACATCCTTATGGTTGATGGTAAAAAATCTACTGCAGAAAAAATTGTTTACGGTGCATTAGACATTTTAACTGAGAAAGACACTGAGAAGACTCACCTTGAGTTATTCGAAACAGCGTTAGACAACATCCGCCCACAAGTGGAAGTAAAGTCTCGTCGTGTTGGTGGTTCTACTTACCAAGTTCCAGTTGAAGTTCGTCCTGTGCGTCGTAATGCACTAGCCATGCGTTGGTTAGTTGAAGCATCTCGTAAACGTGGTGAAAAATCAATGGCTCAGCGCCTAGCTAACGAAATGTTAGATGCGTCTGACAGCAAAGGTTCAGCGGTTAAGAAACGTGAAGACGTTCACCGTATGGCCGAAGCTAACAAAGCATTCGCTCACTACCGTTGGTAGGCACTATGAATTAGCAAGCTTTGCTAATTTTATAGTAACAAGCGTAATGCCGTGGTTATCACCGTGTATCAACATTGATATAAAGTGATAACCACAACTGTTTTATAATCTGAGATAAAGTCTCAGAAAGAGGAAGTAATTGTGGCACGTATAACCCCTATTGAGCGTTACCGAAACATTGGTATTTGTGCTCATGTCGATGCCGGTAAAACGACAACAACAGAAAGGGTACTTTTCTACACTGGTCTTTCACATAAGATCGGCGAAGTTCATGATGGCGCAGCCACTATGGACTGGATGGAGCAAGAGCAAGAGCGTGGTATAACCATAACTTCTGCGGCAACAACTTGTTTCTGGAAAGGCATGCAAGCCCAGTTTGAAGACCATCGCATTAATATCATCGACACCCCTGGTCACGTAGATTTTACGATTGAAGTAGAACGCTCATTACGTGTATTAGACGGTGCGGTATTAGTATTATGTGCTTCTTCAGGAGTTCAACCACAAACAGAAACTGTTTGGCGTCAAATGGAGAAATACTCTGTTCCACGGCTAGTTTTTGTTAATAAGATGGACCGCACAGGTGCAGACTTCTTATTAGTAGTTGAGCAACTTAATTCTCGCTTGAAAGCTAATGCAGTGCCTATTCATTTAGCAATCGGCGCTGAAGATGACTTTACTGGTGTTGTCGACTTAATCAAGATGAAAGCCATTAACTGGAACGAAAGTGACCAGGGTATGACTTTTACTTATGAAGATATCCCAGCAGAGATGCTAGAGCAAGCCGAACATTGGCATGAACATCTGGTCTCTGAAGCTGCAGAAGCCTCTGAAGAATTAATGGATAAATACCTTGAAGAAGGTGACTTATCCGAAGCAGAAATAAAATCTGCGCTGCGTACCCGTACGCTAAACAATGAAATTGTCCTTTGTGCTTGTGGCTCAGCTTTCAAAAACAAAGGCGTTCAAGCAGTACTTGATGCTGTTGTAGAATTTTTACCTTCGCCAACTGATGTTGAAGCGATAAAAGGTATTAATAACGACAAAAACGAAACTGAAGGTTTTCGCGAAGCTGATGATAAAGCGCCATTTGCTGCTTTAGCATTTAAAATCGCCACTGACCCATTTGTCGGTACGTTAACGTTCTTTCGCGTCTATTCAGGTGTAGTAAAAACTGGTGACAGTATATACAATCCTGTGAAAGGTAAAAAAGAACGTTTAGGTCGTATTGTGCAAATGCATGCAAATGACCGTCAGGAAATTAAAGAAGTAAGAGCGGGCGATATAGCTGCGGCTATTGGTCTTAAAGATGTCACTACAGGTGATACTTTATGTGATGTAAATCATGTGATCACGCTCGAACGAATGGAGTTTCCTGAACCAGTAATTTCTGTAGCAGTTGAGCCAAAAACTGTCGCTTCCCAAGAGAAAATGGGCATAGCGTTAGGTAAATTGGCCGCAGAAGATCCGTCATTTAGAGTAGTCTCTGATGAAGAAACGGGTCAAACCATCATTTCAGGTATGGGGGAATTACACCTCGATATTCTAGTTGAACGTATGAAACGTGAATTTGGCGTTGAATGTAATGTCGGTAATCCACAAGTGGCTTATCGCGAAACCATTCGTTCAGCAGTTGAAGTGGAAGGTAAATTTGTTCGTCAATCAGGTGGTCGTGGTCAATTTGGTCATGTTTGGTTGAAAATGGAGCCCTTGCCAAAAGGTGAAGGCTTCGAGTTTGTCAATGAAATTGTCGGTGGTAGTGTTCCAAAAGAATTTATCCCCTCAGTTGAACAGGGTTGTAGAGAGCAAATGGACAGTGGTGTGTTGGCGGGTTACCCGTTATTAGACATCAAAGTCACACTCTTCGATGGCTCTTTTCATGAAGTTGACTCAAACGAAATGGCGTTTAAAGTCGCTGCATCGATTGGTTTTAGACAAGGGGCGCTAAAAGCGTCACCGGTAATTCTTGAGCCTATGATGAAAGTCGAAGTTATTACGCCAGACGCAAACATGGGTGATGTTGTTGGTGACTTAAACCGTCGCCGTGGCATGATCGATGGCATGGACGAAGGTCCAGCTGGTTCGAAGATAGTGAATGCATTTGTACCGCTATCTGAAATGTTTGGTTACGCTACTGCATTGCGTAGTGCAACTCAAGGTCGCGCATCATATTCAATGGAGTTTCACGAATACAGTGAAGCACCAAAGGCTGTTGCCGACAAAATAATTGAATCTTAGTAAGGCTTTTTGAAAGTCTGGCTCGGTCTTTTGGCCGGGCTTTTAATAAACTTTAAGGTAATTGAAAAATGGCTAAAGCAAAATTTGAACGTTTAAAACCGCATGTTAACGTTGGTACTATTGGTCACGTCGATCACGGTAAAACAACTTTAACAGCTGCTATCTCTGCAGTATTAACTAAAGTTCACGGTGGTGAAGTTAAAGATTTCGCACAAATCGATAACGCTCCTGAAGAACGTGAACGTGGTATTACGATTAATACTTCTCACATTGAGTACGATACAGCTGCACGTCACTATGCACACGTAGATTGTCCTGGTCACGCCGATTACATCAAAAACATGATCACCGGTGCTGCACAAATGGATGGCGCTATCTTAGTAGTTGCTGCTACAGATGGTCCTATGCCACAAACACGTGAGCACATCTTGTTATCACGTCAAGTTGGCGTACCTTTCATCATAGTATTCATGAACAAATGTGATGTTGTTGATGATGATGAATTATTAGAATTAGTAGAAATGGAAGTTCGTGAACTTCTTTCTGAATATGACTTCCCAGGTGATGATTTACCGGTAATTCAAGGTTCAGCACTTGGCGCTCTTCAAGGCGACGAGAAATGGGAAGCGAAAGTAATCGAACTTGCTGATGCATTAGATAACTACATTCCAGAGCCAGAGCGTGCAATCGACGGAGCATTCATCATGCCTATCGAAGATGTATTCTCAATCTCAGGTCGTGGTACGGTTGTAACAGGTCGTGTTGAACGCGGTATTGTTAAAATCGGCGACGCAGTTGAAGTTGTTGGTATTCGTGACACACAAACATCTACTTGTACTGGTGTTGAAATGTTCCGTAAGCTTCTTGACGAAGGTCGTGCTGGCGAGAACTGTGGTGTTCTTCTTCGTGGTCTTAAGCGTGAAGACGTTGAACGTGGTCAAGTACTATGTAAGCCTGGTTCAATTTTACCTCATACTAAGTTTGAGTCAGAAGTTTATGTACTAAGCAAAGATGAAGGTGGTCGTCATACGCCATTCTTTAAAGGCTACCGTCCACAGTTTTACTTCCGTACAACGGATATTACTGGTGCAGTAGAGCTTCCTGAAGGTGTTGAAATGGTAATGCCAGGCGACAACTTGAAGTTTGTTGTAGAGCTTATCAACCCAGTTGCGATGGACGAAGGTTTACGCTTCGCTATCCGTGAAGGTGGTCGTACAGTTGGTGCTGGTGTTGTATCTAAAATTATCGCTTAATTTTAGAAGACATTAACACGATAAAAAAGACGCTTAGGCGTCTTTTTTGTTTTCTAGTTGAGCTATAGTGAAGTGGCAATAGGTCAATAGTTGTTGGTCTGGTATCTGCTATTACCTTAACGTATCGTTGCTTGATTGTAGAACACGTTAACACGATAAAAAAAAGACGCTTAGGCGTCTTTTTTGTTTTGTAGCTGAGTATAGTTAAGTGCGAATAGCTCAATAGTGGCTAGTATGGTATCTACAATTGCCTGCACAAATCATAGATAGGTATTGACCTATCAGCGTTACTTTCATCACAAGTCTAAAGCGGTGATGACGATAATGCTGAAGCAAGTAACTGTAGCAGAAAGTTAGCGTCTTAGTAGTGTGTTAACCGCAGCATGAATTCACACCACGGCGGTTTTCTGTCTGTAAGAGGTTTCCGCTTAGGCTAAACGTTAAATTGGTTGACGACTTTTGACAATGAATTAGCTTGATCAGATAAATTGGCCAGACTAGTTTTCATCGTTGTGGAGACATCAACAGTATCGTCAGTTAACACTCTAACGTTCTCAATGTTTTTCGATACTTCTTCGGCGACATTGGCTTGTTGTTCTACTGCATGGGCTACTTCAAACGTTTGGCTTTGAAACTGACCAATAACCTCTGCAATATCAGCTAATACTTGCTGTACTTGCTGTGTTAGCTGGACACTATTTTCTGCCTGCAAGCAACTAGACTCCATCACTCCTACGGCATTTACCGCGGTTGCTTGTAGCTCTTCAATTATGCGTTGGATATTAGCGGTAGATTCTTGGGTACGTGACGCAAGGGTGCGAACCTCGTCAGCAACAACAGCAAAGCCTCGGCCTTGTTCTCCGGCTCTAGCCGCTTCAATGGCTGCGTTTAACGCCAATAAATTTGTTTGTTCTGCGATACTGCGTATTACGGTGACAACATCACCAATGGTTTGCGTGCCTGTTTTTAGCTGATGCACAACCTGTGATGCGTCATCAACATTATTTGAAAGTTGTTGAATGCCAATGGTAGCTTGGTTAACAACATCAGAGCCTAAGGCCACTTTCTCTTCAGCTTTCGTCACCAATTGTTTTGAATAATTTGTGTTGTTAGATATCTCGATGCTGGTTTGAGCTAATTCGGTGGCTGCGGTGGCGACAAGATCTATTTCTCGTTTTTGCGCTTCAACAATATGAACTGTTTTTTTGCCGATTTTCTCTGCGGCACCACTTGAAGCTGACACTTCTCTAGTAATAACGATAGTTTGACTGACCAGTTGTTGAATTGAATCAACAAAGAGATTGAATTCATCAACCAACTTGCCAATTTCATCATTCTTTAACGGCGCTATTCTTTGGGTTAAATCACCATCGCCATCGGCAATGTCTTTCATGGCATTTCTAAGGCTTGTTATGCGCTTAACAAAAGGTAATACGCTTAGCCACACAACAATAGCAATCATAATAATAATCGCGATAACAATAGCCACAGAAGACCTAAAAGCTGCTTCAACCGGCTTTGCTATTAGTTGCTCAGGGACCAGAAAGCCAAGTTTCCAATTCATTAGCGGATAGTCACTTTTGACTTGATTAAAAATGACTTGATAGTCTATGCCACGCAGAGATACCTGGGTAATGCCACTATCGTTCTGAGCAAGAGTCGTTTGCAATTGTGAAAAGCCCGATGTGTTTGAGAATTGGCTATCTACACTGGCCATAGTATCTCCAGGTTTGAAATTATCATCAAAGCCAGGGAAGAAGACTAATTTTCCTGTGTCTGTCATTAAGAAGGCTTCTCCTTCGTTTTTATATTTAATAGGGGCGAGTAAATCATGTCCTATGGTGGTAATTAGAATGTCCATACCACCAATACCTAATAATTGTCCATCGGGTAAATAGTAGGGTGAAGTAATAGTGGCTGAAATTGAACCGTCGTTATTGTCTACTGCGGGTTCAGTGACATACATTGTTGCTGCGCTAAGACTGCTCGACCACCAAGGTCGCTTATTGGTGTAATATTTATCATCGTCATAACGACCATTTAAGTCGAAATATTCATGGGTATTTTCGCTACCAAAAAATACACTTTTTATCGCAGGGTCTTTTTCTGAAAAGAATTTAAAATACCGGGTTACATCTTGGTATTGCTTATTATCACTGATATCGGAAAGTCGTTTATCGTAGTTGTTAAACCAATCAATAACCAAGGGGTTAGCAAATACACTATGATTTATTTGGCCTTTTGCGACAAAAAATTCTTTCACTTTGGTTGATTGCAAAGTAACAATATTCTCTATATCAGAGATAAGTTGCTCTCTGGTATTATCACTCACATTGGATAAAATAAAGAATGAGGTAATGACCAGTAGTATGGCAACTGCGCTTGATATGGTAATCACCAATTTTCGCATTATTGATTGACTAAAAAAAATGAACATACTATTTAATACCTATTTGAGAAATCTTATTATTAAGAGGGTAAATCGTACTAACATCAGTAATAACGTCAGTAATAACAAATGGATGAAACATTCATAAAACATCAGCACTTAAAGAAAATAGTATCACGTGCTTTATCTCATGGCTATATTTTGCGCGCGCTTGCTGAGGATGTTTTAGGTAATAAAAAAGGATGCCGAAGCATCCTTTTATTAAAAGACTAAAGTAAGTGAATTACTTTTTAGCTTTAGCTTTAGCTTCTTTCATTTCTTTTACTTCAGCAATAACGGCTTCTGCCACGTTGCTTGGACATGGAGAGTAGTGAGAGAATTCCATAGAGAATTGACCACGACCTGATGTCATTGTACGTAAAGTTCCGATGTAACCAAACATTTCTGAAAGTGGTACATCAGCTTTAATACGAACACCAGAAACACCAGCATCTTGACCTGCGATCATGCCACGACGACGGTT
Source organism: Colwellia sp. MB02u-9 (assembly GCF_014077085.1). Classification (NCBI taxonomy): domain Bacteria; kingdom Pseudomonadati; phylum Pseudomonadota; class Gammaproteobacteria; order Alteromonadales; family Colwelliaceae; genus Colwellia; species Colwellia sp. MB02u-9. The sequence continues at coordinate 27,939 of NZ_JACGVF010000070.1, forward strand.
TAAATCACCAATAACATCACCAACGTGATCATCAGGCGTAAACACATCAACTTTCATGATAGGTTCGATTAACTGGGCACCAGCTTTTGGAATTGATTGACGGAAAGCACCACGAGCAGCGAGTTCAAATGCAACAGCAGATGAATCGACAGCATGGAAGCCACCATCGTATAATTCAATTTCAACGTCAAGTACAGGGAAACCAGCAAGAACACCAGTATCCATCATGCCTTTGAAGCCTTTTTCAATAGCTGGGAAGAATTCTTTTGGTACATTACCACCAACAACTTTTGATGAGAATGTAAAACCAGAATTTGGTTCACCTGGACGGATGATATAATCAATTTTACCAAATTGACCAGAACCACCCGATTGTTTCTTATGCGTATAGCTATCATCAATTTCTTGAGTAATAGTTTCACGGTAAGCAACTTGTGGTTTACCAACAGCTAATTCAACACCGTAAGTACGTTTTAGAATATCTACTTTGATATCTAAGTGAAGTTCACCCATACCAGATAAGATTGTTTCACCTGAATCTATGTCAGTTTCAACTTGGAATGTTGGATCTTCAGCAACCATTTTACCGATAGCAATACCCATTTTTTCCGTTGAACCTTTATCTTTTGGTGTCACAGAAATTGAAATTACAGGCTTAGGGAATACCATAGCTTCTAGGATGATTGGGTGCTTTGGATCACATAATGTGTGACCTGTCTGAACGTTACTTTTCATACCAACAATCGCGATGATATCACCGGCTTGTGCTGAAGTAAGTTCGTTACGGTCATCGGCTTGCATTTCACACATGCGACCAACACGCTCAGTTTTTCCTGTTGCAGCATTAAGAATGCTATCGCCTTTCTTCAACGTACCTGAATAGATACGTACGAAAGTTAATGTACCAAAACGGTCATCAGTGATTTTGAATGCTAACGCTTTGAATGTTTCATCTGCAGAAACGATTGCGTATTTACCATTAGGCTCACCTTCTTCATCAGTAAGTGGTTGTGGATCAACATCCACTGGTGATGGTAAGTAATCAACAACGGCATCAAGAATGTTTTGAACACCTTTGTTTTTAAACGCAGAACCACAGTAAGTAGGGAAGAAGTCCATAGTACGTGTGCCTTTACGGATACAACGTTTGATGTCTTCCATAGATGGCTCTGTGCCTTCTTCTAGATAGGCTTCGAAAAGATCATCATCTTGCTCAAGAGCAGTTTCAAGAAGCATTTCGCGGTATTCTTCTACTTTATCAACCATGTCTGCAGGTACATCAGTGATTTCGAAGTTTTCTGGAAGACCGGTTGCATCCCATATCCATGCTTTGCGGGTAAGTAGGTCAACAACACCAACAAACTCATCTTCTTCACCAATTGGCAACACCATGATAAGTGGGTTAGCACCAAGTACTGTCTCAGTTTGTTTAACAACACGATAAAAATCAGCACCTAAACGGTCTAATTTGTTTACAAAGATAATACGGGCAACTTTTGAGTCATTCGCATAACGCCAGTTAGTTTCTGATTGTGGCTCAACACCACCAGAGCCACAAAATACACCAATACCGCCATCAAGTACTTTAAGTGAACGGTAAACTTCAACGGTGAAATCAACGTGACCAGGAGTATCGATTACGTTAAAACGGTGATCGTCCCAAAAACAGCTTACCGCAGCAGACTGGATGGTAATACCGCGCTCAGCTTCTTGTTCCATGAAGTCAGTCGTAGATTCACCATCATGTACTTCACCTGTTTTATGGATCTGACCGGTAAGTTTAAGGATACGTTCAGTTGTTGTGGTTTTACCAGCATCAACGTGAGCGAAGATACCAATGTTTCTGTATTTAGATAAATCTGCCATTACTTTACTCTATTTAAGTCGCTACTAAAAAAGCGGAATTGTTGAAAATTTGCGCGCGAGTATACCATTACTCAAGACGAATCGACATAAAAAATCATTTAAGTTTGCTAATTTTTGCTCAGCGCAGTTAAAAAGCTCAGTTGTGAAACATATTTGGTGGTATTGAGATAATAAATAAAAAAATAACAAACCAATAGCTCTGCTTATATATGGCTATTAAATATAGCGATTGAAAACTGCAATGAAATTGGAATCAAGGCCATATGGCTTTAAATATTGTTTTGACATTGTGTTGATAGTGTTTTGACATTATCTATACCGCTTGAGTGAATATTTTTAGCCTAGTTTAAACCATCTAATATTAGTCTCTATTGAGCAAACACCATCATAATGTCATAAGACTATACCCGACATACTGCAATATACTATTTTAGCACTAAACTAGGCAATCAGATTAAAGGACAATTCGAAGGTAAGTGCCATTTTCAGTAATTAGGTTCAGTGCTGCTTTAATAGCAACAGTGGCGAGACAGCTTAATTGATGAAGAAATAAATCATCGACGCGAGCAGAAAACCATTCCTCTTGTTTATTAAAGCTATTTATAGAAGGTTTTGCTTGCTGGCCCAAGCTTATTGAGTGTTGTTCAGACTCAACATTTATACACCCTTACAGACTAAATTCACTTGCCTGCAGGGAATATAAGACGCCTGATAGCATTATCTCTATCAGCATTTGATTAAGTATGATGGTAAGAGGCGATTTTGCTAGCGTTAAGATCAACTTCTTACAGACAAGTTATTAAAGGCTCATTTGTTATATTATTGATTGCAAGAAAAGCACAATTATTGCTGATGAGGATAGCCTACTTTACACAGCACTTATCATCGATAGTCTACTCTTCAATCCATATATAGCTAAGCCTTTCTAGACTTGCAAGCCTGTATTTAAAAGCGAAAAGGTTATAGGTGTTAAAGCGGTTAAATAAATAGTTGAAATTATCATCGCTCTCTGTATAATACGCCTCCACGTCGAGCTAGTCTCAACGTGTTTATCAGTTAACGTATTAGTTTAAATTATTAATAGTTAACACACAGCAATTCCGATATGGAGTTGAATGTTATAGCGATACTCCCCCCTTTTATATAAAAAGGTGATGGGCAGTATTTTGTTGTTCTTTAAAATGGGGATTTGTCTTAATGTCAAATCAAAGAATTCGCATTCGTTTGAAAGCGTTCGATCATCGCTTGATTGATCAATCAACAGCTGAAATCGTTGATACTGCTAAACGTACTGGCGCACAGGTTCGTGGTCCAATTCCACTTCCTACACGCAAAGAACGTTTCACTATCTTGACTTCACCACACGTTAACAAAGATGCACGTGATCAGTACGAAATTCGTACTCACAAACGCATGATTGATATCGTAGAACCAACTGAGAAGACTGTAGATGCATTAATGCGTTTAGATCTTGCAGCTGGTGTTGACGTTCAAATCAGCTTGGGTTAATAGGAGTTTTAACATGACTATAGGTCTAGTTGGACGTAAAGTGGGCATGACTCGCATCTTCTCTGAAGATGGCGTATCTACTCCTGTCACCGTCCTAGAAGTTGAAGCGAACCGTGTTGCTCAGGTTAAAACTGTTGACAACGATGGTTATTCGGCGCTTCAAGTTACTACGGGAAGCAAAAAAGCTAACCGTGTTAACAAGCCAACAGCTGGTCATTTTGCGAAAGCTGGTATCGAAGCAGGCCGTGGCCTGTGGGAATTCCGCTTAAATGCAAATGAAGGCGAAGGTCTTGTAGCTGGCAGTGAAATCACTGTTGAGCTATTTAATGACACGAAATTAGTAGATGTTACTGGCACCTCAAAAGGTAAAGGTTTCCAAGGTGGTATTAAGCGTTGGAATTTTTCAATGCAAGATGCAACTCATGGTAACTCACTATCTCACCGTTCAAACGGTTCGATAGGTATGTGTCAAACACCAGGTCGTGTTTTCAAAGGCAAAAAAATGTCTGGTCACATGGGTGCTGCAAAAGTTACAACGCAAAACCTTGAATTGGTTCGTGTTGATGTAGAACGTAACTTGCTCCTTATTAAAGGTGCGGTTCCGGGTGCAATCAACGGTAGCGTAATCATCAAACCAGCTGTTAAAGCCTAGTCCAGGAGATTTGTGATGGAATTAGCATTAAAAGACGCTTCAGGCGCTCTTGAAGTTTCTGAAACAACTTTTGGACTTGAGTTTAATGAAGCTCTTGTACACCAAGTAGTAGTTGCTTATGCAGCTGGTGCTCGTGCAGGTACTCGTGCTCAAAAAACTCGTTCAGAAGTTAGTGGTGGTGGCGCAAAACCATGGCGTCAAAAAGGTACTGGCCGTGCACGTGCTGGTACTAGTCGTGGTCCAATCTGGCGTACAGGTGGCGTAACATTCGCTGCTAAGCCACAGGATCACAGCCAAAAAGTAAACCGTAAAATGTACCGTGGTGCGATTAAAAGCATCCTTTCTGAGCTTGTTCGTCAAGAACGCTTGATCGTGGTAGAAAATTTTACAGTTGAAACACCAAAAACTAAAGAGTTAGTAGCTAAACTAAACGCATTGGAGCTAAAAGACGTATTAATCGTTACTCCAGATGTTGATGAGAACTTGTTCTTATCAGCGCGCAACTTGTATAAAGTTGACGTGCGTGACGTAGACGGTATTGACCCAGTTAGCTTGGTAGGTTTCGAAAAAGTTTTGATGACTGCATCAGCAGTTAAGCAACTTGAGGAGATGTTAGGATGATAAACGAAGAACGTTTACTGAAAGTGCTTTTAGCACCGAACATTTCTGAGAAAAGCACAATGGCTGCTGAAGTTAACAACACAGTTGTTTTCAAAGTTGCCACTACTGCTACTAAAGCTGAAATCAAAGCTGCTGTTGAGAAACTTTTTGAAGTTTCAGTTGATGGTGTTCGTACATTAAATGTCAAAGGTAAAGTGAAACGTACTGGTGCTCGTTTTGGTCGCAGAAGCGATTGGAAAAAAGCATACGTTACACTTGCTGAAGGCAGCGACATCAACTTCGTTGGCGCGGAATCATAGGAGTTTACGAAAATGGCTATAGTTAAATGTAAACCTACTTCTCCGGGTCGTCGCCACGTTGTTAAAGTGGTAAACACGGAGTTGCATAAAGGTAAGCCTTACGCACCATTGTTAGACACTAAGTCTAAATCTGGTGGTCGTAACAATAATGGTCGCATTACTGTTCGTCACATTGGTGGTGGACACAAGCAACATTATCGTATGGTTGACTTTAAACGTAATAAAGATGGTATCCCTGCTAAAGTAGAACGTTTGGAATATGATCCAAACCGTAGTGCAAATATTGCACTAGTACTTTACGCTGATGGTGAACGTCGTTACATCCTAGCCCCTAAAGGCTTAAGCGCTGGAGATTCAATCCAGTCTGGTGTCGATGCTCCTATTAAGCCAGGTAACACTTTACCACTTCGCAACACACCATTAGGTAGTGTTGTTCACGCAATCGAACTTAAACCAGGTAAAGGTGCTCAAATCGCACGTGCTGCTGGTACTTACGCTCAATTAGTTGCGAAAGACGGTGCTTATGTCACTTTACGTCTTCGCTCTGGTGAAATGCGTAAAATAGAGTCAGATTGTCGTGCTACTTTAGGTGAAATCGGCAACGCTGAACACATGCTTCGCTCTTTGGGTAAAGCTGGTGCTTCACGCTGGCGTGGTGTTCGCCCAACTGTTCGTGGTGTTGCCATGAACCCAGTTGATCACCCACACGGTGGTGGTGAAGGTAAAACATCAGGCGGTCGTCACCCGGTATCACCTTGGGGTGTACCAACTAAAGGTTACAAGACTCGTTCTAACAAGCGTACCGATAAATTTATCGTACGTCGTCGTGCTAAATAATAGTACTTTTAATTAAAGAGGAATCACCATGCCACGTTCTCTCAAGAAAGGTCCATTCATAGACCTACACTTGTTGACGAAGGTAGAGACAGCGGTGGAAAGCGGGATTAAAAAGCCAATTAAGACTTGGTCTCGTCGTTCAATGATCATCCCTACGATGATCGGATTGACCATTGCCGTCCATAATGGCCGTCAACACGTACCTGTATTTGTAACTGATGAAATGATCGGTCACAAATTAGGTGAATTTGCACCAACTCGTACTTACCGTGGCCATGTCGCGGATAAGAAAGCGAAGAGATAGGGGAAATTAGATGGAAGCTATTGCTACACATAAATTTGCCCGTGGCTCTGCACAAAAAGCACGCTTAGTTGTGGATCAGATCCGCGGCTTGCACGTTGAAAAAGCACTTGAGATCTTAACATTCAGCAATAAATCTGCTGCTGTTTTGGTTAAAAAAGTACTTGATTCAGCTATTGCTAACGCAGAGCACAACGAAGGTGCAGACATTGACGAGCTTATCGTAAAAACTATTATGGTTGACGATGGTCCAACAATGAAACGTATTAAGCCTCGTGCGAAAGGTCGCGCGGATCGAATCCTTAAGCGTACAAGTCACATTACTGTGATTGTATCTGATAGCTAGGAGATATTAGAATGGGTCAAAAAGTCCATCCAAATGGTATTCGCTTAGGTATCACGAAACCTTTCGCGTCTACTTGGTTTGCAAGTACTAAAGATTTCGCAGCTAATTTACACGGTGACCATTTGGTTCGTGAATATTTAACTGAAAAGCTTAAGCGTGCTTCATTATCAAAAATTGTAATTGAACGTCCAGCTAAATCTATCCGCGTTACAATCCACACGGCTCGTCCGGGTGTTGTAATCGGTAAGAAAGGCGAAGATGTTGAGAAACTACGTTTAGCGGTTTCTAAAATTGCTGGTGTTCCTGCTCAAATCAACATTGCTGAAGTACGTAAACCAGAAATGGATTCGCAGCTTGTTGCTGATAGCATCGCTAGTCAATTAGAACGTCGTGTAATGTTCCGTCGTGCGATGAAACGTGCTGTACAAAATGCTATGCGTTTAGGCGCAAAAGGCATCAAAGTACAAGTAAGTGGTCGTTTAGGCGGTGCAGATATTGCACGTGCTGAATGGTATCGTGAAGGTCGTGTTCCATTACACACTTTACGTGCTGACATTGATTACTCAATTGCGCGTGCTGATACCACTTACGGTGTTATCGGTATCAAAGTATGGATCTTTAAAGGCGAAGTAATTGGCAACATGCCATTACAAGTAGAGCAACCAGCTGCTAAGCCTAAAAGAAAACCTAACCGCAAGACCAGTAAGTAGGGGAATAAGTAATGTTACAACCAAAACGTACTAAGTTCCGCAAGCAATTTAAAATGCGTAACCGCGGTCTTGCACATGTAGGTAGTTCAGTAAGCTTCGGTACTTTCGGGTTAAAATCAATGGAACGTGGTCGTATGACTGCGCGTCAAATTGAAGCGGCTCGTCGAGCAATGACTCGTCACGTGAAGCGTCAAGGTAAAATCTGGATCCGTGTATTCCCTGATAAGCCAATTACTAAAAAACCTCTTGAAGTTCGTATGGGTAAAGGTAAAGGTTCAGTGGAATATTGGGTATGCCAAATTCTACCTGGTCGTGTTCTTTATGAAATGGAAGGTGTTTCGGAAGAGATTGCTCGTGAAGCATTTGCTTTAGCAGCAGCTAAACTTCCGTTCAAAACAACTTTCGTAACTAGAACGGTGATGTAATGAAAGCTAGTGAATTGAAAGAAAAAAGCATTGAAGAGCTAAACGCTGAATTGCTTGAGTTGTTACGCGAACAGTTTAACTATCGCATGCAAGCAAGCACAGGTCAGTTAACGCAAACTCATTTGCAAAGAAATGTACGCCGTAACATCGCGCGTGTTAAGACTATCATAACTGAGAAGGCAGGTAAGTAATGAGCGAAGCAAAAATTCGTACACTACAAGGTCGTGTCGTCAGTGACAAAATGGATAAGTCTATCACTGTCCTGATCGAACGACGTGTTAAGCACCCTATGTACGGTAAGTACATGACGCGTTCAACTAAGTTGAAAGCGCATGATGAAACTAACCAATGTGCAGCTGGTGATTTAGTATCTATTCGTGAATGTGCACCAATTTCTAAGACTAAGTCTTGGACTTTGGTAGCCGTATTAGAGAAAGCTTAATCGCCTGATCTAATTCACAATAAGAACTTTGAAAAGGCTCTGCTTCGGCAGGGCCTTTTTTTTCAACAAAAAATTATAGATAGATTTTAAACGTCATTTTTTAAATGTGATATTAATACGGGATAATTAAGTGAATTATACCCTTGGTATAGTGCATTTTTCGGAGACTGTGGCAGCAATCCTCCTACAGACCCCTCCTAGCATAGTGGTTACTTTTTAGCTAAATAAAGTATCACTTTTAAATCACCGGTGTTATAATCTCGCGCCCGCTCGTTGTGAGTGGGATTTAGAAGGCAGTGACGGGTCAAATTTCTGGCCTTGAATTTAATCTTTTATAAAGATAATTTAGCGGAGACATATTAAATGATCCAAATGCAATCACAACTGAACGTAGCTGATAACAGCGGCGCTCGACGTGTACAATGTATAAAGGTTCTTGGTGGTTCGCACCGTCGCTACGCACGCATTGGTGACATCATTAAAATTGCAGTGAAGGAATCAACTCCTCGCGGCAAAGTTAAAAAAGGTGATGTCCTAACTGCAGTAGTGGTGCGCACTAAGAAAGGTGTTCGTCGTTCAGATGGTTCTACCATCCGTTTTGATGAAAATGCGGCTGTAATGTTAAATGCTAACTTACAACCAATTGGTACTCGTATTTTCGGTCCTGTGACTCGTGAACTTCGTAATGAAAAATTCATGAAAATTGTTTCACTTGCACCAGAAGTACTATAAGGAGTCACGATAATGGCATCTAAGATTCGTCGTGATGATGAAGTAATCGTACTTGCAGGTAAAGACAAGGGCAAAACTGGTAAAGTGACCAAAGTTCTTGTTGAAGACGGCAAAGTATTTGTTGAAGGTATTAACTTAATCAAGAAGCACACTAAGCCTGTACCTCAGTTACAGCAGCCTGGTGGGATTGTTGAAAAAGAAGCACCTTTAAATGTATCCAACGTTGCGATTGTTAACCCAGCTACTGGCAAAGCAGATCGTGTTGGTTTTAGAGATGAAGACGGCAAAAAAGCCCGTTTTTTCAAATCTAATAACGAATTAATTTAATTGGAGTAAACGATGGCGAAACTGCATGATTTATATAAAGATACAGTTGTAGCTGAATTGCAAAAGCAATTTGGTTATAAAAGTGTCATGCAAGTCCCTCGGATTGAAAAGATCACCCTTAACATGGGCGTTGGCGAAGCTATTTCTGATAAAAAAGTTTTAGAACACGCCACAAATGATCTTACTGCAATCTCAGGTCAAAAGCCGGTCACGACAGTAGCACGCAAATCAGTTGCGGGCTTCAAAATTCGTGAAGGCTATCCTATAGGCACAAAAGTAACTCTACGTGGCGAACGTATGTGGGAATTTTTAGAGCGTTTAATCTCTATTTCTATTCCTCGTATCCGCGATTTCCGTGGCTTAAATCCTAAGTCATTCGATGGTCGTGGTAACTACAGCATGGGCGTACGTGAGCAAATCATTTTCCCTGAAATCGAGTACGATAGAATCGATAAAATTCGCGGAATGGATATCACTATCACTACAAGTGCGAAGAACAATGAAGAAGGTCATGCATTATTGACTGCCTTCAACTTCCCATTTAAGAAGAAGGTGTAGAGTTATGGCAAAAACGTCAATGAAAGCTCGTGAAGCTAAAAGAACCAAGTTAGTTGCACAATATGCTGAAAAGCGTAGTGCACTAAAAGCTATCATCTCTGGTGCTGATTCTTCTGAAGAAGATCGCTGGGATGCTGTATTGAAACTTCAAAGTTTACCTCGTGATTCGAGTAGTAGTCGTCAACGTAACCGTTGTAATATTACTGGCCGTCCACATGGTTTCTTACGTAAATTTGGTTTAAGCCGTATTAAATTACGCGAAACTATGATGCGCGGTGAAGTTCCAGGTCTTAAGAAAGCTAGTTGGTAATTCACGGGAGTAAATGGTTATGATGACTGATCCTATCGCGGACATGTTTACACGCATCCGCAACGGTCAATCTGCAGCAAAAACTGCAGTAAAAATGCCATCTTCTAAGGTAAAAGTTGCACTTGCCAACTTGCTTAAAGAAGAAGGTTACATTTCAGAGTTTACAGTTTCAAGCGATGCAAAGCCTGAATTAACTGTTGAATTGAAATATTTTGAAGGTAAAGAAGTAATTGAAGTGATCAAACGTGTTTCACGTCCAGGTCTTCGCGTATACAAAGGTGCTCAAGAGCTTCCTAAAGTATTAGCGGGCATGGGTATCGCAATTATTTCTACTTCTAAAGGTCTAATGACTGATCGCGCCGCTCGCAATGCGGGTCTTGGCGGTGAAGTTCTTGGTTTCGTAGAGTAAAGGAGCAGAATTATGTCTCGTGTTGCAAAAGCACATGTCGCAATCCCTGCTGGCGTTACTATTACGTTATCAGGTCAAGACATCAAAGTTAAAGGTCCAATTGGCGAATTATCGCATACGATCCATAGCGCTGTTGTTGTTTCTCAAGAAGAGAGCAAGATCATCACTAATATCGTCGCTGATACTAAAGGCGCCTGGGCTCAAGCCGGAACTGTACGCTCTTTAATCAATAATATGGTTGAAGGTGTTAGTAAAGGTTTTGAAAGGAAATTATTGTTAAACGGTGTTGGTTACCGTGCTAAAGCTGCAGGTAAGGTTTTAAACTTATCTTTAGGTTTTTCGCATCCGGTTGAGCACGCAATCCCTGAAGGGATTACCGTTGAAACTCCTACCCAAACTGAAATCATACTGAAAGGTGCTGATAAACAGTTGGTCGGTCAAACTGCAGCGAACATTCGCGCATACCGTAAACCTGAGCCTTATAAAGGTAAAGGGATTCGTTATAGCGATGAGAATGTCCGTCGTAAAGAAGCTAAGAAGAAGTAGGGTAATACTATGGATAAGAAAACATCTCGTTTGCGCAGAGCTAAACGCTCTCGTGCAAAAATTAGCGAGTTGGGTGCGAATCGTTTAGTTGTATTCCGTACTCCTCGTCATATTTACGCGCAATTGATTGCACCAACAGGTTCTGAAGTAATCGCATCAGCGTCTACTTTAGATAAAGAAGTTAGTGCTCAGTTAGAAAAAACAGGCAACGTTGAAGCAGCTACGGCTGTAGGTAAGGCTCTTGCAGAACGTGCAGTAGCTAAAGGCATCACAAGTGTTGCTTTTGACCGTTCAGGTTTCCGTTACCATGGTCGCGTGAAAGCGTTAGCAGATGCAGCTCGCGAAGCTGGTCTTCAGTTTTAGGGGTTGATAATGGCTAATCATAATCAAGAAAACTCACAACAAAGTGATATGGCTGAAAAGCTAATCGCAGTTAACCGCGTTTCAAAAGTGGTTAAAGGTGGTCGTATTTTCAGTTTCACAGCATTAACCGTAGTTGGTGATGGTGCTGGTCGCGTTGGTTTTGGTTACGGTAAAGCACGTGAAGTGCCTGCTGCAATCCAAAAAGCAATGGAAAAAGCGCGTCGTAACTTAGTAACCGTAGATTTGAAGGGTACTACTCTTCAGCATGTCATCATTGGCAAGCATTCTGGTTCTAAAGTTTACATGCAACCAGCTTCTGAAGGTACGGGTATTATCGCCGGTGGCGCTATGCGTGCAGTACTTGAAGTTGCAGGCGTACAGAACGTATTGTCAAAAGCATACGGTTCTACTAACCCAATCAACGTAGTTCGCGCTACTGTATCTGCTCTTGCGAATATGCATTCGCCTGAAGCTGTTGCAGCAAAGCGTGGCAAAAGCGTTTCAGATATCTTGGGGTAATTGAGCATGGCTAAAACAGTTAAAATAACTCAGTTAAAAAGTTCTATCGGTCGTTTACCGAAGCATAGAGCTACATTAAAGGGTCTTGGTTTACGTCGTATCCGTCATACAGTAGAGTTAGAAGATACTCCCGCTGTACGTGGTATGATCAATCAAGTATCTTATATGATTAAGGTGGAGGATTAATAATGCATTTAAATACTTTATCTCCTGCACCAGGTGCTAAGAAAGCCAAGAAACGCTGTGGGCGTGGTATTGGTTCTGGCATAGGTAAAACAGGCGGTCGTGGTCACAAAGGTCAGAAATCTCGTTCTGGCGGTAGTGTACGTCCTGGTTTCGAAGGTGGTCAAATGCCATTGAAACAACGTTTACCTAAGTTTGGTTTCACGTCACGTAAATCTTTAGTTCGCGCTGAAGTACGTTTACATGAACTAAACAACATCACAGGTGATGTTGTCGATATCTTTGCCCTGAAAGATGCTAACCTAATCACACGTAACATTGTCGCGGTGAAAATCATGCTTTCTGGTGATATCACTCGTCCAATTACTGTACGTGGTTTAGGTGTTACTAAAGGCGCACGTGCAGCTATTGAAGCGGCAGGCGGAAAAATCGAGGAATAGTACAGGTTATGGCTACACCAGGAATTGATAATAAAGCAAAGGGCGGCTTGTCTGAGCTTAAACAAAGATTATGGTTTGTATTCGGTGCACTTATTGTGCTTCGTTTGGGAACATTTGTGCCAATCCCTGGTATTGACGCCGCTGTATTAGCTCAGTTGTTTGATCAACAAAAGGGCACCATTGTAGAGATGTTTAACATGTTCTCTGGTGGTGCACTTGAGCGAGCCTCTGTATTGGCACTGGGTATTATGCCGTACATCTCAGCTTCAATCATTATGCAATTGCTTACGGTCATGCACCCGGCAATGGCAGAATTGAAAAAAGAAGGTGAAGCTGGACGACGTAAAATCAGTCAATACACCCGCTACGGCACTTTAGTTCTAGCGACTGTACAATCAATTGCAATAGCAAGAAGTTTACCGGGAATGATGCCAGGTCTAGTAATGGACGCAGGTTTCGGATTCTACTTTGCTGCGGTAGTAAGTTTGGTTACTGGTACCATGTTTCTAATGTGGTTAGGTGAACAAATTACTGAACGCGGTATTGGTAACGGTATTTCTGTCTTGATATTTGCAGGTATAGTTGCTGGTATGCCGTCAGCTGTTGCTCAAACAGCAGAGGCGGCGCGTCAAGGTGAATTGCACTTATTAGTATTATTGCTAATTGGCGTAATTATATTTGCTACTACTTTCTTTGTAGTATTTGTGGAACGTGGTCAACGACGTATTGTTGTTAACTATGCTAAACGTCAGCAAGGCCGTAAGGTTTTCGCTGCTCAAAGCACGCATTTACCGCTCAAAGTCAATATGGCAGGTGTTATTCCACCAATTTTCGCTTCAAGTATTATCTTGTTTCCAGGCACGCTTGCGAGCTGGTTTGGCCAAGGTGAAGGTATGGTTGCTGATTTCCTACAAGAAGTATCAATTGCTATTTCTCCAGGACAGCCGTTGTATGTCATGTTACTTGCCGCTGCGATAATATTTTTCTGTTTCTTTTACACGGCGCTTGTTTTCAATCCGCGTGAAACGGCAGATAACCTGAAAAAATCCGGTGCGTTTATTCCTGGGATCCGTCCTGGTGAGCAAACGTCAAAATATATCGATAAAGTTATGACTCGCTTAACCTTAGCTGGTGCGATGTATATTACCTTTATCTGTTTGGTACCTCAGTTTATTATCATGGCATGGGACGTCAATTTTTACTTTGGCGGCACATCACTACTTATTATTGTAGTTGTGATAATGGATTTTATGGCACAAGTACAGACCCATTTGATGTCACATCAATATGACAATGTACTTAAGAAAGCAAACCTTAAGGGCTACGGTCGTTAGACTGAGTCGTTAGGTAACGGAGTATATAGAATGAAAGTACGTGCATCCGTAAAAAAGATTTGTCGTAACTGTAAAATTGTTAAACGTGCTGGTGTTATTCGTGTAATTTGCGAAGAGCCAAAGCATAAACAACGTCAAGGCTAAATCTTTAAGCAGTAGCATTATGCAGATAAGTCTGTATAATGCCGCTTCGATTTACAAAGAAATGCGGCTGGTTGAGTATCCTAACGGGCTTTTCAACTGGTAAATTTTAATTTAAAAATAGGAGATGTGTTTAGTGGCCCGTATCGCTGGCATTAACATCCCTGATCGTAAGCATGCAGTAATCGCCATTACTGCGATCTTCGGTATCGGAGCAACACGTGCGAAAGCAATTTGTGTTGCAACTGGTATTGCAGAGTCAACTAAGATCAGTGAATTGGACGAAGCTCAAATTGATTTGCTTCGTACAGAAGTGGATAAATACACCGTAGAAGGTGATTTACGCCGTGAAGTTTCAATGAACATTAAACGTCTTATGGATTTAGGTTGTTACCGTGGTATTCGCCACCGTCGCAGTCTTCCTCTACGTGGTCAACGCACTAAAACTAATGCGCGCACCCGTAAAGGTCCTCGTAAGCCAATTAAGAAGTAAGAGGAACTAGATAATGGCTAAAACACCTGTACGTACGCGTAAACGCGTTAAAAAACAAGTTGCTGATGGCATGGCTCATATCCATGCATCTTTCAACAACACAATCGTAACTCTTACAGATCGTCAAGGTAACGCCTTATCATGGGCGACTGCTGGTGGTTCAGGTTTTCGTGGTTCACGTAAATCTACTCCATTTGCTGCGCAAGTAGCTGCAGATCGTGCTGGTAAAGCTGCACAAGAGTTTGGCTTGAAGAATATTGAAGTGTTCGTTAAAGGTCCGGGTCCAGGTCGTGAATCTGCTATCCGTGCTCTAAATGCTGCTGGTTTTAAAATCACCAACATTACAGACGTAACACCGATTCCTCATAATGGTTGTCGTCCTCCTAAGAAACGTCGCGTTTAATCGTACTTTTTTTAGGATTGTTGGAGAAAGAAAATGGCTAGATATTTAGGTCCTAAGTTAAAGCTTAGTCGCCGCGAAGGTACAGATTTGTTCCTTAAAAGCGGTGTTAGAGCAATTGACACTAAATGTAAAATCGAAACAATACCAGGTCAACATGGCGCCCGTCGCGGTCGTTTATCTGATTACGGTATTCAGCTTCGTGAAAAACAAAAAGTTCGTCGTATTTATGGCGTACTAGAAAAACAATTCCGCAACTACTATAAAGAAGCGGCTCGTCTAAAAGGCAATACAGGTGAGAACTTGTTGCAACTTTTAGAGAAACGTCTTGATAACGTAGTATACCGTATGGGCTATGCCAGCACTCGTGCTGAAGCTCGTCAACTTGTTAGCCATAAAGCTATCGTAGTTAACGGTGTTGTTGTTAATATTCCATCTTTCACTGTTAAAGCTGAAGATGCAGTTTCTGTACGTGAAAAGTCTAAAACTCAAGCGCGTATCATCGCTGCTTTAGAATTAGCTGAACAACGTGAGAAGCCAGTTTGGATTGAAGTAGATAACAAGAAACTTGAAGGCGTTTTCAAACGTGTTCCTGATCGTTCTGACTTGTCTGCCGAAATTAATGAACAGTTGATTGTTGAACTTTACTCTAAGTAAAGTTGCACTTTAAGAGAGGACATAATGCAGGGTTCTGTAACCGAATTCCTTAGACCACGATTGGTTGGTATCGAAACTATTAGCCCTACTCGTGCTAAAGTAACTTTAGAGCCATTAGAACGTGGTTTTGGTCACACTTTAGGTAATGCGTTACGCCGCATTCTTTTATCTTCAATGCCAGGTTGTGCTGTAACTGAAGTTGAAATTGACGGTGTACTTCATGAGTACAGTAGTAAAGAAGGTGTGCAAGAAGACATCATCGAAATACTGTTAAACCTTAAAGGATTAGCTATAAGTTTAGAAGGTAAAAATGAAGCTGTTCTTACCTTAACTAAATCTGGTGAAGGCCCTGTAACGGCAGCCGATATCCAACATGATGGTGATGTAGAAATTGCAAATCCAACTCATGTAATCTGTCATTTGACAGGTGATGGCTCTATCAGTATGCGTATAAAGGTTGAAATGGGACGTGGTTATGTTCCTGCTTCAACTCGACGTGATGCCGAGGAAGAAGATCGTGCAATTGGACGTTTGTTAGTTGATGCTTCATTCAGTCCTGTTGTAAGAATTGCCTATGACGTTGATTCTGCACGTGTTGAACAACGTACAGATTTGGACAAATTAGTCTTAGACATGGAAACTAACGGTACGTTAGACCCTGAAGAAGCAATTCGTCGCGCTTCAACTATTCTAGCTGAACAGCTAGATGCGTTTGTAGAGCTTCGTGATGTAACTGAAGTAGAGCCAAAAGAGGAAAAACCACTGTTTGATCCTATTTTGCTTCGTCCTGTTGATGACCTTGAACTTACTGTTCGTTCAGCAAACTGCTTAAAAGCAGAAGCAATTCAATATATTGGCGACTTAGTACAGCGTGCTGAGGTTGAACTTCTTAAAACACCTAATTTAGGTAAGAAGTCTTTAACCGAAATCAAAGACGTTTTGGCGTCTCGTGGTTTGTCTCTGGGCATGCGCCTAGAAAACTGGCCACCAGAAAGCATAGCTGATAACGACTAAGTCGATCATCGTTTTTTAATAGTTGAGATAAGGATTAACTTATGCGCCATCGTAAAAGCGGTCGCCAGTTAAACCGTAATAGCAGTCATCGTAAAGCGATGTTCCGCAATATGGCAAGCTCTTTAGTGAAGCACGGTTTGATTAAAACGACTGTAGCTAAAGCTAAAGAACTACGTATGGTCGTAGAGCCATTGATTACATTGGCTAAGACCGACAGTGTTGCAAATCGCCGTTTAGCGTTTGCTCGTACACAAGATAAAGAAGTAGTAGGTATTTTATTCAACGAACTTGGTGCTCGTTACCAAGATCGTCCAGGTGGTTACACTCGCATTTTAAAATGTGGTTTCCGTACTGGTGATAAAGCCCCTATGGCTTATGTTGAACTTGTTGACCGCCCAGCAGTAGAAGATGCAGCTGAAGTAGTTGAAGAAGTCAGCGCAGAAGCATAATTTAGTACTTGTACTAAATTTATTCTGACGATATTAAAAGCGGAGCTTAGGCTCCGCTTTTTTGTGCGCTAAAATTACTTACCCTAAGATAAGAACATTAGCTAAAGCTTGACCCGCCTAGTAATACCTCGTATAACAATTGTCCATTAATAATAAGGTCAGCCATTATGTCGTCACGAAATCCTATCATCGCTGTTACCGGTTCTTCGGGTGCAGGCACTTCTACGACAACAGAATCGTTTGAGCATATTTTTCGTTCATTGGGCATTACATCAGCAAACGTTGAGGGAGATAGTTTCCATCGCTACTCTCGCCAAGAAATGGATTTAGAAAAGCGCAAAGCGAAAGAACAGCAACTTAAATTAAGTTACTTTGGCGCTGCGGCCAATGATTTTGACGCCTTAGAAAAATTATTTAAAGACTACTCAGAAACAGGTAAAGGCAAAATGCGCCGTTATCTGCATACATTCGATGAAGCTGTGCCTTATAACCAAATGCCGGGTACTTTTACACCGTGGGAAGCTCTGGGCGAGGGTACGGATCTACTTTACTACGAGGGGTTACATGGCGGAGTTGTTACCGAAAATAATGACGTAGCCAAGCATGTTGATCTACTCATTGGTATGGTACCGATTGTAAACTTAGAATGGATACAAAAGATAATACGTGACACTGACAAGCGCGGTCATAGTCGTGAGGCTGTAACGCAAAGCATTGTAAGAAGTATGGAAGATTACATTTCATTTATCACACCCCAGTTTTCGCGTACCCATATTAACTTTCAAAGAGTCCCCACTGTTGATACCTCAAACCCTTTTAGTGCTAAAGCGATTCCAACGTTAGATGAGAGTTTTGTGGTGATTCGTTGCCGTGAATCAAGTCAACTTGATTTTCCCTATTACCTCAGCATGATCGATGGATCATTTATGTCTCGTATGAACACCTTAGTTGTGCCTGGTGGAAAAATGGGTTTAGCGATGGAATTATTATTAACCCCGTTGATTAAAGACTTAATGCTTAAAAAGAGTGAAGCAAACAAACAACTTGATTGGATGAGTGACTTGTAACCCAAGGCTAATACTTTTTAAGCCTGTAACAAATTGTTTGATTTAACCTTTACTGTTCATGTCGCTCTGCTTCTTTTCCCCTTGTGAAACATTTCTTATTTTTACAGGGAGGAAACAATGGGAAAACAATGAGTAGCGACTGAAAGGAGCTCAGGCCAAGCGGTATTTATTACAAGTCGATTAATGCCGGCTAGTATCTAAGCCTTGGTATCTTGATGTTGCCTATTTAATCAGCAAGCTGACTTTAGCATTCAATATAAACAGCTTAAAGCGTTGCTAGGGTAAAAAGAAGGTTACCCTAGCAGCCACAATGATGGCAAATGCGTTACCGGCTAATAACCTCGAAGTCGTGAGTAATATTAACCGACTTATTAAGCATCAATGCTACCGAGCAATATTTATCGGCAGATAAACTGACCGCACGCTCAACATGCTTAGTACCCACATCGTCACCTTGAATAACGAAATGTAAGTGGATATCAGAAAATAATTTTGGCACAGAATCAACACGCTGAGCTGATATTTCAACTTTACAGCTAGTAATAGTTTGTCGTGCTTTTTCCAATATACTCACCACATCAACGGAAGAACAAGCGCCTAGAGATATTAATACACTTTCTAATGGGCTTGGCGCAAGAGCACCTGCGTTCGCATCTAATACAATCGTGTGGCCACTTTCAGAGGTGCCGATAAACATTTCTTCGCCGATCCATTTTACTTGTGCTTTCATTTATATCTTCCTGAGTGTTAAATTCAGCTGAATCTTAACTATTTATAATAACATTAGCTACTAACTCCAATGACATTTGTTGCTGAAATCATATCAATGGCGGCTAGGCAAATCTAAGTCTATTTATATTGTTATCAATGAAACTTTTGTTGATCGCAGGATAAATCAGGCAAATATTGGATCGCCTGTTAATTGTCAATAAAATGATGGAAAAATGTTTAGTTTCACTGTAAATTTATCGCCACAAATTTGTGGTTTTTTCTATTTCTAAATTAAAGGTGAAAAAGTTGTTCTTTAATAAATACTTTCGTTTACACACCCTAGCTATCGCTATAGGTACATCATTTTCTTGCTCATCATCTTTTGCGGCTGCTACAGCCTCTGTTGATGAAAGTTTAGAAACCATTGCAATACTTGGCTCTCGTGTTTCAAGTAGAACAGCAACTGAGTCAAGTTCCCCCATTGATATTATTTCCAGTGAGTCACTAACTAAAGGTGGTTTTAGCGAATTAGGTCAAAGTCTTCAGGCGATGGCTCCGTCATTTAACTTTAGTAGAACACAAGTATCAGATGGCTCTGATTTATTTAGACCGGCAACGCTTCGAGGTCTACAACCTGATCAGACCTTAGTGCTAGTCAACGGCAAGCGACGTCATAATCAAGCCATTTTTGGTTTAAATGGTACCGTTGGTGCCGGTGCTGCCGGCACTGATATGAATGCAATCCCCATGACCGCGTTAAAAAATGTGCAAATACTTCGCGATGGCGCCGCTGCTCAGTACGGCTCTGATGCCATCGCCGGTGTGATAAACCTTGAGCTTAAAGACAGCACAAATGTGACATCGGGCTTTATCCAAACAGGTGCTACAGGAGAGGGCGACGGTGATGTTTTAGTTGCAGGCTTAAATACGGGATTTGACTTAGGCAACGAGGGCGGGTTTATTAATTTAACCGCTGAATATAGAGATTACGACGGCACTAATCGCGCGCAAAAAGATACCGGCGGCAGTTCAACCACGCCACCAGGTACTTTATCTGAAAAGGTACGATGGGGCCAAGGTAATGCTGAATCAAGCTTTAAGTCATTTTTCTATAACGCCATGCTACCCTTAGAAAATATGGAGCTTTATGCTTTTGGCGGATACTCAAATAGAACCGCTTTAGGTAATGGCTTTTACCGTAGCTTTAATGAAGCCGAAAAGAATGTACCCCAAATCTATCCAGATGGCTTTTTACCTAGAATTGATAATGAAGCACAAGATATATCAACAGCATTGGGTCTAAGGGGTGAGCTAAGTGATGATTGGAGTTTTGATGTTTCCGCTACCTATGGCGAAAATGAATATGACTTTTATTCAAACAATACTATCAACGCTTCTTATGCTGCAGAATATCTAGCACTGAACCCTACCGCAAGCGATCAAGACATTGCTAATAATGCCGGCCCAACATCAGGTTACTCTGGTGGCTTTAGGTATGATCAATTAACCTTTAACGCTGATATTTCAGGTCTTATTGAAATGAATAGTGGCGAAACGCTGTTTGTTGCTTTTGGTGCTGAATATCGCCAAGAAAATTATGAAATTGTTGCCGGTGAAGTAGCCTCTTATGCTTGTGGTGCAAATAATAGTTCAACCTCTTCTGCGTCTGTGATCGACAGTAATGTTTTTGCAGGTTGTGGTTTTCAAGCTTATCCAGGCTTAAGACCAGATGCAGCAAATGATGCAGACCGTCACAGCTATGCCTTATATCTTGATCTTGAACAGCAAATAACAGAGCAATGGAACTTAGGCGCAGCATTGCGTTATGAAGATTTCTCTGAAGCTGGCAGCAAGCTCATCGGTAAGTTATCAACGCGTTATGAACTTACAGATAGTTTAGCCGTTAGGGGAGCAGTATCAACAGGTTTTAGAGCACCATCTCTTCAGCAAAGTGCATATACTGCCTATACCACTAATTTAGGTGCAGGTGGCGTGTTATTGTCATCATTCACCGCAACAGCGGGTTCAGCCTTTCCCTCAGCATTAGGTGTAGACAGTTTACAGCTTGAAACATCTAAAAATTTAAGCTTAGGGCTGGTTTATGATGTTAACAGTGCACTGTCGGTATCTTTAGATGCCTATCGAGTAAAGATCGATGACCGTATTACCTTAGGCAGTTTGTTAAATGCTAATGACGTGTCATTTAACACTGAGGCAGTGACGGCGCTAAACGCTACAGGGGCAGTACAAGGTAATTACTTCTCAAATGCAGTGAACTCAACTACCCAAGGGCTTGACCTTGTTATTACTTATCAGACAGAGCTATTAGCAGGTAATTTAGACGTAACGCTCGCGGGTAATTTAAATGAGACTACAATTGATAGTGTAAACTCGCCAGAAGGTATTCCAGAAACTGTCGCGTTAGACGATTTACAACGTAGCTTCTTAACGGATGGACAACCGAAACAACGTGCTACTTTGACCTTTGACTATAGTAACCAAGCATGGAGTGGCGTTATTCGAGCCAATTACTATGGTGAAACTGACATTATGTATTTTGGTAATGATCATATCGGACTACCGGGATTTTTATCACCAACAGGCAGTTTTAAACCGACCAGTGTCGTAGAGTCAGCAGTATTAATTGACGTTAATTTAGCGTATCAGCTTAGCGATACTTTACAATTATCTGCCGGTATAAATAACTTATTTGATAAGACACCCGATGAGCTTGGTGAAGATGAAGTGTTAAACTTCATTACTAATGGCGCCTTTAAATACCCAGTCAGAGCGCTACCTTATGGCTTCGATGGCATGAGCTATTACGCACGAGTAAACTTTAGTTTCTAGTTTCTAGAGTCTAGTTTAGAAAATTACATTAAATTTTATTATTATTAGAGCACTACACAGTAGTGCTCTTTTTATTCAATAACAGCCATAATTTGATGTTTGAATAAGCGCTTGGTAAATAACGGAAATTAATCTAGGCATCTCTTGAGAAAGTGGCCCACCCGACAGGAATCGAACCTGTGACCACACGCTTCGGAGGCGTGTACTCTATCCAGCTGAGCTACGGGTGGTTTTTGACTTGTGTTACATAGATATAACAAACAATAAATTATCATTCAATAAGAATAAAATCATCTAATGATCAAATTGATTGTTAACGCTTTATTAATCAACTTCCCTTTTAGAGACAGTGCTGTATCTAGCTGAAGCATAGGAGCATATTGAAAAGATTTAAGCGCGGCAAATACTATAGATTATCGTCGTTTATGTCTAGAAGATTGCGACATTTATTATGTAAAAACTTCACTTGTGAGTTATTTATGTAAATTAGCTTTAAATACGCTATTAATCTGGCGGCATAACAAGCTGTTTACGCGGTTTTCACTAGGCGAAGAATAGGCCATTACATTAACATAAGATTAATATATTGTTAATGTAATGGGGAAAAAGATGTACTTTCGTCATGAAGATGCCTAAAGTAAAGACCATAATATCTTTTATCTCAAGACCCTATAAGTAAACACTTGGCTATGAAACGACTCTTAATTGTATTTACCTTATCACTTATCTTAATAGCGAAACCGTTATTGGCTCAGTCATATGATACAGAAGTTATCAGCGCTGAACTTTACCGTGACACCATTGAACGTACTGGCAAGCTTGATTACAAGAGAACATTGAGCCTGTCATTTAAAACTAGTGGCTACTTAACGTTACTCAGTATTGACGAGGGCGAGCAATTTAAGAAAGGGCAATTGTTGGCGTCGCTTGATATTACTGAGTTAACAGAACAGAAAAATTCCAACTATGCACAAATGACACAAGCAAAGCGTGAAGTGAAACGCATTAGTGGTTTAATGGATAATCAACTGGCTTCTGAGCGCGATATGGACGCCGCTATCACTCGAGTAGAAATTACTCAGGCGGCTTATCAAGTAGCTTATTATAATTTAGTCAAAGCCAAAATATACGCACCGTTTTCAGGCGTTGTTTTAGCCCGCGATACAGAGCTTGGTGAGTTTCAAAGCCCAGGCCATCAAGCACTGAAAGTTGCCAAGCTAGACTGGGTGGTAAAAGTGGCACTAACGGGCCAAGAAATTAGCCAAGTTCGATTAGGTCAAAAAGCCAGCGTCGCTTTAAGTCAAACCGGTATTGTTGAAGGCATTATTAGTAAAATCCCTGCCATGGCTAATGAAAGCAGCCACTTATTCATTATTGAGGTTTTGTTACCGAAAATAAAAATAACCTCAGGTATGATCGCGGGACAACTTGCCAAAGTTAGCATCGCTTTTGAAAGTGACAAGTTTGTTTATCAGCTGCCAATCGCAGCACTTGTTGCTGTTGATGACGAAGATAAAGCCATTTTTATTGTACAGTCATCAGATAATTCAGTTTTTAAAGAGCAGAGTTTCCAAGTCTTCCAGATAGACAATGATTATGTCTACTTAAAAGCAGTGCGTAATAGCCAACCTTTAAAAATAGTCACTAAAGGTTGGCAAAATATCGTCGTGGCTGGAAATTAGTTATTATGCAGCTCCCTCGTATTGCCATAAAAAATGCTCAGTTTACCTTCACTATTGTTGTGCTGATGGTACTTGTTGGCATTGTTTCCTATTTTCATATGCCTCGTTCTGAAGACCCTCAATTTGATATTCCAATTACCTTGCTGGAAATTATCTACCCAGGCGCGTCACCTACTGATATTGAAACCTTAGTGGTTGACCCGCTTGAAGAAGAATTTTCTGATATTGAAGGCATTAAAAAAATTGAGTCACAAATTAAAAATGGTGGTGCCCGCATCGAGGTAACTTTTTTATATGGTAGCGATCCAAATACCGCTTATAACGAAGTTAAACAAGCGGTATCAACGGTCAAGCCAAGCTTACCTCAAGGTGTACAAGATCTCTTAGTGTTAAAAGCAACACCCACTAGTGTGGCTATTATTCAGTTGGCGCTTTGGAGTGAAACCACTGACTATAAAAGTATGGAATTTCACGCAAAACAGCTTGAAAAACGTTTAGAAGCTATTGAAGCGGTAAAAAAAGCCGATATATGGGGTTATCCCACACAAGTGGTTGCCGTAGATTTAAACCTTGAAATGTTAAAACACTACGGCATTAGTATGCTCACCATTAATAGTTTGCTACAAAAACGGGCTATTAACATCACACCCGGTTTTGTTGACGCTAATACACGGCGATTTAACGTTAAAACCAGTGGTAACTTTCAACATATTGACGAGCTTAACAACACAGTGGTATTTTCGAATGACACGGGCGTTATTCGTTTGAAAGATGTCGCCAGTGTCGGTTTTTCTAGTAGAGAGCCGAGCTATTTGGCGTACTATGATACCAAGCCTGTGATATTTTTGACGGTAGAGCAAAGATCAAATACCAATATATTTGCGCTCACTGAAGCCATCGATGAAGAAATATTGGCGTTTAAACAAACCCTGCCTGACACCATTAAAACAGCCATGCTGTTTAAACAATCTGACGGTGTAGAAAATCGCGTTAACGGCTTTTTTGATAATTTATGGCAAGGTTTAGTACTGGTCGGGCTAATGTCATTAATATTTTTAGGGTTACGCGAAGCTATTGTGGTCATCATTGCCATCCCATTGTCTTTCTTAATTGCTATTGGTTGGCTCGATTTTGCCGGTTTTGGCCTGCAACAAATGTCTATCGTGGGGTTAATTATTGCCTTAGGTTTGTTAGTTGATAATGCCATTGTCGTCACAGAGAGTATTCACCGGGAAAAGAAAAATGCACCAACGTTGGCGCAAGCCTCGGCAGTAGGCACCAGTAAAGTCGGTTGGGCCATTACAAGTGGCACAGTAACGACCATGTTGGCTTTTTTACCCATGCTTATGCTGGCGAGCGACACAGGTGATTTTGTGCGTTCGATGCCAGTGACTGTGGTATTGGTACTGTTGGCGTCTTTGCTGATTGCCCTAACACTTACCCCCTTACTGGCCAGTAAATTTTTTAGTCAAAAACCCAGTAAAGTTAAAGCGCTACAACATTATGCCAACCTATTTGCTGAGCGCTATTATGTTGGGTGGCTAGGTCGTTTAATGAATATAAAAATTATCATGTTAGTGCTCGCCTTCGTCGCCTTATTTGCTATGGCATCTCTCTTTGGGCAAGTAGGTGTGAGCTTATTTCCGAAAGCTGAAAAAGCAATGTTGTTAATTGACGTTGAAACACCGGCTAATTCATCATTAGATTATACCAACGATGTTATGCACTCGATGACCGCATTTATTAAAACTCAACCCTATGTTGATAAAGTTGCCCTTAATGTTGGTAGCTCTAATCCCCGTATTTATTACAACGAAATTCCTAAACGTGGTGTAGCAAGTTATGGTCAAGTGCTATTGGTATTGCAGTCATATGATGAAACAGCAGTAAATACTTTGGTCAAAGCGTTACGAGCAGAATTTTCACAATGGCATCAAGCAAAAATTACTGTGAAAGAATTTACTCAAGGCCCGGTGACTGATCAGCCGATTACCGTTAGATTGATCAGCGAATCCTTATCTGATCTTGAAGAGGTTGCCGATGATTTACAAAGCCAAATGGCTGCAATTGAAGGTGTGATTAATATAGATAACCCTATTGGTATTGCCAATACTGAATTAGCCTTAGCGATAGATTATGATAAAGCGGCACTGTCAGGCATTGACATAAATCAGTTGGATAATAGTATTCAAACCGCGCTCTCAGGCACATTTATTGGACAATTTAATGATGTTAATGGTGAAAACTATCCTATTTTAGTACGTCGGCCTAAAAGTGGTTTAACTGGGCTTTCTGATATAACGATTGTTAATCAACAAGGAGAGAGTATTCCTTTAGGCCAGTTTGTTGAGATAAAATTGCAGAAAGGCCGGACAGATTTTTTTCATTATCAAAAGTTACGTATGGCACGTGTATCAGCTGATGCAGCCCAAGGTTATTCTGTGCAAGCAATCACCAGTGAAGTGGTTAACTACCTAGACAAGTATACATTGCCAGCAGGTATGTATTACCGCTTAGGCGGAGAAGAAGAGTCTCGACAAGAGTCTTTTTCCGGCCTATCACAAATTATGTTAATAACCGCTATCGGTATTTTTGCTATTCTAGTGTTGCAGTTTAAATCATTTTCACAGCCACTGATCATTTTTACTTCAATACCTTTTGCTATGGCAGGCGCAGTATTTGGCTTGTATTTAACTAACCTGTCATTTTCTATGATGGCTTTTATTGGCTTGATAAGCCTCTTTGGTATTGTGGTTAATAATGCCATTATTTTAATCGACACAACCAACCGAAATTTATCAACAGGTTTAGATAAAAAACAAGCTATTTTATCTGCCAGTGCCACGCGTTTTACGCCGATATTATTAACAACAATGACGACTATTGGCGGTTTATTACCCTTAACACTTTTTGGTGGCAGTTTGTGGCAACCCTTGGGTGTCGTTATTATTTCTGGCTTATGTGTCTCGGCTATTGCGAGTTTTATCATTGTGCCCATACTCACCGAGTTATTTACAAAAACAGGCCCTTCAAGAAAGATCAAAGCATAATTTATGGATTTTATTGGTTTATTAGGCTTCTCTTTAGCCGTCGTGGTCTATGTATTACTCGCACTGCTGATTATTGCTGCCCGTAACCGCAGCTTAATTGCACAGGCGGTATTATTTTGTACCTTAGTCACGTTAAGCAGTAATCTAGTGGCTGCCCTACAAATTAAATTAGGTTATGGCCTGCAATGGGCTATGTTAGCAGATGGCATTAAAATAGCCTGTTGGTCGTTATTAATTATTTTATTTAATACTGAACATCGTGACTTTAAAGCACTGATGAGCAATTACACCGTTCGCCAATACCTTGGTGTTTGGCTACTGTTGATGTTGGGCTGTTGGCTAGCAAGCTACTGGTTAGATTCCGCCTACAAATATATATTCTTGCTGTTTATCGTGCTTAATTTGTGGATATTGGTGTTGCTTGAACAGCTTTATCGCAATGCTAGCCGACAAGTGCGTTGGGCTATTTGGCCCTTGGTCGTCGCTCTTGCCAGTGTTGCTATATTTGACTTTGTGCTATATGCACAAGCCGCCATGGTTGATGGCATTGATTTTAACTTTTGGTTTAGCCGAGGTTTCTTAGCGCTACTTGTTGCACCACTTTTATTGATCAGCATTCGCCGTATTAACAATGGCGAAGTGCGTATTTTTGTCTCTCGTCACGTTGTTTTTTACAGCTCAATGCTAATGATAGCAGGCGCTTACTTACTGCTAATGTCATTTACTGGTTATGTTATAAATTACCTAGGCGGACAATGGGGTGATTTAGTTAGCATTGGCTTTTTAATGCTCAGTGGTATTGTCCTTGTTGCTTTGCTGATTACAGAGTCTTTGCGCCGTCGCGTTAAAGTTTTTATTGCCAAAAACTTTTTTGCCAATAAATATGAATATCGCGACGAGTGGTTAAATCTGATTGAAAAAATCGAAACGGCTAGCGGCGAAAGTCATTATCAAATGGCAACACACATTATGATGTCTAAAGTAGATGCTTCACGTGGGGCGATCATTAAAAAGTTTACCAACCAACAATATCAAATTCAATACAGCGATGGGCTTGAAATCAATGAAGAGATAGAAAAACAGCTTTTGGAGGTTGGGCTATTCTGCCACCAAAAAGGTTGGATAGTTGACGTAAATGAATACGAAAACTCTCCTTTGCTTTATCCTGAGTTAACCTTAGATGTTGCGCTATGTCGGTCTAACAAGATTCAAATTATAGTGCCAATATTTATTGGCAAAGCATTTTATGGCTTATTTTTACTTGCTGATGAAAATGAACTCAAAGGATTAAATTGGGAGGACAGAGATTTATTATTTGCCATATCTAAACAACTTGGCAATTTTATTTCACTCTATGAAGCCACCGATAAACTCAGTGAATCAAAGCAATTTGATGCCTTTAATCGTATGTCAGCATTTTTGGTACATGATCTGAAAAATGTTCAGGCGCAATTAGCCTTAATTACGTCAAATGCCGAAAAGCATCGCAATAATCCTGAATTTATTGATGACGTTTTTGAAACGGTCGAGTCAGCAACACAAAGGCTAGAAAAAGTATTGTCTCAACTGCGAAAAAAACAGATTGAGCAGTCTTCTCATAGCCAGACAGATTTAGCTACAATCGTTAAAAAAGTTGTTTCGCAATGTAATCAAAGCTTACCAAGGATTGAATTTGAGCAACAAGGTAGTTGTGTGACTTATATAGATAGTGAATCTTTTCAATCTGTTATGCATCATTTGATACAAAACGCACAAGAAGCAACAACAAAGGATGGTTGGATAAAAGTATCCCTTATTGAAAAAAAACGTACCATTAGAATTATCATTGCAGATAATGGCTGTGGCATGAGTGAAGAGTTTATTAAAAGTCGATTGTTTCGACCTTTTGACTCAACCAAAGGTAATGCTGGCATGGGCATCGGAGTATTCGAAGCAAAGCAGTTTTTTGAAAATATGGCAGGTATTATCAAAGTAGCAAGTACGCCTAAACAGGGAACAGTTTTTACTATCGATCTGCCATTAAAATTAGCGGGCGCAATAAGCGGTCAAGATTTACTATAAGGATCCAACTAGCATGGAAAAGTTGTTAATCGTAGACGATGATAAAGGCATCCAAAAGCAATTAAAATGGAGTTTATCTGATTACGATGTTGTACTCGCAGGCGATCGTGAAAGCGCGATTGCTGCGGTTCGCCGTCATGAACCTAAAGTTATCACCTTAGATTTGGGCTTACCACCCGATGCAGCTAACGCGTCAGAAGGTCTAGCTGCATTGCAAGAAATTTTGACTATTGCACCTCATAGTAAAGTTATTGTCATCACCGGCAATGATGATCGAACTCATGCGTTAGCAGCGATTTCTGCTGGCGCGTATGACTTTTATCAAAAGCCGATTGAAACTGACGTGATTAATGTCATTGTTTCTCGTGCATTTAGTTTGGCAGCCATTGAAGAAGAAAACCGGAAAATGCGTGCGGTTGCCGGCAGTGACATGGGTATTATTGGCAATAGTGAGAGTATTGAACGTTTGCGCATGATGGTAAAACGTATTGCTCCAACCAGCATAACGGCTTTACTGTTAGGCGAAAGTGGCACCGGTAAAGAGGTAGCGGCTAATGCTGTGCACTTAGCGAGTGATCGTAAAAAAAAGCCTTTTATTGCGATAAATTGTGCCTCTATTCCAGAGACTTTATTAGAAAGCGAATTATTTGGTTTTGAAAAAGGCGCTTTTACTGGCGCGCATCGGACCACCAAAGGAAAAATTGAATGTGCAGAAGGCGGGACATTATTTCTCGATGAAATTGGTGATATGCCCTATAGTTTACAAGCCAAATTGTTACGCTTTTTGCAGGAAAAAAATATAGAGCGTCTTGGCGGCCGACAAGAAATTTCAGTTGATGTCAGAGTTGTTTGCGCGACAAATCAAAATCTTGAACAGATGGTTGCTGATAAGACCTTTCGAGAAGATTTGTTTTATCGTGTGAGTGAAATTACATTAAATATTCCGCCGTTACGTGATCGAGATGAAGACGTCATCATCCTTGCACAGTACTTTCTTCAACATTATGCTATCGAATATAAGCGTAACGTTAAAAGTTTCTCTGAAGATGCATTAAGCGCGATTAAAGCGCACAAGTGGCCAGGTAATATCCGTGAGTTACAAAACAAGGTGAAAAGTTCGGTTATTATGACGACGGGCACACAGGTAACCGCCATGGACTTAGGTTTCTTTGATCATCAAGATAAAAGTTTTGCACTCTCACTTAATTTACGTGTAGTACGTGAGCAAGCTGAATCAATCGCCATTCAAAAAGCCTATACACTCTCTGACGGCAACATGTCCAAAGCAGCTGATTTGCTTGGTGTAACTCGGCCAACACTTTATTCATTAATAGAAAAGTATGGGTTAAAAGTTAATGGTTAAATGTCATTTAACTTGATGGACTAAAATTCAACCTACATTGACCCCAGGGGTGATAATCTCCCTTGGGCAATTTTTTTGTAGGTCTGACTTCAGTCCGTCAATCGTTAAGCGCGCGATGAACGTGATAAGCCAAAAAATATTTGCAGTGGTTATACTTAATCGATTGGCATTTAGCTCAACCCAAGCAGGGCAATTTTTTGTAGGTCGGACTTAAGTCCGTCAATCGTTAAGCGGGCGATTAACGTGATAGGCCAAAAAAATTAGCAGTGGCTACTACCTCATCGATTGGCATTTAGCTCAACCTAGGCAGGGCAATTTTTTTGTAGGTCGGACTTCAGTCCGTCAATCGTTAAGTGGGCGATTAACTTGATAGGCCAAAAAACATTCGCAGTGGTTATTACTTCATCGATTGGAATTTAGCTCAACCTACACTTAACCTGCGTAGGCAAAGCTATAACCATAAGGTGGATTATTTTTGAGTGCTCTCGTCTGTATTGGTGTAAATACGGCTTTTATGTTTGAGTATTTTATCAACATAACGAGCCATTTTTATTTTTTGTTTTATATTACCTTCCAGTATTTCTTCTACTTCTCTTAATATCTCTTTAATGCTTTCCACTTTTTCTGAAGAATTTACCACAACTTGACTTGGCTCATTACTGGCCAGCTCTGCGGTATTTAGTGAGCCGGTAAGTTCAACTGTCATTTCTTGCGCAACCTCATTAATCGCATCAGTGTCTATACTTTTAAGTTCCTCCAAAAAACCAAATAAAAGTAAGCGGTCGACAAAAATATTTATCTTTCGTGGCACACCGAGGGTTTTCTCATGAATGAGGTCAAATGCCGCATTGGAAAACAAATCATCTTTAATACAACCGGCCTGCTGCAAGCGATGATTTATGTATTCTTTCACTTCTGCTTTTGATAAAGGTTTCAAATGTGCAGAAGCAATAATACGTTGGCGAAACTGCTCCATATTAGGCGCTTGTATAATGCCTTTTAGTTCTTCTTGGCCAAGTAAAAAGCTCTGTATTAAAGGTTTATTATCCAGTTGGAAATTAGACAACATACGTAACTCTTCAACGGTTTCACTCGGTAAGTTTTGCGCTTCATCAACAATTAATAAAGCTCTTTTTCCTTGCTGATGTAATCTAATCAGAAATTTTTCAATGCCTTGCAGTAAATCTGCTTTGCTATTACCAATAACAGAGATGTCAAATTCTGAAGCGACTAATTCGAGTAACTCCTGAGGATTTAGTTTAGTGGTAACAAGCTGAGCTGCTACGATACTTTTATCACATAAGTTATTTAATAAATTGCGGGCGATAGTAGTTTTTCCAGTACCTATTGGCCCAGTAACCACGATAAATCCTTCACCTTGATCTAAGCCATATTGAAGGTATGACAGGGCTCTTTGATGATGACTAGAAGCAAAAAAGAATCTCGGATCGGGACTTAATTGAAATGGTCTTTCTTTAAAACCATAATAACTTTCATACATACGACTAGAAGCCTTTGGTAATTTTGGCGCTAACGCGGCCTTCTTCATAATTGAGCGGAGCATTGCCAGAGCTTCTGTTTAGATAGCTCACAGCGACATTAAAAGACAATGCACTATTTAAGGATGTTTCGTAGTCTAGTTGGTAACGTCGATAACGATCGGTTCGCTCAAATTCGGTATCAAGTTGTAAACTAGTTTCAGTGTAAGATAAATTCAAACTAACGTTAGAACGGCCACTGACTTTTCGCTTTATGCTTAAACTTGCTGAGCTCAATTCGTCTTCAATACGGGTGTCGAGATTTTCGCGATTTTGCTGATTCGCATTAAAAGTAATCGTTGTGCGCGGCAGTGTCAGTGAAGAGTTCCAGCTAAGCGTTTTATTAAGTGAAAAAACGTTATCTTCTACTAAAGTAAAATCTTGAATTGCCAATATCACATAGTCCTGACCGTTAGGGTCATTAGGATTGTCAGGAATAATAGTGTCACCCTCACTGAGAATACACTCCTCTATTAGTAACGAATTATTATTAGGACATAAATAAAACCCGACTATGTTAGCCACAAAATTATTACGAGTTAAGGTCTGAATATCTTCAACATAACTAATGGTGTTGGTTAAACGCCTATTTCTATGTGTTAAATCAAGGCCATAACTATTACCATAAAAGCGTTCAGAAAAATTTGCGGATAGTTTGGTACGGGTTGATGGTTGCCATAGCACCGCAGCATCAACATAGGCTTTTTGTTCATCGCCATCAATATCGAGTTTTTTACCAATCGGCTTATTATAGGAAGTATCGAGACGCAGTCGGGGAGAAATTAACCAGCGTACACCTACACCATATGAATTTGATTCTATTGAACGATTTGAATTATTTAAATCACCACTATTGTCTTCATTATAGTAGCGAACAAAAGGATTGATTTTATAGTCAGTGATTAACCCTATTATGGCTTCGCTTTGGCTCTGTTTACCATTCCGGTTATTGTTGCTTAGCTTTTGATAATTATGCTCTAGTGACCAAAAGGCATGTCGAGCGCTTGTGCCGTTGGTACTGTTGATATTGGCAACTACACCTTGACGATTACCAATGTTATCTTCTGAATTGGTTTGACGATAGCCCAGAGTAGAATTCAAGATAAAATCACTATTATCAATATTATACTCAAGGCCACCGTTATAGGTTTCTACTCGCACAGTATCGGCTGAGACGATATCTGCTAAGGCATTTCTACTGCGATTACGGGATTGGTTTGAAATGTTTGCAGCACCAAAAAGTACAAGGCCGTTAGGCCAAAGCTGCAACCGTAAATCACTCGCTATCGTGTGGTAGTCATTATCAAGTTTATGATTATGGCTATAAAGTGCATAACGACTTTGCGACGACAAAGTGAATTTTGCTTGTTGTGCGGTATAACTGGTTTTTATATTAACCCCAGCTTGGCTTACTAAGCTAGACTGTTGATTATTAGAAACTAAACTAACATTGTCAGTATAAGTTTCATCAAGATTAATGCTCGGGTCAAATTGCCAATCACCTGAAAAAGCAAAGTTAGAGTAAATCAATGCTAAAAAAACAGTCGAGAGTTTAGTTTTTTGTGCCATACCCATAGCCGTAGCCGTAGTAGCCATACAAATCCTTATGAGATCTTATTGCTTTATTAAGTACCAGCCCCAAAGCTAAATTTTCGTTGAGGTGTTCAGTTGCCGCCTGTATATCAACAATTGAGGTTTTTGATTCCTCAACAACAATGATTGCTTGCCCCATTAAATTTGCTAATACCAGTGTTTCTGTGACGCCAATTAATGGCGGGCAATCAAAAATAACGATACGATCGGGATAACGATTAGCCAACTCATTAGCCAATGTGGCCATTTTCTCACTGGCTAATAATTCGTTAGACAAATGATGTAGTTTTCCCGCCGGTATTAATTTCAATTTATTAATATCGGTATTGTAAATGATATCGCTTACCTGTTCTGTTTTACCCAGTAAATAATCAATCATACCAAGCTGTTCTTCGATACCTAATTCACGCATAACACTTGGCCGCAGAACATCTGCATCGACAAGCAATACCGTTTTATCTTGTTCAAGCGCTATACTTAACGCTAAGTTAATTGCAACAAAGGTTTTACCTTCGTTGGGTTTAGCACTACTGACCATAATTAAATTACTATGGTGTAGTGTTTTTGCCGCTTTACCAAAAGCATTGTTCAGCAGTATTCGCTTGATTTTACGGAATTCGTCTTTGATACTTTTTCGGGTACCGTTATCAATCAGATAACCGCGCTCTGCTAAAGCTATTTTATCCAGGGTTAATTCGTGCTTTGGACTTGCGTCAATAGGCTCGTTAATGCTCTCTTCTTCTAGCGGATATTGAGCCTCCTTAACGGAGGTTTCTAAACTTTTCTGTTGTTGTTTTGCTCGCGCTTTTTCGATAATACTCATAAATTATAAAATCCCTCTGATCGGCGCTAATATGACATTGGGTGCAATGGCATAGAGCATAAAAAATGCCAGCATGATGAAGAGCACACAATTAGAAATAATAAAAATTAGGGTTTTTCGTTTATGCCAACGCTGCAAGCCAAGATTTTCTGTGGCTGACACCACACCAAAGACAGGAATGCCTGTAATTTTTGCTACCTGGCTACTAGAGGTAACCACAGGGTTAACCTGACTAAATAACAGTGATAAGCCAACACCAACGCCAAAAGCAAAAACAGTCGAACCCACTAGAAATAGCATGCGTTTGGGCCCAACGGGTGCAGTTGGGGCTCGAGGTGGGTCAATAACTTTAAATTGTATTGGGTTGGTTGTTTCATTGGCTTGTTGAGCTAACAGTGCTGTTTCTTTGCGGTTGAGTAATTGTTCATATTTTTCTTTTGTAATATTATAGCCACGATTCAATGAGGTTAACTCTGCTTCAATTTCTGGCAAAATGTGAATTTTGCTTTCAAGCTCTTTAACTTGCCGGCGATAATCATTTGCTCGAACGGTAGTTGATGCCACTTGATTTTCTAACTGATTCACTTGTATTTGCAATTGTTGTATAACGGGGTTTTGGCTGCTTAAAAGCTTACTGCCATCGTCATTTTTAGTACTACTTAAATATTCATCAATTTCTTCACTGCGTTTATTATTTAAGTGAGCCAGTCTGCGTTTAACTTCTTTAACATCTGGGTGCATTTCAGTGTAGCGTAATTGTAGTGAATCTAAATTTGCTTCTAATTCAGCAATACGATCGTCATAAGTGGTTTGAATACTATAGGAATTCTTAATGTTATTTTGAGCATTACCGCCACTGGACGGAGAAGAGCTTAATTGCGCTTTCGCAGACTTTAATTGAGTCTCTAATTCACGTAAACTTAAATCAATTATTTTTAGTTGCTCTTTTACAAGATTTAACTTTTGATAATAGCCGCCATATTGACCGGGTAACACACCACTATATTTTTGTTTAAAATCGGTCAACCTAGACTCAGATGCTAATAAACGATTTTCATAGTCTTTGATCTGGGTATCTAAGAATTTTTGTGCTGAGTTGGAATCGTTTCGATTTTCACCTAACGTATTCTCAATAAACACAGTTAATGCCGAATTAACGACATTTTTTGCCATTTCAGGATCTTTATCTAGATAAGAAATGGTAAAAATATTATCTGCGCGACCACCCGTTTTTCTAATCGTAATATTAGATTTTAAGCGATCAATTAATGACTCATAAGCGGCAGGCGTAGTGGCTTGCACATCTAAATCTGTCATACGCGTTATGCGCTCTAGATTTGGGCGACTTAACAGCGTTTTAATCATTAAGCGGATTTGTGTTTCGGGATTTGTTTTAACCGTTAAACCTTTTAACAACGGACCCAGGATAGATTGAGTATCTACGTATATACGGGCTTCAGACTCATATACATTATCGAGTTGAGCAATATAAACCCACGCTAACGGGCATATTAACCAAGTTGATATGATAATAAAGCGACGCTTAAGCCAAATCCCTTTAAGGTAATCTATAATTTGTTCTATAATTTCTTGCATGCCCGGCCTCTAAAACAGGTAAATAAAGCTATTACGTTTAAAACCATGTTTCAGGTATTACAATAATATCGCCAGGTAATACATCAACATTTGCTGATATTTCCCCATTTTTAATTAGGTCTTCAATAAATATGTCATATTGTTTTTGTAGACCATCTTCTATACGAACTAATATTGCCCCGTTACCATTGGCAAACTCAGTTAAGCCACCAACGCGGATCATAACGTCTAATAAGGTCATATGTTGAATGTAGTTTACTGCTTTGGGCTGGGCTGCTTCACCAATAATGCGAATTTGCTCACTGAAGGGGCCAACAAAATTATTGACCGTTACGGTCACAACAGGTTCTCGCAAATAGGTAGCAAGTATTTCTTCAATTGAGCGGGCAAGTTCCGTGGGTGTTTTGCCTGATACGGGAATATCTTCAACTAGCGAAGTGGTGATCATGCCATCAGGACGGACGATAAACGTGCCGGAAACCTCAGGATTACGCCAAACAAAAATATTGACCACATCGCCGGCACCAATTAAATATTTGTATGAGTCAACATCAACAGTGTTGGACGGGTGAAGCTGT
Organism: Colwellia sp. MB02u-9; assembly: GCF_014077085.1. Lineage (NCBI taxonomy): Bacteria > Pseudomonadati > Pseudomonadota > Gammaproteobacteria > Alteromonadales > Colwelliaceae > Colwellia > Colwellia sp. MB02u-9. The sequence goes on from NZ_JACGVF010000070.1 coordinate 63,734, forward strand.
GCAGGAGGTAATGTAGGCGAACTACATCCGGTTACAATATAACCTAGTGCAAGAAATATAAGTGCTTTTAATGTATTAGTCATGCATTTTTCCATGGTATTAACCTTCTTATTTACAACCGTTTTTTATATAAGCAATCAGATTGTATTTGATTTTTACATCTGATGCACATTATTTAATATATTGTAAAGATATTGTAAATCAAGTGCATTAAATATACTAACATTTGCACATACTAATCTTTACATTTAGTAATGAATCAACTCTAATAAACACCTGAGAAAATAAAAGCATTGCATGCTGGTTTATTTTTATTCACTAAAAAGGAACTTTCCAACCTTATGTCGAGCCTTAAATTTCGCGACTTATCTTCGGGTAGCAAGTCTTTAGTCTTAATCGAATTTTTCTGTTTTGCGGGCGCTCTTTTACTGAGCTTATACTTAAATAGTTTATTTCATTTTGTTGCTTACGATACACAAAGTATCGCGTTAAACGTGTTGTTTATCCACGCAGTTGTTTTTGCTTTAATGGTTCAGCTTTCATGTTTGGCAATGGGACTTTATAACTCCAAGTTAAGGGAGAACTTGCGAGGCGTCATGAGAAGATTACTGGTGTCGGTCGCTATCGGTTTCTTTATTGTTTCTTTGCTCAATCCTATTTACGGTGCTGACGCATTAGCTATTGAGCTACTAGCTATGGCGTCATTGATAAGTTTGTTCATAGTGAGTGCTGTGAGGTATTTAACGCTACGAATAGACTTTTTTGGTTTCAATAAACGCAATATCCTAGTATTAGGAGGAGGTGAACGTGCCTCGATTATAGAAAGGCGAATGCGTCGTGATGTTGACCGACAAAACTTTTTTATGCATGGCTTTGTTGTCCTTAATGGCGATGCTGACCATGGCATCATCAATGAAAATATCATTAAGTTAGATACCTCATTAGTTAATTACGCGTTAGAGCATCAAATTGATGAAATTGTTGTGGCCAACGACGAGCGCCGAGAAAACCTACCTGTGGATGAACTTTTTGCCTGTAAAATTAGGGGCGTTGAAATAACAGAAATTCTTGACTTTATAGAGCGTGAAACGGGTCAAATTGCTGTTAATTTAATTTATCCAAGTTGGGTTATATATTCGAATGGCTTTGCATCACCTAATCATCTACGAAACACTTTAGACTGGGTCTTTAATGCGGGTATGGGCTTTATTTTATTGATGGTTACTTGGCCTATTATGCTCATTACTACCCTATTAATTAAGTTAGATGAGGGCTTAAAAGCGCCTGTTTTTTATTCTCAAGAGCGTGTCGGCGTAGATGGCCAAGCCTTTAGTATTATTAAATTTAGAAGTATGCGACTTGATGCAGAAAAAAATGGTGCTCAAATGGCCTCAGAAAATGACGATAGAACCACAAGAATTGGTAAGTTTATTCGAAAATATCGCATTGATGAACTACCGCAAATATATAACGTAATGCTGGGTGAAATGGGTTTTGTTGGCCCTCGTCCCGAGCGTCCAGAGTTTGTTCAGCAGTTGATTAAGAATATTCCATACTATAATGAACGTCATAACGTTAAGCCGGGTTTAACAGGCTGGGCGCAACTTAAGTACCCATACGGCGCTACAGAAAATGACTCGTTAGAAAAACTAAAATACGATTTATATTACATCAAACATCGCAGCTTTATGTTGGATTTACTGATTTTAATAAGAACAGTTGAAATCATTTTATTTGGCAAGGGCCGCTAAACTTTCCACCCTAATATCTTTAAATTCAAGTGCCTATGTACTTGAGTTTGAGAGATAGCTTCAAGAATAAACCCCCACATTTATGCAGGTTTACACCATAATATTAATCACTTAAAACTCATTTGTTAACCGCCATTTGTTAACTGAAAGCCGACAGCTAGCAACTTAAAACTTCAAACTGTTGTGATCATTTAAAGGGTAGGTGCGTTAAGACACAACTCCATAAATCTTCTTTCAGTAAAGGGCTCAGAAATTGAGAATCGTCCTAATTGAAATTTGTTAGACTTTAATTCTTGATTGATAAAGTATCGAAAAGTGAAAGCAAGTTGATATCCTTGTCGATCTATTTCATCAAACATGTCTTTGTTATAGGTTGAGGCATTACCCACGGGGTAAGAAATAGACAATACTTTTTGAGCTAATTTCGCTTCTAATAACATTTTTGCATGCGATAATTCATGTGATAGTTCTTTGGCACTTAAGCTTGAAAAAATACGATGCGAATGTGAATGAGCACCGATTGTCATGCCGGCTGATTCCATTTCAGCTATATGCGCCCAAGTCATAAATTCACTGTCATAATGCTCTAATACCAAACCAGTAATCTGGCGTAATTCTACTAATTGCTTTTCTATCGGCGCCGATGCCGATTTGAATTGACTTAGTACGGCCTTAATTTTTTTAGTTAACGTTGTGTTAGATAATACAACCGGCTTATGCCACGAAGGCAGACTCAGTTCATCTAAATTACACTGCCTAACATGCCAGGCAATTTCATCCCACCAGGGAACAACTTCTGATTCAATTAGCCCAGTAGCAACAAAAAAGGTGGCGGGGACATTCATGGCCTTTAAAACAGGAAAAGCTAATTCGTAGTTATCTAAATAACCATCATCAAAGGTAATGTAAGCGAGCTTTTTATCAACTATCTGGCCACTATTGACTATGGCTATAAAGTAAGCCTGATTGATAATTTCAAAATTATTTTTAATAAAAGCAACGTGTTTTTCTAAGTCTTCTACGCTACAAGAAAATATATTAGGGTCATACTTGCCCTTATTAGCGTCACCTATACGGTGAAAATTAAAGCAATAAATGCCATTTTTTCGATAACGCCATAATATTTTCGTCATGCCTAAATGACGGAAAATTCGCGTTCTAATTTTATTGATCAGCATGCGCTATTTCGCAATGAAATCAGGTTTGGGTAAGATATAATCACGGTATTGATGAGGACTTCCTGTCTCATTTGCTTCAGCTGCTTTAATCATATTGTACATTTCCCTGCTATTAACGTAATGCAGCTGATGACGCTCACCATCGTTGTATTTAGCTTCTAAATAAGAAAACATATCATCAACAGGTTTCCCTAATATAACGTCCATATCTCTTTCTTGTGTGCCATGAGTGTGCACTTTAATGAATACCCAATCAGGCTTACCCTTAACATGCACATTAGCTTCTACCCATAAATCAACACGCTTATCAGTCGGCTCCATGCCTTTTCTAATGTCAGCGTTCTCGATTTGAGGAAAAATGCCTTTTTTTAATTTTTTCCAGTTCAACATCAATGGGCCGTTCACTATCATAAGGTCACCCCATGGGCTTCCTCCAACACTCACGTCAACACCCGTGTTATGCGATTTAGGTTTAAGCGCATCATCTTTGGCGTAATAGATACTATTAATGGTTTTAGGTTGTGTACTATGAGGGGCTGACGGATAGGTAAAGTCGGCGTAACAACCGGTTTCTTTTAAAACAATTAATTCGTCGTTTACACCACAAAGCTTACCGTCATGACCTGAATTATCTAGTGTCCAATTACCATGAATAAAGCCATACATTAATTGCCCTGTTTCTGGATGATGGGATAAAGCACCATGGTCATTATGTAAAACATGACAAAATTGGCTAATAGACGCTCTTAGGTTATCAGAGGTGTCATTGTCATGATGCAGGTGTACTTCTATCTCACCAAAACCAGCGCGACATAATTTGGCGATTTTATCTAAATGTTCAAAGCGATACTCTTCCTCGGGGTAGAAAAAGGTATGTTGAGGGTGTACGCCGTTGGCATCAAGGTGTTTACTGGCCATGGCTGGATATTCTTCACACCAACGGTCAACACGGCTGCGCTCAATATCAATGCTATTTGGCTTGCCCCATTGAGGTTCATAGTGATCAACAAAGGAGAAAATAATATGTTGGGTATTTGCCGCGTTGTGGGCTGGCTTGTTCATGCGTTGTTTAATGTATTGTGGCAGCCACTCCTGCATATTTTTCTTCTTTAAAATAAGAAAAAATAGATATAAAGCTATGAAAGATAAAAATAAAAATAAAATGATCACTAGCGAGTTGTCCTTTGCCAAGTTCCCTGCACGTTGGAACTAAAATATTTAATAAATCCACGCATCAATGCCAGATTCATCGCCACAAAAAAAGCCAAAAGTGCGATTAACATTGTTGTTTTCTTGTTATCGGCCTGTTGTTTAATGCCATAAAAGGCAGTGAAATAAAATATTAATTGCGCCGCCAGTATCGCTTGATAAAAACCACTATCAAGTAACAACACATTGCTAATCAAGACGATCAACATCAAGTGTGGTACAAACCATCGGCAGACTTTATGGCTAATATAAGCGACAAAGCGCCAACCTAATAACGGATTTAAAGCCCAAGACATCTTAAAAAAAGCTTGGTAATTACCTAAGCCAATACGCACTCTTCTGCCTTTTTCTTCGGCAAGGTTTGGAGCTATCTCTTCAACGGCTATGGCTTCAGGGTCGTAAACTAAACGAAAACCTTGCTTTGCCACATTCATCGCAATTTGAAAGTCATCAACAATGGTGTTTGCAGGCAATGGCATAAAAAGTGACTTTCTAATAGCATAAATAGCCCCATTTGCCCCTTGTAGTGCATTCAGCCTAGATTCATGAAATTTTAGTACTTGTTCGTAACGCCAATATACGTTGTCTTTATTGTCACCCGTATCGCCATCTACTAGATGCAGCTCACCGCAAACTGCGCCAATTTTATCATTGTTAAAATGCCGAGCTAATTGCGCTATGGTATCAGATTGAAAATGGGTATTAGCATCAGAAAATATGATGATATCGTCAATGGTTTTTTCAACTAAGTCATTTAAAACACTCATTTTTCCTCTGTTGGTGTTAAAGATATGCACATATAAATTTTCGATATCAAAGGCTGAGAGTATGTCTGCGGTTTGATCGCTACTGCCATCTGAGCCAATTAATAACGTAAGCTTTTCTTTTGGGTAATCTAAGCTTAATAAGTTTTCTATTCTGGCTTTGATGCAAGACTCTTCGTTATATGCAGCAATAATGACAGTAACAGCGGGGTAATCCTTAATATTTAAGGTCCGGCGCTGATGTCTGCGCCATAAATACTTGGTGTCACTGAAAGCTTGTTTAATACCACTAAAAGTAAATAAAACTAACGGGTAAATAAAATAACTGTAGATAATTATTGTGACGCTAATCCAAAATAAGCTTTCCATTAGCTCGCTGCCCCGTGATTTTTTTTCACATAAGCTTTGGCCGGTATACCCAGCATAGTGGCGCCTTTATCAGCATTTTTAGTCAGTACGGCATTAGCACCAATTTTCACATCATCAGCGACGGTTAGCCCGCCAATAATTTTTGCACCCGCACCAACAAATATATTGTTAGCTAAAATAGGTGACTGACCTTTTTCATCGCCAATAACCACGCCACTTTCTAGGGTAATATTATGGCCGCCAACCACTTTAGAATTAATAACGATGCCCATAGGGTGCATAATGACAAAGCCAGGGGCAAAGTCAGCGCCACTGCCGATAACACAAGCGTTTAAAAATTTATTAGCCCATTGAAAAAAGTAAGCCAATAAGCCAAGTTGGTGGGTAGCACACCAGCGCATACATCGATACAGCACATTAGCGCTTGTGCCGTCAGCCATGAAAATTCTGAGCATACTGACATCAGCACCATCTTGGGCAAAAATTTGTTGTTTTCTTCTTAAGTCAGCTTTTAAATTATCCATTTCAATTACCATCTCGATTTATATCTAGACTCACGAGCGATAATAACTGCGCCGCGTTATGCTGCCATTGGCGCTCGCTTTCAATATAAGCACGGGCATTAATACCGACGGCTTTATGTGCTTTTCTATCATTAACAATGTCAAAAACTTTGTCGATACAGGCTTGTTTATCGCCAGCTGGAAACAACCAACTGGTAACGTTATCTCGAACAACCTCGGCAATAGGACTAAAGTCAGGAGCGATCATGCCTTTGCCCATCGCCATAAATTCAAATAATTTCATCGGTGAACCATAATCATTTGAATCAGGTAATATCCCTAAATCCATGGCGGATAAATAGGATGAAACTTGGTGATGTGGCACTTTACCCGGTAAAATAACTTGCGATTCAACACCGGCTTCAATCACCTTGTTTTTAATGCCCTCAAAAGCGACACCATCGCCTACTAGCAATAATACTAGTTCAGGTGTTTGTTTTAATCGATGGCAAACTAAATCTACAAACCAGTCAATACCATGCCAATGCACAAATGCACCGACATAACCCAGCACTATTTTGTCTTCAATACCGAGTTTACTTCTTAAAGCGCAACCTGAGCTTTCATCAATAACAAACTTATCTAAGTCGGCCGCATTGGGTGAAACAACCGAGTTTGCAATCTCACCGTAGGCTTGCTCAGCGACTTGCTTAAATCGCGTTGAAATAAACACTAAGCCGGTAGCATTTTTAAAAGTCCAAGCCTCTATTTTTGTAGCAAGCTTTTTAAAGCTTAATGCACGCACCCTTTGAACTTGGCAAGAGTCGTTAATTTCTAGCACTATGGGTAAGTTATGACGTTTTGCCCACCAAACACTGGAAAACATAAATAAAGAATAACGTTCATAAATAAGGGTAATATTTTTTTCTTTAACCGCTTTACGTAAACGTATTAAGGCAATTAAATTAAAAGCCAGTTCAAAAAGTTCAAAGACAAATTCTGGCACATGTTTGGTCAGATCAGAAAGTATGGAAAAACTACTTTTTTTAGTCGGTGCTTTTTTAGCCTGTTCAACTGCAATGTTTGTTTCTTCTGCTTCAGGTTCGGCTCCAGGTAAAGATAAAATATCAACGTTATTACCTAACTGCCTCAAGCCTTTAACAACACCTCGAATATGCACACCTTCAGCACCTCTGCCACGGGTTCTATGATGAAATAAAATATTCACTAGTATTTGTGCTCCAGTGCGCTAAAGCAGTAACCTTGCGCAAGCCATTGCGGAATTAGTATGTCAAGTGCATCAATACAACGTGTGTTGTCGTCATGAAATAGAATAATATCGCCAGACTTAACTGGCTGTTTTAGTAAGCGCTCGGCAATTTTATTCGCAGGCTCTTTTAAAAAGTCTTGAGAGTCGCGACTCCAATGCACGGCGGTAATTTTTTTCAGCAGCAGTGTCAATATTAAGCGTTTATCCCAACGCCCATGAGGCGCTCTAAATAAGGTACAAGGTTTACCCGTAATCTGTTTAATAATGAGATTAGTTTTATCAATTTCTATGATTTTTTCAGTATGTGAAATTTTATGAAACGCGGGATGACTATAAGAGTGATTCGCGATGGTGTGAGCGCGCTTGTGGATTTCGTGCAGTAAATCAGGGTTGCTTTCTGCTCGACTACCAATAATAAAAAAGGTGACCTTAATTTGATATTTATCGAGTAAATCCAACAAACGCTCGATTACGCCAGGAACAGGACCATCGTCAAAGGTTAAATAGAGTGTTTTTTCTTGTTGAGTTTTGCTCAATAAAAATAAACGGTCGGGCAGTATGATTGACCTGAGGAGATATTTTAATTTACCGAGCATTAAATCATAGTTCCATTATTTTGATTAAATCACATTGTAACAGTAACGATTAATAATCATACCCTGAATGTTAATAATATTGCTATCAAGTGTTAATTTTCATTAACATTTGCAGCAGTTGCTGGCGATTGTTTTGCCAAGAAAACTGTAAGCTATGCTGCTGTATTTTTTCTTTATCCCATGTGTTTGATAAAATATAAGCTAAGCCATTGGCCACGGCCAAGTCACTTTTGGCTGAAATTATTTTGCCACAAATTTTTTCATCAACCACTTCAGGAATACCACCAACATTACTGACCAATACCGGTATGCCACAAGCCATTGCCTCAAGTACTACATTTGGCACACCTTCGTTATAACTAGGTAAGGCTAAGGCACGAGCTTGGCTAATAAGCTCAGGCAATTGGTCATGATCAACACTGCCCAATAAAATAACCTTGTCACTGATGGCTAAATGTTTTGCTTGGCTAGAAATTTCACTGCGTAAATTACCAGGCCCAGCATATAACAATTTAAGGGTAGGGTGTTTTTCACTTATTGCAGCAAAGCCTTTGAGTAGCTCAATGACACCTTTCTCTTTTTTTAAATTACCAACATATAAAATATAATCATCATTTTTTTCTTTTGTTATGGCATGCTGTACTTGAAATTTTTGCTGATCAACACCGTTGTAAATAACATGAATTTTTTCTTTATTAACACCCATAGCGATCATTTCATTAGCTAGAGCCTGAGAGACTGACAAAATGCCTAAAGCTCTTTTACTGGCATTAACTATTTGTTTGGCGCGAGCCGGCACCTTGCCATGCAAATTAATATCACTGCCATGCACTTTAAAATAGAAGTCACAATTAAATAGCTTACTGATCCAACTAGCCGCTACTGCATCGGGAAAGGCCCAACTGGCGAATATTTTTTTCGGATTTTTGCGCATTAACCAGTAACCAGAATGCAGCATTATCGAGGCAAACATCATAGCGCTATAAAATCGCCGACCAAACTTTGGCAGGTAAAAGTAAGGCACGTATCGCAAATTTTCTGTTTGTTTAAGCTCTTTTCTATGGGAAAACCAATCAGCAAAGGCAATAGGCACTAAAACACTTTTAGTAAATTTATCATCGAGTTGAGCAAATTGCTGACGGTTGAATGTTGCTCGATTAGGCTCCCAAGGTAAAGGGTATAAATTAGAGATTATAACAAGTGATTGTTTGTTTTTATCAGAGTTCACAGATAGTTACTCTGTGTTTGCCGCTAACGGTTAGCGGGATATCATCTACTAGATCAAACATCAGCTGTAACTCGTTTTCAGCGTATTTATTTATCTCTTTGGCAATGTCATCTTTGTTTTGTTCAGTAAAGTGCTTATTGGTAATCAACAGTATCTGCACACTAGATATTTCGCTTTGTTTAACTTGAAATTTATCTATGCCGATAAATTCTTTAAACAAGTGTGGGAAAAGCTCGCCGGGAATTGATTTTCCAGAAGCAGTTTTAATAATATCGAGTTTACGGCCATCAATACTGCTCATAATGGGTAACGGGTTTTCGCACCCGCAAGCTTGGTCTATTAAAGTGGCTCTATCACCATTAACATATCGAATTAACGGCATACCGTAATTATATAAGTCGGTAACAACCAAATCGCCTGACTCGCCAGTTATTGACCGTCCTAAATTGTTAACAGTTTCCACCACTAAATGATCACTATTAATATGAAGGTTTTTATGTGCTTGGCATTCTGCCGACATCAGCATAAATTCACGGCAACCAAAGGTATTATAAACCTCACAGTTAAAAGCTTTTTCGATGACTTGTCTTTGAAATTCGTGCAATGGCTCGGCACCCGTCAGAATGGTTTTTGGGGAGAATACCGAGATTTTTTGTTCGATAATAAATCGAGCTAATTCATATAAAGGGTTCACATAAGAAACCAGCGCTGTGGGTCGATAACTATTTATCTCCTCTACATAGGTATGCATGTTGTTGGTGTTCATGGCGAACGAATTAAGCATTTTTCTATTGTAAAACCTATGGTACAAGTTATTTTTTATACTTTTAAATAATGTGGGTTGACCAATGTCAGCCCCCCAAAGGTATAACGTTTTTTGCCCTAAGTCTGCGCCTAACCAACCATAACCGCGCCACATAATAGCTTCTCGGCGTGTATTGCTTTCTATATCAAGTTCGAAACGAAACGGTTGCCCTGTAGAGCCACCGGTCGCTTTTTTGATATTGTTTTTTGCGTTATTGGCGACAATGTCACGATAATGCTCGGTAATATCATCTTTAGTCACTAAGGGGAGTTTGGCAAAATCTGACATAGTATTAATGTCATCAATAGAGTGAATGCCAACTTTAGCCCAAAATTTGGGATAAAAGCTGGTATGTTTAAATGCATGCTCAAGTAATTTTCGCAGCTGCTGCCACTGATGTTGCTTTAACTCTTCAGGCGTCCAGGTTAAATGTTGTTCATAATGGGTGATATGTTCAACAAGATTTTTACCTTTAACAAGTTCATACATCGGCATTAATACATGACGAAAAATTGCGGTATACATCAGTAAAAATCATCCTTTTATTTTTAGTCGTCCAATGGCTTAAATTTAACAAATTAATTACATAAAAGTAACGCTTTTATAGTAATATTCTTAGATAATAAAAAATTAAGTGCTTAGTTGATAATAATACCGCAATTGTTATGACTTAAATAAAGGCATATGTAGCGTTAATTATTTTAACTAAATATCTATGAACTGACTTTTGGGCGGCATTTATGCTGTTAACTTGGCAGGCTAAAGTTTGGCTACATTGTTACCTGTGTGAATTACATAGAGAAGTAAATAAAAGGAAGTTTTTGTGTCACAAGTATTAGTTTCTGTTGTTGTACCTGTATATAACGGTGCAGAATATCTAGAAAAAACTGTTGAATCGATATTAGCTCAAGACTATGAAAATATTGAACTTATTTTAGTTGACGACGGTTCTGTAGATAATTCAAAAGCTATTATTAGCCAACTTGTAGCGCAAGACCCCCGTATAAAACCTTTTTTTAATAGTAATGGCGGTGTTGCTCACGCTAGAAACTTTGGTATTGGCCAAGCAAAAGGTGATTTTATCGCCTTTTGTGATCAAGATGATTTATGGCTACCAAGCAAGCTCAGTCAACAAATGCCATTGTTTAGTAATAACAAAGTTGGTCTAGTTTACTGTGGCGCCATCACTGATTATATTTTATATAAAAGACAGTCAAAGTCAGGCTTTAAAAATAAGCATAAAGGCAAGGTTTTTGAGCAATTAGTACAATTAAATATGCTCACTTGCTGTACCGCTGTAGTTCGGAAAAGCGACTTACAGCAAGTCGATGGTTTTGACGATGACAGAGCTTTAATGGGGGTAGACGACTGGCACCTTTGGCTTAAATTAGCCATGGTTTGTGAGTTTGATTTTGTTGCAGAACACCTCGCTGTTCACGTATTTCATGGCGACAATTACTCATTAAACGATGAGAAAATGCATGAAGCTGAAATGGTATGTTTAAAAAAAATTGAAACAATAGCAACTACTTACCAAAAAACTGCAGACTGGTCGTTAATCAAACAACGGCTACACCTTAGGTATGCTAAGTCTTATATTTATTCGGGCTTGTATAATTTAGCCGGTAATACTTACATTCGTGCCCATCAAACTAAAAAAAATATCCCATCTTTTTTAAAAGGCTGGTGCATAAAAGTAGTGCCCAATTTTTTTTGGAACATACTACAAAAAACTAAACGCAAATTTATCATGCATTAGTGACTCGTGTATCTACGTTCGAGTCATTCGTTTTTAAAAGTATGTCTAGGGGCTTTATAATGGGAAGCATCATACCCTTTCAGTATGTTTTCTTGAAATTATAGATAATACATTCTGAAATACAGATATTAAGTGGTGGTATATTTTTTGTATTTCTCCTAAACCTGTTAGATAAGAAGTCTATGAGAAAGTGATTTTCTCTATTTAGAAAAACACATAGGAAATTGAAAATATGATCCACCTCTGGCAAATCACTTCAATATTAATAACTCTACTAACGGTATTCTATTTAAGTACAAAAATATCTAGGTCGAAAAAATTTCAGTTTATCCTATTAAGAGACAACCGTTTTGGAGCCATTGATGGGTTGCGTGGATATTTAGCTTTAGGGGTTTTTATACATCATTTTATAATTACTTGGTATTGGAAAACTCAAGGGATATGGCAGCAGCATGAAGATAGCTATATACAAAATTTAGGTAAAGTTGGTGTAGCTGTTTTTTTTATGATTACGGGGTTGTTATTTACACAAAAGTTATTAAAAGATACTGGTAATATTCGCTGGTTACGCTTATATGTGTCTAGAATATTTAGGATTTACCCACTTTATATTTTCGCTTTATTGTTTATAACAGTGCTAGCATTTTATGAGACAAACTTTATTATCAATACTGACACCCTACAATTATTAAAAAACTATGTAAGATGGATGTTATTCCAGGGAACTAAAATTAATGGTTTTGAGCATACAGAATTGATTATAGCTGAGGTCTACTGGACGTTAAGGTATGAGTGGCTATTCTATTTAATTTTACCCATGCTTGCATTTATTCTAAAATTAAACAGATCAATTAGCCTTAGCTTGATTGCAATATGTTTTTTCTTTTTTATTGAGCCTGTAATTTTTGCAAAAATAAATAGTAAGTATTTTATTTTATTTGCAGTAGGAGGTTGTACTGCTTATTTAAGCCAAAAACTTAATGAGAATCATACTTTTTTTAGACATTATCTATGGTCGTATATTTCTTTAACCTCTCTTATACTATCGTTAACTTCTGCAGAATTTCTTAGTGTGGTGCAGCTTGTTTATATTACTATTTTCTTCATTCCAATAGCCTTAGGAAATGATTTGTTTGGTGTGCTTTCTTTAACAGGCTCTAAAGTTCTTGGTGAAATTAGCTATAGCATTTACTTGTTGCACGGCATAGCTCTATATATTTTATTCACAATACTGCCGTTTGCTGATTTGTCATTTTTTACTTATGAAGAATATATTATTTCTATGCCATTTGTTGCTTGTATCGTTGTTATTATTTCAACCCTAACTTTCTTAAATGTTGAGTTACCGAGTATGAAATATGGCAAAAAGTTAATAAAATAATTATCTTTTACGGAGATAATTATTATGAAAAATTAACAAAAATATAATTTATCCGCAAGAGATCACAGAGCAAACAGTAATAGAGTTTAAAAGATTAATAATTAAGCATAACTAAGCTTTTTTGACATGTAATAAAGACTGAAAAACATTGGAACATAAACCGGCTGATACTTACTATGGCAAGATTTAAAATTATGACTGGTCTTTACTATATATCAGATATGAGTATTGTTTTCGATTTAACACTTAAAAAATTAAATTTGATTAACCACAACCCTGTATTTTCAGAGTTAGCAATTTGAAGGATATAAAAATGACTTTTAATCTATCCTTTTTGGGTATGGCATTAAAATATGTTGGCTTTTTAATATTCCCGCATACTTTAACTTTATACACCATAAAAACGAGTAATAACTAGTGTCTTTCGATCGGAGCGTAGATGTGACATCTCCCGTATATCAAACCCAAAATATAGAATTAGATTCCAATATTCAAAATGAAATTTTACAAACGAAAAAATGGAAAGTACTAATAGGAACATTTCTATTTGTTCTTATAGTATCGTTAATTTTGGTATGGACTAGAGAAAATATTTTTGAGAGCAAGGCTACTATTCAATTTTCTGCTACACAGATATCAGGTGCAGAATCTTCTTCTACGTTAATGATAGATAGTTTACAAAATCAGCAGCGCCTTACAAGTAACAGAATATTAGCAGCAGTTAATCACAGCATACGCTTTAATTACGGTATACAAAGTAATGTGAAATTACTGAGTGAAATGCTAAGTGCCGAGTTGCAAAGTGGCCAAATTATTAACTTAAGGGCAACCGGAAGTAACCCTGAGCAATTGAAGCCGATTTTGTCTGCTTGGTTAGAAGAATACCTTAAGGCCTTTGGAGAAGAAAACGACAATAATAATACTGATAGTATATTAAGGCTAAGCAACATGCTTATGGCTTTAGAGGAAAAAATATCGCAACAAAAAGTAGCATTAATTACCTATAGTCAAGATAAAGACATTGTTTCTCTTGAGCGTAACGAAAACAAAATTTTAAATAAAGTAAACTCACTGGAAAAATTGCTGCATGCTGCAGAGCAAGACTACCTTAACCAGCAAGAAATAGTAAACCGCATTAACTATGCTGAAAAAGAAAATAGGTTAATTACTCATCCTGAAGATGAAGCTACTATTGCAACGATAAGACAAAATATAGCTAAAATTGAAAATCAATTGAGTGAATTATCTGATAAATATACGCGAAAATATATGGAGAAAGATCCTAGGATAATTTCGATGCAAAATTCGTTATTAAATTTACAAGAACAATTTAAAAAAGAGAGCCTATTAAGCCAATCTATATTCGTAAAAGAAGCTAAAAACAATTTACTGGTGGCAAAAAGCAAAGTTAGTCTTTTAACCGAGCAACTTGATGCGCTCAGTATAAAAGCCCAAGCTTTTAATCATCGTTTAAAAGAATATGTTCGCTTGAATGATTCATTGGATAAATTGGTAGCACAAGCACAAAGCCTAAAAGATAGCTTGCTCGCGCAGGAAATGCTACAGGTAGGAAGACCTCAATTTAAGGTGCTAGAATATCCATTTGTGCCTAGTTATCCTATAGCACCTAATAATAAAAGAGACTCTTTAATTAGCGTGCTAATAGCAGCGGTTGCTTCACTAATAGCGTTATTTTTGTTTAGTTATATTGTACGACAAAAACAGGCATCAACAGTTTTTTCAAATTATACCGTAGTGCCCAATGACATGAGCGATAAGCGACAACTGCTTCATCAACAAGAGGCTCAAATTTCCGAGAATCAAGTATTGCTTGAACAAAAATTTGCTATGGAAAGTTTTCGACTTTTAAGTGCTGGTGAATGTCATAAACTGGTGAGTTTTGCTAGTAAACAAGGAAAACTTGTTATTTTGCTAGTATTAAGTGGCGTGAATATTAAAGAATTATTAGCAATTAAGTTACAGGATGTTGATTTAGAAAAAAACACCCTCGAAGTTAACGGAGCGTTCGCCAGAAATATAGTGTTATCACCTGAAGTCAGTGTGCTAACTGCAGACGTTATGGAGTATAAAAACACGCAAGACAATATTTTTGATGAAGATTATTCACTTGAAGAACTATCTCATTTAATCACTAATAGCGCTCATGACGCAGCGTTAGCAAAACCAGAAGGCATTAGCCTAGAAAGCTTGCGACATACCTATCTTACTTTTCTATCTGAGCAAGGAATAAAATTAAATGATTTGGAAAAAATAGCAGGATATATTAACCCCGCACAGTTGTCGCTTTACCGTAAAAATAGTATTAACACACAGTTGGAAAATACAGAAGTTAGAACAATATACCCAACACATTAAATTAAGTATCTTTTGATGTGTTCAGGGCTTTATTAACAAGCCTTATAATAAATGTCAGATAATTCTTGGTACATTGAAAAAATGACAATCTGGACTAACTAGCTGGCTCTAGGTTACTTACTAAAGCAAGTATGCTGTGGCTAATCATAACGGCGAGTGCCGCTAATATCCTAAATTAAATTATTGTTTTGCTATCAATAACGCTGCTCAGTACGATTGTATTTTGGCGGCCTAAATTATAATCCTAACTTTAAGGAAATATAAACAGCAACGATAATTGACCAGCAATAAAGCATAGATCGAACAGCAAGGCGTGTAGAAAAGTGTATTGCATATTCTGGATTGAGCTTTACGAGTCTAATGTGGGACGCTATTGCCATACCTAAAAAGATGAATAGCAATAGTGTGAACATTCTACTGATAAAAAAGCCTGTGATCATAAAACCCACCAAAGAAAAGAACAGGGTTTTGTTTAGAAATAACTCTGCTTCTTCTTCAGGCGGGAGAGTTGTTTCAGCGTCGTCTAGCTTTTTCTTGCTAATTCTATCTTGAACAAATAGATAGCCCGTTAACGCGGTAAAAATCAATGCCCCGCCCCATAAAGAATAACCTGGCACTCCTAATTCAGCAGCAACATGAATATATGAATTGTGTGCCACTAAGCCATGTTCTTCAAGAAACTGGCCCATGCCGATACCAAAAATAGGGTTGTGTAATAGCATGAGCACCCCAGCATACCAAGCCTCTAAGCGGCCATCGGCAGACTCGTCCATATTACTTTGTAGAGATGTTATTACTGTAGCAGCAATAGGGGCGAGAACTACAATGGTAATAAATAGTTTTGGCCCCGCATTCATTACGATAAAATATACCGCAATTAAAGCACCAGCACCAAGCATAGTGCCACGAGAACCGGTTAAATAAATACCATAAAATAGCGTCGCCAATACGCCAAACATAAGTATTTTACTGACCGCTTGGCTTTTTTTATAAAAATAAATAGCAAAAGGAATGTTCATGACTAAAAACATACCTATGTCATTTGGATCATTAAAAAACCCTAAATAAGTAATGCGCCGCTCACCAAGATTAATGTAACCAACAGAGTATGTGCCTAATGCCCAACCAGCGCCTTGATATGCCGTTTGTTGTACATGACCGTTATGCACCATAAGTAGTGCAGCAAAAAGACAAACAGCCATAAGTATGTGTTGGCGCTTAATACTGGTTATACAGTTTGAATATAAGAAGAGAGGAAACAGTGCACTGATCATTATGCGCTCAGATTGCTCGACACCTATCATGCCTGAGCCGTTCAAGAACCCTGAGACTATAATTAACGGTACTAAGCCTAATATCATCCAATGCTGTGGATACATTTTTATTGGCCTATGCATGGCAACAGTGGCGCCAAACGCAATAATGATAAAAATTTGAATGGTTATCCACTGAAGACTTATTTGAAACATTTCATGTGGACGAATAAGCACTGAGGCGGTATATAAAAATAAAAAGAAGAAGCCTAACGGCGAGTCTTCGGTTTTATTTTTTGGGAAATAACGAGCCATACTTTTATAATTCCTTTATAAATTTTTTCTTAACACTCGGGACAATATGTGTAATAACATAATGCAACTGAGCCTTTTTAATGTCCTTATTAAGTAACAATACCCAACAAATGACTATAATCACTGGCAACGTAATGTTGAATATTACGGAAAAACTAGTAAACGCTGAGCTATAGTTATGATTTATTAACATAATTATAACTTATTTGACCTGGCGCATAAATTATATCGTTAAGGTTTTATTAAATAATCTAATGATCAATAAAATCAGTTTACTCATTTCGTCAATGCTAATTTCCATTTTTCTAATACTTTATAAGCAAATAACCTTAATGGGTTTAAGTTGATTTTTAAGTTCACCATGCCCATTTTTACATTTGAAAATTTGGACTTGTAGCTATCCTGATTACTACCCATCATAAAATCGTAATAGCAATGGTTACAGTTATCTATACTCCAAATATGTAAAGCTAGCCCAGGTGATAACTTTGAATATTGCCCATCATCCCAGCCACACTGATAAAAATACAAGGTTGTAGCATCACTCAAATAATAGTTTATTGCGATAGCTTTCCCGTCAAATAAAATAGCACTCATTTTTATACTATCACTATTATTTAACAATAGTTGCTGATGAAAAGCATTAAAGTTAGGGTGAAAAAAGGCCCCTAACTGCCCTTTTTCTTGCCAACGTATTTGATGAAAGTTGACTAATGTTTGGTAGTAATCTTTATAGTTTTCAGGTTTAATCCAAACACATTTTGCCGAATATTTTTGAAATTGGTTTAATGACCGCTTATGTCTTGATCGAGTATTTCGACTTAACTCTTTTATAGACCAACGCTTAGTTTCAACTAAGTATCTGGTATTGTTCTGTTGAATATTATATTTAAAAGCGCAAGTGATTAAGGCAGAGATATGACTGTTAGATAATGCCGCACGCCAAATTATTTGGTCAACTTTCATTAGCCTTAAACACAAGGCGAGTTCTTTTAACACCACATCTTTATATCCTGGGGATATTAAAATATCGAGATATTCTGAAGCGATTTCGGCGCTTTCGGGTTCTCCCTGACCTAAGGGGTATAAAAGCGTGGGCAGGTGCCATTTTTTTTCATTTTGACAATAAAAAGGGGCAATGGCGATTATGTTATCATTTTGGTAAATAACGATACTGTGCAGTTGCCAGCTCGTTTGCCAATAATGTGCATACCAAGTAGTTAACCACACTAATGAATTCATTAGTGGTTGGCTATTAGCTTTCTCGTAGTCGTAATAACATTGAGACAGCTCTTCAAAGGAGCTAACTTTTATTATTTTAATTTTTTTTAAAATAGCTGTTGTTGGCATAGTTATATAGGTTTAGCGAGTAATAATTAGTTTAAGCCAAGGTCTTTTTTAATTTTATTTTATCGGCAAGTAGGTTGAATATTATGACTTTAAGATTTTGCGGTAAAAGCATAAACCAACAAATCAAGACAATAAAAGGGAAAGTAAGCGCGGCAGAGAACACTAGCTCTAGCCAAGTATCGACAGCAAGCCTTTCTAATATTGAAGACCCAATAAACGATAACGAATAAACCAGAAATATTGACATAGCCAAGCGTTGATAAATTTCACCTGTTTTATAATTATTATAGTGTTTAAATAGGGCCATTTTCACAAACACATTAAAGATTAAATTGGTAATCGCCCCCGCCATAGCAAGCCCAATTAAGCCAAACTTTAATCCTAGAAAAACAGCCATAGGAATGTTAAAAATAACAATAAAAAAGCTAATTAAAGACAAAAGTTTATGGTTAGCTTGTGCGAGTAAAATGCTATTAGCGCTAGTGGTAAAACCAGCACAAAGTACAGAAAAAACAGAGTAATATAATATAGAGACTGAATATTCAAATGCCTCACCTACCCATAAAACAATGAATACTTTGCTAAACATTAACAAACAGGTAAACATTACGCTCGCGAGAAAAATATTGATAGTGGTAGTTTGGATAAATATTTTTTCCATATTCTGTTTTTTAGCAGCCATTTTATTATAAACTGGCCCGAAAACACCGGTAATTGTGCCAACAAAGGCTCTCGTATGCATAATTAAATTGGCAGCAATTTGTTGAATGGCAAGAGACGGTAAGTCAAATAATCTTGTAATTATCATCGGGCCTGATTTTGAACCAATAGTATTTATAATGCCGTTTAGCACTAGGTGCTTTGAATAAGAAAAAAGTTCATTTATTTCATTAAAACTAGCTAATTTCACGTTAAAAGCGAGGCTAGGGAATAAACGTTTAGCATAAATGACTTTTAGTATATTGGTAACGACATCAGAGGCTAGGGTGGCAACAACAGCCCCCCATATATTTAAGTCTGATATTAACCAAAATACGAGCAATGCTTTTACAATTGCATTTAAGGAAGATAAATTAGCGTCAATATCAAAGCGTAATAGGCCAGAGAAAAAACCATGAAAAGGGTTCATCAAAAAACCCCAGAAAATCTTTATAGAAAGTACTAATAGTATTTGAACTAGGGTTAATTGGTCAGGCCCAGTAACGCCAAAAATCGCAGGTACTTGGGTCAAACCAACAAGTGCTAAAACTGAAAAAAGCCCTAAAATAGCAAAAAGCACTATCCCTGTTGAAAAAACAATATTTACCCGATGATTATCTTTAAGTGCAAGCGCTTGAATAACTTGTCTCTGTACTGCTTGTGGAAAGCCAAGATCGACAACATTAAACCAACCTAGGATAGAGAGTACTAAAACCCATAGACCATAATCATTACTACCGAGTACACTAATTAAGTATGGAGTAAGTAATAATGACGTGATGACAACAATAGCCCGCTCTAAAAATCTAAATATAGAGCTTTTTAATAGGAGTTTTTTCATTTATAGTTTTATATCTTCGGTTGCCATTTAATACAAATCTTGCTTATCACACCATTTATTAAATGAAGAGTGCATTGCTGTTGTCCATTTTTCATCCGTTAATAACTCATATTTAGGCGGCGCCTTATTTGTTGTTGAAACTTCTGAATTTATAGGTTGAACATCTAAGAATTCATATATTGAGTTTATTTTTTCACCTAACTCCTCTAATCTAACCTTTATCCATAATTTACTGTCAATCAAGTCTAATTCTTTCATGATATTTTGATTCCAGAAATACCAATACCAACAGTTTCTTTCGAATTCAGACATGTCTAACCATTCATCTTTAGACATGTAGCCGGATAAATCTCCTCTTGGTCGGTAATCCGAATATATACCTGCATATAAATTACTATCCAGTTTGTTTTGCCCTTCAAACTCCATTTCATTATTTGAAAACCAACCTCTAGAGTATGTGGAGTTGACTGTTTTAACAGGTTCCCTTATTAGCCATATAAATTTAGCCTTTGGCATTATTTTGTGGATTAACCCTATTAAGTTAGAAAGTTTTTGATCTGATTCACCATAAATAAGACTAGAGGTTTTCGTGTCTTTAATATAAAGCTTTCTTAGTTCTTCTGCTGCTTCTGCTTGCGAAATTTCACCATGGAGCAACTTAGTAGAAATTCTTATTAATTGAAGTTTTGGTTCATGAAAACATGCGATGTTATTATGTTTGGATAAGGCTTTCGCAATTGTTGTACTACCTGAACGGCCGGTACCCAATACAAAAAATACATTTTTTCCATCTTCGTTTAAATTTTTACTGTACTTTTCAATTTCATTTAGAGGTAATTTTCGTCCTCTTATTCCTCCGTATGACTGCAAGTTATTCAAGCGTGAATATGTATCTTCATCTCTGTAAGTAATTTTATAACTTTCATTTATTGAAACAATAGCTCGCTCGGGAATATCATTAGATATGACTAATCCTGATTTGATCACTGCGCCTTCACCTATCGTAACACCAGGAAGAATACTTACATTATCATCAATATATACATTATTTCCAATTCTAACAGGATGATCATTAGTCGTAGAGTCGAATGGTAGGCATATGCCCTCATAATTACTTTTACTTGTAGTAATATTAACGTTACTACCAATTTGGGTGTTACTTCCAATTGAAATCCCTCCCCGGCAATTTAGATAAGAATTTTCTCCAATGTGGACATTATTTCCTATGATTAAACCTCTGGGTTCTATTATTTTAATATTTCGAGATATTGTTAAATACCGTCCTTTGTTGTTAATGTCATTTTTTATTTTATTTAATTCTTCTTTTTCATAGGCTTCCATTATTTTTTTATAAATTAATGGATTGTTTTCAATCATTGATTGAAAACCATAGCTAATTATTTTTCGAATTACTTTTTTGATTCCAATTAATTTTAAAAAGCTTTGTAATTTCAAGTGCATATTTAATCTACCCTTTTAAAAGAACTTATTTTTTAATGTACTCAAAATATTCTTGAGTTTCATGTAAAGAGTTGATTTAAAATGGATTTTATTTAGATGCTCTGCTTTTTGAGAGTCAAAGGATGTGGTTAATATATTATCAGCATCATTTTTTATCCATTGCAAGAATTCAGCATTTGTTGTGAACCCTCGAACTCTAGCTGTGAGTGCTAATGGTTGACCGGTAGAGTTTGTTAAACAATTTTTTGAGCGTGGATCATCCATATGTTCAGCGTGTATTAATGGAAAGTACCAACCGCTTACGTAACCATCTAAAGACATTCTTGCCCTATCAACAGGAAAGGCTCTTCCGTTGCCTTCAACTAGGTACTTTTTAGCTAAGCCTTTCATCATTAGAAAAGCAGTGCCTCCTATCCAGAAATTTTGTAATATTTTGCCTTTGTTAAGTTCTATAATTTTATTTATTGCTACTTGTTTATTTCTTTCATAATCTTCAGGATAAAAAGTCCAACACCCGACCATACCTACTTTCTTATTTTCATTTAATAAGCTTACACATTTATCAATCCAACCGTGTGGTGCGATTGTGTCATCATCTAATTTTCCAATAATGTTTGAAGTGCTATTTTTTAAAAACCAATATGTTGGTTCTGCTTGCATTACATTATTTTCACTTTTATGAGTTAACACAATCCTGCTATCATCATATCGTTCTATTAATTCCGCAGTACCGTCTTCTGAACCATTATCCCACCAATAAAGCCTAAAATTACTTTGATCAGAGAGTATATTTTCTAATGTTTTAATAACATAATCTTTTCTATTCCAAGTTATTAACAATATATCTACAGTTTCAGACACACTCATTTCTTCCTTTAATTTGCTATGTACATTATAAAAAATAATACAATATTTAGTTTTAATATCTAAAAAGATAACGACACTGACTTAAATCAATAGTTTTTATATTGATAGGCTGTATTTATTGATTAAATTAGTTGGGTTATTTGATTTTTGTTGTTAATCTCTTTCCTGAAATTAAATTGTTATTAAATTGTTATGCAAGAGTAACTCATTTGTGATTTTAATTAAAATAATTAAACCTATATATTGGCAATGGTTGAGGACTTACACTTCGATCCAACAATTTTTTGCTAATTTTAGACCTACTAGTGCAGCTGTAGCTTTAAAATATTTAAGTAAGAATAAATTGGATATAGCTCAAATATCAGTTAACGACATAGACTTCATCTATAAAAACCTTAAGTCATGGACGGACGCTCCTTCAGTTACCGGAAAGAAAATTTTAACTGATATTTTAGAACCATTGAAAAAAGATACTTCTGTTGATGATGATTGTATGGGAGTGATTGTTGAAACACGGTCACATTCTGCATTGGAGTTCGTTGTTTGTAACTTTGTCGAACAAACAGGAAAAAGAGTTCAGCTTTTTCATGGTAAAGAGAATACGGACTTCATTTTGAATTCAAAAATCGGTGATTTAGTTAAGAACGGTGTTGTGTTTTTGGTAAAGCTAGATATTGATAGTTTAAATGCAAACCTATATAACTCCTTGTTTTTAATTGAGTCATTCTGGAGGTTGATTGTAGCTAGGAATAAGGTGATAGTATTTCAAACAGATAGTGTAATTTGTAATGCATCAAGTTATCAGTTGTCAGATTTCATTCACTTCGATTATATAGGTGCGTGGTGGCATAATCGTTTGATCCCAAATGGTTTGATTTTAGATGGAGGGGTAGGTGGTTTTAGTATTCGAAATTACGAATTATCAATTGAAAGTGTGCGTAGATTTTCAAATCATACCTGGCAAGGTGGTGAAGATGATTTTTTTGCGTTTCATATAGAATTACTTGGAGGGAAAGTAGGTAAAAAATCCGATTGTATAAAATTTTGTACTCAAAATGAGTTTCTTAGTGAGAGTTATAGTGCACATCAAGTCAATAATTTAAATCCTGAAGCTTTAGAAAAGTTTTTACGTTATTGCCCTGATGCCGAAAAAATACTTTAAACAGTACTATTTATTAATGTGTTAATTTTAGGAACAGGATAAACAATGGATCTTTCTATTATTTTTGCAACCTACCATAGTGAAGAAATCTTGCAGAAATCTCTGGAGTGTTATTGTTTAATTGAGTCTAACTATCAATGGGAATTAATCATTGTTGATAATGCTTATCGTGAAGAAACGAGAAAAGTAATTGACTTATTTAAAGATATAATTCCAATTCACTTTATTGAAAAGTCTGAATCAGGCAAGAATAACGCTCTTAATAAAGCGATACCTCATGCAAAAAGCGACCTAATTTGGTTTACCGATAACGATATTTTACCAAATAAAAATTTAGTCGATCAATATGTAAATCATGCAAGAAGTAAGCTCGATATAAATATTTTTGGCGGTAAAATTTTACCAGACAGAGTACTTCCAAAATGGATTGAGGTGTCATCACCAAGTATTAAAACAGCTTTAGGTATATTGGATTTAGGTGACGAGAATAGACTGATTGATGCCGATGCCTTGTGGGGAGGAAATATGCTTATTCGTAAAGGTATATTCGATCAAGGTGTCCGTTTTGCTTCAAAAGAGATAACTGTAGTAAATAACCATATTACAGGAAGTGAAACTGAGTTATTGATTCGTCTTAAAAATGCGGGAAATACCACAATGTACTTGAAAGATTCTGAGGTACGTCACCAGATCAGAGATGAGCAGTTAACATTGGGCTGGCTAATTAAAAGAGCTTATAACGCTGGCGGTGGTTATGTGTATAATAATCCAGTTGGTCAAATGCCTAATTTTTTTGGAATGCCCAGATACTTATTTAAAGTATTATTGACTGACATATTGAAGGTCTTGGTTAAGGCGTTTTCTTTTAAGAAGAGTGAAATTTGTTTATCGTTAATGAAAGTATCTAATACATATGGAAAGCTAGTACAGTTTAGCCGAGATAGAAACATGGTAAATAGTAGTTCGACAAACGCTTCTTAGTGTTTTGAGTTTACTTCTTATTAGCTGCTATTTAGCGCTCATCTTATATTGTGGTGAGCACTAAATAGAAATTAAAATAGGCTATCTGCTACGTGGGGTATGGGACAAGCCTAAGACTTTTCCATCTCTTAAGTCTCTGTTTTTATTTGCAAATAATTATGCCGCAAATTATAACAGGTAGGTTTAGATTACCGATAGTTTGTTATCGTATTATTCTTTAACACTAAAGATAAGCTTAATAATATGACCTGTAAGATAATAAAGCTTTCGCTCAATGCCAGTGGATTTACCACCTGCAGTCATGAATGTTTTATATAAATATTTAGAAGTCATTCCCTTGTGTTGCCTAAACGTGTGCCAGTGTTTTTTTAAAAGCTGGCAATGGCCAATTAGTATCGAGCGGCCATTAGATGAAATGTTGCCATGGTCCATTCGCCGGACTTTTGTTAGCGCTTGGTCAATGAAACCTATTCTAAAGCCTTGTTGAACTAGGCGTATGCTGAAGTCATGATCTTCAGAGCAGCGTATGCCTTGATCGAAAAAATCAACTGCCTCTAGTGATGCTTTAGTAATAAGTAATGAGGGTGGGGTAACTTGCATCGATTCTAATAAATCAATAATTGTTAAGTCAAAGGGTTTATTATTAAATGTTGAAATATCACCTTTATCATTAAATGTAGTGACGCCTGTATGGCAAGCTGAAAAATGTGGGTACTCTTCTAAAAAAGCTAGTTGTGTTTCAAGTTTATTCGGTAGCCAAATATCATCAGCGTCTAAAAATGCAATTAAATCACTGGTTGCCGCTTTTGCCCCCTCATTTCTAGCCGTGGATACACCTTTATTTTCGGTGAAATTGATGATTTTTATATCAGTATATTGAGATAAAAATTCTATTGCTTTAGCACCACAACCGTCATTTACTACTATAATTTCTTGAGGTTGAATTGTTTGTTGCTTTATTGATTGGTATGTTTCGTCAAAAAACGCTTCAGCATGATAAAAAGGAATTACGACACTAATAGAGGGGAGCATTAAACATTCCATTGTTTGTTTCAGTTAATTAGCTACTAAATGTACTTTTATTCTAATTTTCATACAAGCTTTTAGACCTATTTCTTTTAATGATAAGGAAGATGTAGTAATTTATAAACAATAAAAGGCGATGTTTATTATTACGGACAATTTGTTTTGGTAAGTAGATTTTATAAGGGAATATAATGCAAATAAGGGAATATAATGCAAAAAAATGAAAAGCCACTGAATATTTTACAGTTAACATTGTCATTTGAGAATGGCGGTCGCAAAGAGGCCATTAGAAACCTCGCAGCAGGTATGCAAGGAGCTGGACACAAGGTTTTTTTAGGTTGTGTTTCTCATTTAGGTGCAGATGAGATAGATTTAACCGTATTTGAAGACACCATTGTATTTGATCGGAAAAAACTGTTCGACTTTGCTGCGGCAAAAAAGTTAGCGCGATTTTGTGCTTCGCATGACATAGATTTAATACATACACATGATGCTGGCAGTTTGTTTTTTTCATCGCTCGCTAAATTTTCTTTCAATAAAACACCACCTCAAATCATGACTTTTCATCGTTCATTAAACTTTGAAACAGCAAGCTTTAAAAACAAATTACGTAATATGTTTTCGCTAATAGTTAGCGAAGGTGTCATTACTGTGTCAAATGCTCGCGGTCGAGATTTTATTGCCAGCAATTTAATTAAACCTAAACGATTACAGTTAATTAATCTTTCTGCAGATATAAACAGATTTTCATTTGATCTTGATGCTAGAAATCGTATTAGGGATGGCTTTGCCATTAAACCAACCGACATTGTTTGTGGTGCCATGGGGCATTTTGGCTTAGAAAAAGGCATTGATGTAGTTATTAAAGGTTTTGCTGACTTGCAACAGCGCCTAGGTGACGAAGGTAAGTCAGTACACTTGATGATTTTAGGCAAGGGTAATGAGCAAGACACTAAACGGTTAGAAAAGCTGATCAGTGACTTTAAGGTTGAAAGGGTTATTTTTGCCGGTTTTCATCCTGATCCTGAATCTTACTTTTCGGCATTTGATATTTTCTTACATTCTCCAAGGGAAGAAAATGGCGCTACGGTATTATTTGAAGCAATGGCGACAGGTTTACCTATAGTTGGGTCTTTAATTGGTGGTGTGCCTGAAGCTATAGTAGAAAATGAAACCGGTTTATTGGTTGATAGCGACACGCCCAAGCAATTGGCTGATGCAGCCCATAAAATAATTGTTAATAATGAGCTTAGAAGCGCTATGGGACTGGAGGGCTTTAAACGATGTTACCTCAACTTTACTCGAGAGCATTATTTTAATCGCCATGTCGACTTTTATAGAGAAGTTTTAAAACAAAATTAACCATAAGTCATAAAGGAAATGTAATGACCACTATTACCATAGTGATAACTCCAAGAGAGCGATATTACGGTGTTATTGAGTGCATTGACGCTGTTTGTGAAAATACTGATGAGCCATTTGATTTAATAATAACTGATATTGGCTATCCAAAGGCTCTTATTAAGCAAGTTGAACAACGTATTAAAAGTATACCGAATGCTAAAATAATTGATTATGGTGGCATGGTCACGCCTATGAAAGTGTTTGAGCATTTAGTGCCTATTATTAAAACCGACATGTTGGTTTGGGTTGAAACGGATACTACTGTGTTGCCTGGTTGGATGCCGCCACTGATTGAAAGTATTAATGATGGCGCTGCTTTTGTTTCTCCATTAACGCTTGAAAAAGAGGGCGTTGATCAAGGCGCTAAGATTCGAAACCATTTATATACTTGTAAAATATTGGTTGTTGAATATGAGGGCGTTGATTACTTAATTGAAGCTAAAGAATATAGAAGAGAGCTACCAGAGAATATACCGTTAGAAATTAGGCCGACAGAAACTTTTGAGTGGCATACCGTAGCTTTTAAAACTGAAGATCTACAAGAAATTGATTTTCCAGATATGGTCATGAGACAACAAATAGATATTCCTATGCAGTTAAGAGCACAGGGTAAAACTATGGTTGCCAACCCTTTTTCAAAAGTGATATTTGATAATTTATGTACTCGATTAACCATTAAAGACATGCAATATTTCTTTTTTGTTTGGTCGCATAAGCTTAATGAAAAATCGCATCGAGAGTTTGAAAAAAGATGGGGCTATAATTTTTATTCAGAGCAGTCTATTTATAATTGGGTATTTCGCCGTAAGGCTTTTTTGATTTGCCGATTCTTTTTTATTCCTATTCCCTTAGCAAATAAAATTACCGGGCTGGCTAAAAGAATTTTTTGTAAAGATTGGGATCCTTTGAAAGATCCAATCGGTGATTCAAGACAATTATCTCAAGAAATAGGTAATCCAGAGCCGAATCGTTAGTGCTTACTTAATTGTATTGTTATTTTCACCTCTTTTGAGGCTAACACTTCATAAGAGGTATTTTTACACATTCATATTTATTATATGTTCATTCTAAGTTTGTTATGAAACAAAAAAAAACAAGTAAAAAAGTAGCTCACATTATTGGTAGCTTAAAAATTGGCGGAGCTGAACGCTTTATTATCGATTTGTCGATAGCGCAAAAAAAACTCAATATACAACCTGCAATTATTTCATTAGGCAGCCCAACCGATGATTTGGTTGGTACTTGCCACATCAATAACATTCCGGTTGCCTCTTATTCAAGTCACTCATATATAAAGTTATGTAGAGTGTTTATGGTTTTATTAAAGTTTGATGTAATTCATGTACATTCTCCTCATGCGTTAAAATATTTAAGCTTATTTTTACCTTTGCTAAGAAAGACGGTTGTTTATACAAGACATGGTGCCGCACCATACTCTTCAGCACCCTGGTTAAGGTTTCACCAAAAAATTAAGCAATATATAGCTGCCGTTACTTTTGTTTCTCAAGAAGGTAAAGATAATTTTCATCAAGCTCATGAATGGGGAAATGTTACTAGCGTTGTGGTTGATAACGGTGTTTTGATAGAACCAGTAAATAAAGTGCCTGCTAAAAGTGAAGTTTTAAGAATTGGTTCAGTCGGTAGGGTTATTCCTTTAAAAAACCAGATAGGATTACTTAAAGCTATTCAACGCTTACCTGCAGACTTACAAACTAATGTTGAAATACACTTTTTTGGTGATGGCCTAAGTTTAGAAGATTTAAAAACTTTCTATAAAGAAAAAACGCCTACTTTAGCTGTTACCTTTCATGGCATGGTGAACGACCGTGAACTGATTTATTCCTCTTTAGATTTACTCGTTGTTACTTCCGAAACGGAGGGGTTGTCGATGGTAATTATTGAAGCTATGGCCAATAGTATTCCCGTTGTCGCGACTAATGTGGGTGGTAATCCAAGACTGGTCAAACATGATGAAACTGGTTGGTTGTTTGAATTTGATGATGATCAAAAATTAGCAGAACAGATACTGAATATTATGAATAATAGATCGCTTGTTGATGAAATAGGTACTAATGCTCTTGCTTATATAACAGACAATTTTTCTATTGAGTCATCAGCTAAAAAATATGCTGAGCTTTATGAAAAATAGAGAAGCTACATGTTTAAACGTTTAAGCCAAGCGTATTTTATTTTCTGTTGTGGTATGTGCTTTTTGGTCACATTATTACCTTGGTGGCCGACTTACGAGATACTGACTATTCCTAAGTATGCGTTATTATTTGGTCCACGTTGGTGGTTGTTGATTGCTGTTATTGGTTTGTTGTTTTTCTGGCGTTATTTGTCAAAAGCACAATTATGGTTTTCTTCCTTGTTAATTTTATTATCACTAAATTTTTTAGACTTTCAATTGCCTAGCCCAAGTTCATACTTTTCAACTTCAACTTCAACTTCAGATGAAATATCAGTGCTTAGTGCTAATATTGGTGGTGGCGGCTCTAAGCGAGAGCTTGAGTATATTGGCTTCACTAGGAAGCCAGACATAATTTTATTGCAGGAAGCGAGAAACATAGCGCTTTCAACGCTATTTATTGATTATGATTTTAAGGAGTGTATTTCTGGTTTATGTATTTTTAGTAAATACCCTTTCAAACGAGTTAAAGTACTGAGTAGAAGGTTATTTGAGGGGTGGGGGACTTTTGCCATTTTCTATCAAATTGAAACTCAGTTTGGTCAAGTTTCTTTAGCGAATGTACACTTTGAAACGCCGCGTTCAGTACTGATGGGCTTAATTTATCGTTTTTTTGATTTTACATTGGCAAACACCATAGAGAGTAACCGGCAATTTGAAGCTGAATTAGTCAGCTTGTGGTCAAAAAACAAACCCTACACCTTAATTGTGG
The DNA here is from genome assembly GCF_014077085.1 of Colwellia sp. MB02u-9. NCBI lineage: Bacteria > Pseudomonadati > Pseudomonadota > Gammaproteobacteria > Alteromonadales > Colwelliaceae > Colwellia > Colwellia sp. MB02u-9. Next base: position 93,182 of record NZ_JACGVF010000070.1, read on the forward strand.
GTGACTTTAATATGCCGGAAGATGAAAATACTTATCAGCGTAATTTTACACATTTAAATAATGCGATTGGCATCAAAGGTATTGGTTTTAACGCCACTAAGCATACGGTATGGCATGGCGTAAGAATCGATCATATTTTATATTCTGATGACTTTAAGTTAAAGGCTGTTGATGTTGTTGAGGTTATAAATGGCGATCATCAGCCCGTGTTTGCTACTTTTAGTGTAGGTAATACCCATTAAATTTATTAAGGATTCAGCTTTACCTTTACCCTCACTTTACATAAGTAATGAGAGCAAATTTTAACAACAAGGTGCTTGATGGGTGCTTTCATCGCCTTTACTCGTCATCTGGGTATATGCTTCATGTATTCTTTAATACCTTGCTCTAATGACTAACACCTCTTTAGAACATGGCTCCAGGGCATTAGTAAAACCTAATATATTGATGTAAGCCTCTAGAATAAAACAAGAATATTTTTTTGAGAAATAGCTGGCGTGTGTGCTTGAAAGCAACAATATTATTAAATATTTAGACCATTTAAATGGCTCACTTAGTTAGTATCATAGGTGTAATTAATAAAAGGATTTTTGATGTTAAAATTAGCGCTTATTGCGGTTTATATTGTTTTGGTTTTTTTCTCAACTCATAGCTTTAGTGTTGAAAATACTATTACATTTGATCTTGCCACCATTAATAAAACCATTAATGAAGAGTCGATATTTTTATTGCTACCCATTCCAAATCAACGTGTTGCTTTGAACAGTAGCTTTTTTTTAACTGCCAATAACCATCCGATTAAAGCTAACTACCAGGTACTTAATACTTGGCCAACCATGAAGAGTGAGCCATTTATTCGCCTGCTGTCGATTGACCTTAGTCGTTTGCAAGACTTTGCTGAAGCACTGGGGCCTAAAGAACTGACGCCTAAAACACTGACGCTTACTTGGTTAGATTCAGATAAAGCACTTGCTGTTCAGCAAATTAATGCTAATCAATCTAATTTAAGCCAGCTTGTTTATCCTTCAACACCATGGCTGGTGCAAAGTATATTACTACATCCTGATAAAGCACTAGACACCGATTGGTATACAGAGCCGCAAAAAAAATACGCCCATTATTTAACCAATCAAGCCTTGTTGAGCAAAAAAGGTTACCCAGCACGCAAAGCAAGCCAATGGTTGTATGACCGCCCGCAAGCCATTTATCAATTATTTTTAATGTCAGGTGAAAATCAATGGTTAACAAAAGCCAATAAACTTGCAAAGTTTTATATTAAAAATATTGATGAAAGTGGCCTATTTGTTCTGAAAAAAAACTTTGACCCTAAATATTTAATGCCAAAAGGTTTGTTGTATCGGTACTTACTTACGGGTGACGTTGAAGCAAAAAAAACACTGAAGCGAATTTTTGAACGTTCACTAGATTGGGATGAAAGCTATAGTCTAGGGCGTGGTTTTTGGACTGAGCGTAATCAAGCAGCAGCGTTAAATGTGGCTGTTTCCTCTTGGGAGCTAACCAATGATGCAGCAGCCTTAGTTCGTATCAATAACATTATTGATGCGAGCGTTGCCATGACGTTTAATCCTGACAATAACTGGCCATTAAGAGGTTGTCCGCAGCATGGTTATAAATCACATGAAGGTTGGGGTGATGACACGCCGGCTTGTTCGCCTTGGATGATGGCTTTATTAGGTGATGCATTATGGCGCTTTTATCAACTAACCGGTGATGTGCGAGCCGCGTCTTTAATTGATGCCTTTGGCGATTTTATTTTGAATTATGGTATTTACTATGGTGACGCTAGGGTAAAGAATATTGTGATTGCTAAATACATAGTATCTATAGAAAACCCTAAGCAGGAAGAGTTAAATCAATGGACAGATCCGCAGCATGCTTGTGATGTTGCCGCTTTATTGGGTAAGTCAGCGTATATAAAGCAAATAACCAAGCAGGATAACTTTATGGTTAAAACCTTGTTTCGTGCTTTATTAGAGCAATGCTCAGGCACTTATACGAGATTAATAAAAGCACAAAAAAGCAAGCGAGAGAAAAATTACTGGGTGCTGAAACCGCCGCGACGTTTTGGTTGGATGTATTCAACTACCAGTGACTTACCTTGGTTAAAGAGCTTGTTGTTAAATACTGACTAATATTGCAATAGGCTTACGTGACCAGGCCAACTAAATGTAGACACCTTGATTAAGTCGTTTTCTTAATTTCATCATGTTGACCTAGTCAGGTAGCGTGTTAGTTGATGATATTACCTTAGAGGTTTTGTAACTCAGCTTCACAATTGTGTTGCTTGCAAGGTATAAAGGTCCAATGTAATTTTGTTTGATTGATGTTTTTGAATGCCATGGTTAATCGGGCGATTTTGAAGGCGGTAAGTGACGGAAATTGTTGTTGGTTGATTTCATAACTGACCAGAATTAATGCGCTTTTACCCTCCTTGAAAATGCGGTGTATTTTTATATTTTGATGGTTTTCTTGCCAAATGCTTCTCCAACCACTAGGTATTAAATTATTTTCATAATAACTGGGTTTACCATCTAAGGCTTCACCATTAAAAACATAAGTAAGCTTAATAGTGTTGTCGTTTGAAGATATATTGTGAGTGACAAAAGAATAAAAATGTATTTTTGGCTGTATTTCAAAAGCAGCATCGCTGGTTAAATTTTCAGTAGCAGTAGCAGGTACAAGCATGCTGCTGAACGTGGTTGATGACAAACCCAACATTAATACCATTACTGCCATAGATGCATAGCTAGGGCTATTTTTGATTTGTGCTGTATTTGATGTTGAGGCAATTAAGTCAATGTCAGAAAGCTTGTTACCCCACCAAAAAAGAAAAATCATAAATGGCACATAAAGATACCAGCCAAAAGTATTATGATCTTGCATCAAACTACTTTCCATATTGGTATATTCACCAATTAATATTAACGCTGTAATTCTTATCCAGTTAGTCAGTAGTGCCCCAATTATGGTCATCAATAAAAATAATATTGCTCGTTTAGTGTCTCTAATATTAAGAAAAACAAATAGAGAACCAATAGCTAATGAAACAATCATGTATCTTAATCCACTGCATCCGTCCGCTATTTCGAATACACCTGCAGGAATAGTTACAAAGTTGCCTTCTACATAAGTGGGCACACCCGTAAAGTTCATCAGGTAAGTGACAGCCGCTGTTGACACATTTTGTAATAAAGGGACTAATACCCCCCAAAAAGGGAATATAAAAATGAGGAAGGCAGCAGGAAAAACAATATAATAATTAAACCGAAACAGCATAGTTACACTGGTGATAAAAACCGCTAGTAACGCCGCCCAATAACCAACACTTATTTGTGCGTTACTGGTTATAAACAATAAGCCACAACTTAAGAGTAATAATATAGTGGGCACCACAGTCCATGTTTCTTTGAATTGTAGTGTGCCATTTCGAGACAATTGATAATAAAGATATAGACTAATAAAAGGGATGAGGTAAGCATGAGAATATGTACCATCATCAAATCCGTGTCGCCAAAGGGTTAGCAGAACAGGAATATTCAGCGCACAGATAGCAGTGAAAATTATTAATATACAAAGAAAAGGTTTATTAATTGTTGGCAGTTCAAAAGAGACATTTCTATTCATTATTAACCATTGATATCCATATTGTCTACATTCAATACTACCGAGTATAACGCGTTAGCGGTAGTTATTTTTCAGCTAGTGATAAAACGCTTCACTAATATTATTACGGGTTAATTTTTCTGACAATTGTAAACGGCTTGTTAAATTAGTAGTATGTTATATGAAGTAAAATATAGTCTATCTAAGTTAATAAAGGGATTTAATAATGAAATGGTTAAGTGTCTTAGTTTGTTGCAGTGTATTGATTAATATCGGAGGTTGCAGCGAAAGTGAAACCGCTTTAACTCATCTCAATAAAGCAAAAACTTATTTCGATGAAAATAAATTTGATGAAAGTATTATTGAGTTAAAAAATGCGATAAAAAAAGCACCTGATAATGCCAATGCTAGGTTTTTTTTAGGTCAACTTTATTTGCATCAAGGCAGTGGCTTAAATGCCGTGAAAGAGTTAGAAAAAGCGCAAGAATATAACTATAGTCCTGTTAAGGTACTCCCGCTTTTGGCTCGTGCATATATCTTGGTAGATGCAGATACTGATATTCTTGCTCTGAATGAACAAGCACAACTGTTACCTGATGATATCAAAATTCGCTATTTAGCCTATAAAACCTTAGCAGCCATTCGCACTGAAAACATCGCACTTGCAACGGAGGCAGCAGCACAAGCGAATGCGTTTGACTCGGTTAGTCTCTATTCTATGATGGCGGTGGCTTATTTAAATTTAGCAGAAAAACAAGTGATTAAAGCCAATACTCAAGTGTTGCGGGTGTTAACTGCTGAGCCAAAAAATCCCGATGCTTTAATGTTACAAGGTCAAATAGCTACGGCAATGAATGATCATGCTAGAGCCAGTAGCAGTTATTTGCAGTTTGCTCAAGTACAGCCAAAATCGAGTGTGGTGATATTGTTTTTAGCTGACTCTTTACTTAAAGAGCAAAAGTTTTCAGCAGCTGAAAAATATGCGGATATTATTTTGTTGAAGTTACCTAATCAACCCTTTGCACATTATGTTAAAGCCATAGCGCTATTTGAAATTAAAGCCTATCGAGGTGCAAAAAATCATGCGGAAATCGCGTTGCGCAGTAATTTTAATCGACCTTATTTACAGCTTATAGCGGGTGTTAGTTCATATTTTTTAGATGATTTTGAACAAAGTCATCATCATTTAAATTCAATAGTGCAATATTTAACGCCAGAGCATCCTGCGCGTAAAATTTTTGCTCTTAGTCAGTTACAATTGGGTTTGGTAGGTGAAATAAGTGAGACATTGAGTGGCTTTACGTCAGTATCAAAAGAAGATGATAAATTCTTATCTTCACTCAGTTATCAGTTAGCTGAATTAGGTGCCTATCAAGATGCCAAAGCATTAGCGCGTCAAGTTAGCACTCATGAAACCGATGACACTGTTACCAATGCCGAGCAAAATATTCGTGAGGGGATGTTAAAGCTAGTGCTAAATGATCCTTCAGGTATACAAAATTTAAAAGCTGCGCTTGCGCAATCACCTGGTATGTTATCCGCTGAGTTAGCCTTAGCATATGCGGCTATTCAGACGGGCGATTTTGACCAAGCATTGGATATTTCACAGAAATGGAAAAATGAATATCCAGATAACCCCGTTAGTTATAATGTATTGGCGGGTGTCTATTTAAAAAAAAGAGAATTAACAAAGGCTAAGGAAGCACTGTTACAAAGTCTAGCCATTGCACCCAATAATTTATTCGCATTAACTGAGCTAACCTCAATAGCGCAGCGGCAAAAGAATGATCAGGCGGCTAAACGCTGGTCTGAAATGGCAGTAATCGCTTTTCCTGCAAATGTTAAAACTCTAAGACAGCATTATGGGCTATTTAAGAATGAGTCTGCGTTTGCAAAAATTAAAACCTTGTTTGAAACAAATAAAGCCGACTTGTCTTATGGAATACTTTATACCGAGGCGTTATTAGATAGGGATAACATTATGGCAGCTGACCAAGTTTTAGCTTCATATCCTAGCTCAATAACGTCACCTAAAAAATTATGGCAGCTAAAGCTTTTTGTACAAAAAAAGCAGGATAATGACATTAATTATCAACGACTACTCGAGGATTGGCTTCAAACAAATCCTTACCATATAAAGCCAGTTTTGTTATTGGTAAAGCAATTTGTTAACAAACAGCAAGCAGACAGGGCACTCGTGCTGATTAACAAATCGCTTGCTGGGCCACATAAAGATAATAAAATGCTTAAAATGGCGAAAATGCAATTACTGCTTGAGGAAAAATTATTACGCGAAGCTAAAGACTTTTATACCCAGTTAGAAAGTGAGGGAATGAACAAAAAGCTTAGCCAAGGTTTTCAAGGCAGAATTTATTTATTAGAGAAAAGTTATGCACAGGCAATACCGCTGCTAAAAGCGTATTACACCCACTTTCCATCCAGTCAAAATATTATCCTCTTGGCAAGTTCACTGCAGGGTGATAATCAAGCCAATGCAGCAATTACAAGTCTAGAGTCGCATCTTGTCAGTAATGAAAAAGATGACAAAGTGCGTGCACAGTTGGCTAATTTATACTTACAAACCCAGCCAGATAAAGCGATTAGTCACTATGAAAAAATATTAACTAGGCTGCCCAATAATATTATAGCCTTAAATAACTTAGCTTGGTTAAATATAGAAAAAGGTGAATTAGAAACAGCGTTATTACATTCTAAGAAAGCAATGGATCTTGCCCCTGAAAATCCAAATGTTGTAGATACAAGAGGGATGGTTTTACTTAAGACTGGGAATAGCTTGGGTGCATGGAAGGCGTCATCAAAAGCATACAAAATAAGTAATGGCCAAGATATCAGTATCGCACTTAATTATGCAGAGGTATTAATCAGTATTAACGAAAGCCAAAAGGCATTGGATGTATTACAAAAGGTAGCTAATAATAGTGGCACTAGGCAGAGAAAGAATTCACTTATAACTTTAGCGAAAAGTAATTAATTAGTTAATTTTATTTAAAATTTGAATAATAGTGAATTAACCTCTATTTTCAAATTAAAAATTAAACCTAGCGAAATATATAATTGTTATTTAAATACAAAAGGATAGGATAATGCTACTAGGGAAAAACACTCAAAAAGTTATTGTTGCTTTAACATTAATAATGTTACTTCTAGGCTGTGGTAACAATTACACACCAGAAGAATATATTGCTGCCGCGAAGGCATCTCTAAAAGAAGGGAAGAATAACGAAGCGATTATCAGCCTTAAAAATGTGCTGAAACTTGACGTGAAAAACTCTGAAGCTCGACTATTATTAGGTATTACGTATCTACAAGAGGGCATCTGGTTGTTGGCTGAAAAAGAGCTTGATAGGGTCTTGGAGCTAGGTAATAAAAATATGGTTGTTTTACCTTTATTAGCCCAAGTGTATTATCACTTAAATAATAGTAGCGCTATTAGCGAATTAATAGCTAATAATTTATCGGTAGATGCCAATATTCTGATTATTCCAAGAACATATTTAGGTCTTTCTTATATTCGTGATGGCGAGGTTAATTTTGCGAAAGTTGTTTTTGAAAAAATAATTTCAGATAATATTGAGTCACCGTATACAAAAGTAAGTCAATCTTGGGCTACGGGTTTAAACAATGATTATGACAATGCGCTGCAATTAATTGATGAAGTGATGTCTTCACCTCCGGCACTAGACATTGCTATTATTTCTAAGGCACAATTTCTATTTGCTAAAGATGACATGAGCAAAGCGGCAGAAGCGTATGGTGCGTTTTTAGCGGTTCATCCCAAAGATCTTTATTCTAGATTAATGCTCGCATTATCATTAACTAAAGCCTCAGATTATCAAGCGGCCGAAAAGCAAGTCGACGTGATATTGAAAAACCTACCATCTCAGCCTCTAGGTAACGAAATAAAATCGCAGATCAGGTTCGTCGATAAAGACTATGCACAAGCCAAACATTTTGCTGAATTAGCCTTACAAAGAAATAATAATTTACTCATTTCAAGAGTGGTTGCTGGTATAAGTGCATACCAGCTCAAAGAACCAGAACTGGCTTACTCTCATTTAGTAAAAATTAAAGATCAATTATCACTAAAACATCCAGCACAACGCTTATTAAATAGTCTTCGATTACAACTGGGTTATGTTGATGAAAATATAGCGGCATTATCAGCGGCTCCATTAGAGGAACTAGATGTCGAATTATTAACTTCATCTGCTCAAGAGCTATTTAATTTGGGACGGGTGGATACTGCAGAACGATTGCTCTCAAAAGCATCCACTATAGCACCTGAAGATGGTTTTATAGATTTTCAAATGGGTATACAAAAATTACTGAATAATGATGATTCTGCAGGTGCTTTTTTTGAGGCTGCATTTGAAAAGAACCCTGACGAAGACACAATAGCAGCTATGAAAGTACTGAAACTGATTGATGAAAAAAATTACGAACAAGCGATTGAAATCACTAATGGTATTAAAAAACGCAATGAAGAGCTAGCCTATGGCTTAATGGCGGCTATATTTAAACGCCAAGAAAAATATGATCTAGCAGAAATAGAGCTTAAAAAGGTGGTGGGGTTAAATAATAAGCAAGTGGGTGCATTATACTCATTGGCTGATTTGGCGAAGCAAAAAAATAACCTTGAGGCCGCTATTGGTTATTATCAGGAAATTCTGATTATTGACCCAGATCAGGTTCATGCCATAAACGCTTTATTAAAGTATGTCACCAACAGTACTTATCAAGCAGAAATTAAATTATTCTTTGAATCAAATATTACTAATTCTGCGGGTAATGCTACAGCTAGTCTAGCTTTAGCTGAATATTTTGTATTTCAGCAGCAATTTAATGAGGCAGAAAATATTTTAGCGAAGGCTTTGCTACAACACCCAACTGATTTACGTTTGAATTTATTATTAGCAAAAATTTACATGTACCACAAAGACTATGCGTCAGCGCTCAATCAAGTAGATGCCTACATTCAGTTTCAGGATAGAGAACCCAGAGCTTATCTTGCCAAAGCCTTAATTTATAATGAAATGGGGGATAAATTTAATGCTCTGCAATCACAAATACAGGCCGTAAAGTTACAGCCTAATGATTTTGTTGCACAAACAGACTTGGTTGCGTTTTATTTAGCTAACAATAAATTGCCTGAAGCAAAGAAAATATTAGCAAGCTTAGCTAGCAGCCCACAAGTAGCGCTTAAAATTAAGCGTTTAAAAGGCAAAGTAGCATTTATGGAGCAAAATTATCAAGATGCGATAAGGTTTCTCCAACCAATATATAAGCAAGTAAATTCTCAAGAAGTTATCCTTGAAATTGTACAATCTATGCAAAACCTTGGGCAAGTAGAACAGGCAATTGAGATTATTAATGAGGTTAGCAATCGTGTTAAGTCAGATATTTCCGTAGCTATTTTGTTAAAGCAGGCAGAGCTTTATTCTGAGCAAAAGCAGTTGGCTGAGGCTATTGTTATTTATAATCAGTTACTTAAGAGAACAAATGACCATTTTGCTATTTCAAATAATTTGGCCTGGGCATTGTTAGCACAAGGCAATACAAAACAAGCGTTGGCACAGGCGACCCTTGCGATAAATGAAGCGCCTGATGAGCCTATTGTGCAAAATACTTTTGGAGTGATCTTGTTAGCCGCTGGGGAAAGTAAGCAGGCTTTAATATATCTTAAAAAATCTTATGAAGCAGAGCAAAGCAATAGTAATTATACCTTACATTATATTCAGGCATTGCTGAGCAATAATGAAAAGCAGGATGCTAAAAAATTATTAAAACAGCTCAATGAATCAACATTATCATCAGATAGTTTGAGCCGTCTTAAACGGGTGAAAAGGGAAATATAACTCAAACTCTTTCTTTAAAGTGTCAGTTTTTTTTACATAATGAAGATATAATTTTTTTTGTGATTGAAAAAAAACTAATAAAACAGCGATTTGCCATGTTGGTTTGTTTTATGCAAGTTTCTAGTTGGTAATACTACTGTTATCGAATAATTTTTTGCATATTCAGCTTTTTTGCAAATTAGTTCACATTTATAAGGAAAGAAAATGAAAAAACTAATTTCAACACTAATCGCTTTATCTATAGCCGGAAGTTTTGCCGGCAGTGCTTCCGCTGACGAATTTTATATAGATATAGGTTCTAATCAAGGCGGGAATGCAAATACGGCCAATGGCCCGAATACAACCGGCTGGTTAGATCAACTATCGTTTTTGTACGAATCTACATCTGTGATCACTGATGGTGGCGTTGGTGGGGCAAATGCTTTATCAGTTGGCGATACAATATTATCTGCTGGCGGTGTAAATAACGGTAACTTTGTTGACCCAACCGGTATTAGTAATAACTTGATTGATGGCTTTGAACCGTCAGAAACCACCTTCGGCGGCCCAAGTAATAATGGCTTTGGTCCTGCTAGTCCACTTCAGTGGGGTTTAACTTTTGGTTTTCCTGATTTAGCCGGCACTTGGAATGGCTCAGGATTTGATTATACTTCTGGTACGATATCTATGTATTATTATGATAATACGATGACTAACCTTGCTGGTTTTGTAAGACTGTTTGATTTACAAGTATCAAGTGGTGGTGACACTGGTAATTCCACGGTTTTAAATGGTCAGTTAGTCAATTTTAACGCGCTATCTTCAGTAAATGGTGTTGACGCCGCTGATGTATTTAATTTTGCTTTAGGATCTTTTGGTGAGCTAAGTGGGCCACCAAATAATCAAATAGTTAGCTTTAATGCCTCACAAGATACTCAAGCCATAGGTGCTCTTCAATTTGCAGGTGGACAAGCTGAATTTGCCGCTAGTCATAATGGCTCTATCAATTTCTCTCAAGTACCAGAGCCTGCTTCTATTGCTATTTTAGGCTTAGGTTTACTGGGTTTTGCAGGAGCCAAGCGTCGTAAAGCTAAATAACTTTGCGTATTATTATTTGAATCTACAATTAATGAAACCGCCGCAAGGCGGTTTTTTATGTATCCAGACTACTTATTTATACTATTTAAGTATTATGTTATAGCGTGTTAATACTATTCTTTAAGCTTGTGTAATATGTAATACTAAGTTTAGCTTTTTGTTCGTGGGTTATTTATCACCGAAAAAGTGAAGTTTATCTTGATAGCTAAGCAAATTTTTTAAAGGCTGAGTAAGAAAACTTAATAACTGAGAGTAATAATTTTAGTTAGACTTACAGATATAAGCTTTTTTGTGCTTGCTCTAGTGTTAATAAAGAGTGTCGAATTTATTAACACTAGAGCTAAAATTAATTACCTTTATTTAAATTAATTGATATTAATCAATGCCTTAAGTGTTGTGGCTTGACTTTTGCATTTCTTAGTCTAATTAAACAATAAGGGATTAACATGAAAAAAGTAGTAACCAATATAACAAAAGTAGTGACAACACTTGTTGCTTTATCTTTTGCAGGCACTTCAGCAGCAGATCAATTTTATATTAATGTAGGTAACGATTTTGGTGGTAATGGTACCAATAACCCAAAAGCCGCGGGTGTAAATACAACAGGTTGGTTAGATCAGTTGTCAATTGCTTATCAGTCAACTTCAACCATTACTGATGCAGGTAGTTTTGGTGTCGCTGACGGTATATTAAGTGCCGGTGATAGTATTTTATCTACAGGTGGTGTTTCAAATGCTAATTTTACTAGTTTATCTGACATATCAAGTAATTTAGTGAATAACTTTGAACCTGCATCAACCACTTTTGGTGGCCCAAGTAATAATGGTTTTGGCAATTGGGGTTTAACTTTTGGTTTTAGTGATTTAGCTGGTACATGGAACGGTTTTGGTTTTGATTACACTTCGGGTACCGTGTCTATGTATTATTACGATGGCACTACGACTAGTGTTAGTGAACTTATTCGCTTATTTGATTTAGAAGTCAATGGTGGTGGCGATACAGGTAACTCAACGGTTCTATCTGGCACTATGACTAACTTTGGTGGAACTACTGTTAATGGCGTTGATGCCGGTGATGTGTTTGTTTCAAAACTAGGTACCTATAAAGATTACTCTTCTGTACCAGGTCAAAACGTTTACTTTAATGCCTCACAAGATACACGGCCTCTAAATAGTGTCGATTATAATAATGGCATCGCTAACGTTGGTGGTACCCATAACGGTTCTATCAACTTTTCTGTGCCAGAGCCTACTTCTATCGCTATTTTAGGTTTAGGTTTATTAGGTCTTGCTGCTGCACGTCGTCGTAAATCATAATTAGCTTTATAGTAAAACATAAAAAAACCGCTTAAGCGGTTTTTTTATGTTTTAAATTTAAGAAAAGTGGATAAGTAATAAGTTAATTATTATCTGATAATAACGTTTTAACTCGCCAAAACATAAAGCGCTGTAGCCAATTTTTATTACCCCAAGGACGCCAAGTTTTAATCAAACTATTTCTATAGGCATCAAAATGCATGCCATGAGGTGCGTGAATAACGTGACCACGTTTTAGCAATATTTTTAATACATTGGTACAGAGTGTTCCTGCAGCTAAGGATATACCCATACAGGTAGATGGCACTTTTTTCTTAAGGAAATTAACCGATGCTCTATCCACTAAATAGTGGCGTTGCTGTACCGAAGGTGACACACCAATAACAAAGCGAATAATATTGTCGTTGAAAATTTGAGCTTTTTCTTCTTCACTACTATTTGCTGCAGGATCTACAATGGCAAAGTATTCATCAAAAGACATTTTACCGGGCATAAATACTAAAAAAGCGGTTCCCATGCCCATTGGTGCTGCTGTTATTGTTGGAATTCCTTTTTCATAGCAACGACGGAATACTTTGCGCCTGATCTCCAATACAAAAATATCAAGACTATCTACGTAGATATCTACACCATCTAAGAAGTCATCCATATTTTCTTCATTAATGCCTGAGCTGAAGTTTTTTATGTTGGCTTCAGGATTGATACCTCTAATGGTATCTTCCATAACTGCAGCCTTGGCTTGACCCAAAGTTGACATGTTAGCACCGGCTTGGCGATTAAAGTTTGCCACATCATAATCATCAAGATCAGATATATGAAAATCTCCAATACCTAAACGAGCTAATACTATGGCGTGATCACCACCCACACCACCTAAACCTCCAATAGCAACTTTGGTGTGTCTAAGTTTTTGTTGCTCTTCCTGAGTAACCCAACCGATATTTCGAGAGAATGCTTCTTCATAGTTAAACATGAGGATCCTTTTATACTAAAATTTAGGTTTATTAAGCTAGTATCAGTTTTTGATCTTAGTAATAGCATTAATATGGGAGAGCACTATTTTAAACTTTTACCAATTTCTCTTTCGATCTCTTTATATAAACTTTTAAATCCAGGAGATAAATTTTTCATAAAAATCGATGAGTTAATGTAGTAAGGTGCTCGCAAACCATGATAATCAATGGCTTCACCAAGCTGGATAAAGTTAATACCGACAAATCGCAGACTGCGGGCTAGCCTTGGTTCCATCATGACATACACGTGTTTTACGCCCGTTTTAATGCTTATTGACGCCCCGACCATATAAAGTCCAATGGCAATAAATGGAAAGCAACGTAACTCAGTTTCTGAGTAGGTGGGTTCATTAATTGTACCGACTGCTGAGCCATTGAATTTATCTATTTTACGTCGTCTAAAATCAGCTTTTACGGCAAGGCGAGATATTTCAGCTATTTCATGGCGTGGAAAGTTGCTTGGGTGTAGTTCTTTGTTTTGTATGGCATTGGGGCAATATCTTTCGATCGGTAGTAGTTCAGATTCGTTGGCTGATGTCACCATTCTTACGCAACTTGTATAGGTATTCGACGGCTTATGTTTTATCATAGCGAAGAGCGAGTGGGCATCAAACTCATCTTGTTCTTTACCACCATTTTTTACTTTTTCATAGGCCAATTCTTCACAATAAACATTGTGACGAATGCGGAACACTTCGTCGCGTAACTCATCAGTATCGGCAATTTCAGGCTTTAAGAATTGGGTGAAATGCTTAGAAATATCCACTGCATCATGATTAACTTTCATTGATGCAATGCGTTTGGTGATGGCTCCAACCACGGGCACGTTTAGTAACTTCTTGCTCCAATTCATTACTTTTAGTTCCTGACTTTTAGTCGGTTATGCATGATGATAATTATGTTGTTCTTAGTATAGCTATATAATTAAGTTACCATTTTATGTAATGATTATGAAACACAATTGTTAATTATTTATTAACAATTGTGTTTTTAAGCACTTAACGGCCATGATTAGTTTTAATAGGCACAATTTTCATTGCAGTTTCATAGCCAATATCAAAAAGTGAAAATTTTTTTTCTTCACTCATACCAAAATCAACGGCCGAGCATAAGCCGGTGTTGATAATGATAGTATTGTGCCAAAAGGCGTCATTAATATACTCACGTGATATGGTTGTCATAAAGGTCCTGATCAATAAGGTTACGTAATTTACGATAGGAAATAGCCCATCTGTTTTGAGCTCGTCATATTCATGCTCACCGCGCAGACGAAAACACAATACGGGTGTGCCGTCCATAGCCCAATCTCGGTGTAAGGCATCTTCAGATAAAATACTGCCATCAACCATTAAATGTTTACCAAAGGGTTTAAAGCTGAAAACCAGTGGAATTGACATAGAAAAACGCACGGCCAAAGAAACTTTCATATTAGGTGTTCGTGCTTGGTTAAAAATAACGGGTCGGCCAGTTTTAACATCGGTGGCTACTATATGTAAGTTTCGATCTAGGTCGATAAACCTTTTTCCTTCTAGGTGTTGGTCAACCCATTGTTCAAAAATGTCACCGGAACTTAAACCGCCATTACGAATTAAGCACACTAATGAGAAACCTTTAAATTGGTTGTAATCTGTGGTTATCGCAATATGTTTAATTTTTGCTATCGATAAACCAGCAGCATACAAGCTTGCAATTATGCTACCTCCTGATACGCCAACAAGATGAGAAAAATCGATATGCAAATCTTTTAATGCTTTCAAAACGCCGATATGAGCAGGTGAGCGTGTTCCCCCGCCAGCTAAAATAGGTACTATATTCGTCACATATATCTCCTCGCTGTATCCTATTATTTAATTATGGGTAAAAATGACAAAATCGCTAGCAAAAAAATGTGCTAAGTTCAGGTAAAGTTTAAATTTTTAAAAGGAGTAAAAATATGAATAAATTATTACCATTATTAATCTTTATTGGGCTGATATTCAGTTCAATAGCCTGCGCTGATTTCGCGGATACGGTGAGTTTACTTAAACCTTCTGTGGTTGGTATTGGTGTTTATACGCCGACAGGACAGCCGAAAAATCAACTTTATGGCACGGGCTTTGTTATTGGTGATGGCACTTATATCGTGACCAATCATCATGTTATTGAGCAAGAGTTAGATGATAATTTATTACAAAAATTAGCCGTATTTACCGGTAAGGGCCGAGCGGCGAAAGTAAAATTAGCTAAATTGGTTGCCCATGATGAGGATCATGATCTTGCTATCCTTAAAATTGAAGGGCAGGCGTTACCGGCATTATCATTAGCAAACAATGACTTTCGACGTGAAGGCAGTGCTATCGCATTTACTGGATTTCCAATTGGCGCCGTTTTGGGGCTTTATCCTGTAACACACAGAGGTATTATTGCTGCCGTAACACCCACTATTATACCCGTTGATGATGCAAGACAAATAAGCATAGCTATGCTTAAGCGCTTAAGAGATCCTTATTTAGTGTATCAGTTAGATGCAACCGCTTATCCGGGCAACAGTGGTAGTGCTATGTATGATGTTAAAACGGGTGAGGTTATTGGCATTATAAATAAAGTTTTTGTTCAGCAGAGTAAAGAAACCGTGATCAGTAAGCCGAGTGGCATTACCTATGCGATACCCGTGAAGTATCTACATAAACTATTAAAAAAGCATAATATAAAGGGCTAGTGACTATATATGGCCTGATGATTTCATCAGCGGCTAAAGTACAAAAGTGGGTTAATCTTCAGCATTTGTTTGTTGATTTGAACTGGCCATTTTATTGTTTAGTAGCCTTGATATCGGTACTAGTTCTATGTTGTTTTTCTCGAGCAAGGGCAAGAGCTTATGTAATGATTTGATTGTTTCAGGATGTGGATGAGCGATAGCAACAACGCTCCGATAACGTTTGGCATCGAGTATTAGTTGTTTAAATTGACTGAGAATATAGGCGTGTTCTAATTTATTATCGAGAAAAATATGTCGATGTAAACTGGGTACGCCAAAGCTTATAGCAACTTCTTCTGCTTGGCTAGCGCCAGTGGTTAAGCTATCAATAAACATTAAATTTCGTTCACGCAAAAATTGCATGGTCCACGCCATAGGTTGATATAGCTCGGTCAGTTTACTGCCCATGTGGTTGTTGATACCTAATGCGAAAGGAATTTCAGCAAAGGCATGAGTTAAGCTTGCTCGAATACCCGTTTCATTCATGGCACTGGTTAACGCGCCTGGGCCAAGTTTTTTGCCATTTTTTGCTTCCATTGGAATATGCAAAATTACATCATTTTTGTTTGCTTTTGCCTGTAACGCCAATATTTTTCCATAGGGCGTATGGGGAAGAATCGCGTAACTGATATTCCCGGGCAAATAGAGTGCTTGAGCGTCGCTTTTTCGATAGCCAATGTCGTCAATAATGATCGCTACTTGTGCAGGTTGAGCATAAAGCAAAGCAGGCCAAAGTAAGCTAAAGGTTAGTAGGAGTCGCAGCACGGTTAGTTTTTTTTGATGAGAGAATAAATCATTATTTAGGGTAACAGTTCAGATGGTCAAAATCGACTAGTTAAACGCTTAACAATGCATAAGCTTATTTACACCAAAGTTTAGGGTTGACGGCTATTCCTGTATGTCGAATTTCAAAGTACAGGCCTGAGTTGGCTTGACCACCACTTTGACCTACCAAAGCTATGGGTTCACCGGCTTCTACACGGTCGCCAACAGCTTTAAGTAACGCTTGATTATGGCCGTATAAACTCATGTAACCATCGCCATGATCAACCACAGAAACTAGTCCATAACCTTTAAGCCAATCTGAAAATAAAATAGTGCCATTGTGAATGGCTTTAACTTGTTGGCCAATCGGTGCTGAAAGAAATACCCCTTTCCATTTTAAGTAGCCCTGTTTACTTGAGCCAAAACGGTGACGAATTTGCCCTTTAACTGGCCAACTCAGTTTACGTTTTAATTTACTCAAACCGACTAGGTTATCTACTTTTTGTGCGGCAGCAGCCATTTTTCTCAACAAGGCAACCAATGCCGACTCTTCTTGTTCTAATTTAGCTAGCTTCTGTTGTTCGGTAAGCGCCTTTTTATTGAGCGCTTTTAAGGTTTGTTTTTGTTTGGTTTTTGATAATTCGAGCAGTTGTTTTTGCTGACTTTGGGTTTGTGTTAATTGCGTTAATTGTTCAGCTTGCTGCTGGTATTGTGCTGTCACGTCATTCAGTTGAGTAATTGTGCTTTTAAAGGTTTCAATTTCTTTAATACGGGCAGCATTGAGGTATTGATAATGAGTAATAGTACGCTGTACGTTACTGGGTTTTTGTTGGTTAAGAATTAACTTTATATAGTCGTGATGGCCGGTAGAATAGGCAGCTCTAAGCTGCTTGGCTAATATCTGCTCTTGCTGTTTTTTGGCCAGTGTTAATTGTTTTTTTTCTACGCTCAGTTGGCCTATTTTTTGGCGTGTTGTGGTTAGGCTAGTATTGGTATTTGCTAAGTTTCGGGCCACTTCACCTATGGCGATATCGTCTGTTTTTAATTGTTGCTCTAGATCACTAATCTCTACATTAGTACTTGATAAGGTTTGTTTCTGTTGATTAATAGCTTGTTGAATATCAGACAGTTGCTGATTGGCTTTTGCACTGCTTTGGGCAAAAATATCAAACGAGCAAAACATCAGCACTAGGCCAATAAAAAAAGCGTAGCCAGTGCTAAACTGGCTACGTTTTAATATTGGCTTGCTGATATTCATCTTAAAAAGCATGTTTAGATTAAATTAAGTTAAGTTAAGGTTAATAATTTACACCCGGTCATTTCTTTGGGTTGAGGCATATTCATTAATGATAAAATAGTGGGAGCGATATCACTTAGCGCACCTGTTTTGGCCATTTTTGCGTTTCGACCAATATAAATTAACGGTACAGGTTCACAAGTATGTGCGGTGTGCGCTTGTCCTGACACCTTGTCCATCATTTGTTCTGCGTTGCCGTGATCAGCGGTAATTAAACACTCGCTGCCCGTTTTCTCTAATGCCGTCACTATTCTACCAATACAAGTGTCGACGGCCTCGCAGGCTTTTACTGCGGCATCAAAATCACCGGTATGACCTACCATATCACCATTTGGATAGTTACAAACAATAAAGTCATGCTCGCCGCTTTCTATTGCGGCCACTAATTTATCGGTTAACAGGGTTGAGTTCATTTCTGGTTGTAGGTCATAGGTTGCTACTTGTGGTGATGGCACTAATATTCGTTGTTCACCGACAAAAGTATCTTCTTTACCACCACTGAAGAAAAAGGTTACGTGTGCATACTTTTCTGTTTCTGAAATGCGCAGTTGCGTTTTATCATGCTTTTCTAGCCATTCGCCTAACACGTTATTAAGTTTTACCGCTGGGAATGCAGAGGGCGCATCGATGTCGGCGGCATATTCGGTTAGCATAACAAAACTGCCGAGTTTGGGTTGTTTTTGGCGTGTGAAGCCTGAAAATTTTGTGTCGGTAAAGCAGCGGGTAAATTGGCGCGCACGATCGGCTCGAAAATTCATAAAGATCATGGTATCGCCATCTTCTACCTTAATCACTTCACCCTGTTCGTCGGTAATCGCTGAGGCTTTGACAAATTCATCATTTTCGTTGCGCGCGTAAGCAGCATGCAAAGCATCAGTCGCCTGAGTATAGTGAAACTCGGCTTGGCCTGAAACCATTAAATTATAAGCTAATTCAACGCGTTCCCAGCGTTGATCTCTGTCCATGGCATAATAGCGGCCAATCACTGAGGCGACTTGCCCGCAACCTAATTCAGCAAACTTTGCTTGTGCTTTTATTAACGAAGCTTCTGCACTGCGTGGTGGCGTATCACGGCCATCTAAAAAGGCATGTAAATAAATCTTTTTTGCGCCTTTTTCAGCCGCCATTTCTAACATAGCAAAAATATGATCTTCATGGCTATGGACGCCACCTGGAGATAATAGACCAAAAACGTGTATCGCTTTATTGTTGCTAACGGCGGTTTCTACCGCATTGACTAAAACAGGGTTGCTTTGAAATTCTTTATCTTTAATCGCTTTGGTAATGCGAGTGAAGTCTTGATACACAATGCGGCCAGCGCCTAAGTTAACATGACCTACTTCAGAGTTACCCATTTGCCCGTCAGGTAAACCAACCGCCATGCCTGAGGTCTCAATCAGCATATTCGGTTTATTCGCCATTAAGTTATCTATTACCGGGGTTTTGGCATGATATATAGCATTAGACTCTGGGTTTTCTCTATATCCCCAACCATCTAAAATAATAAGAACTGTTGATTTTTTGTTTGGCATCACGGCTTCCTTTATATAAGTAATGAGAAATAAAAATAATTTTCAACAGCAGTATATCAAGACACGCAGTGAATATCTTCTGTCTATGTAGAGAAAATAGCAGAGAAAACACTTCTGATCTCATCAGTTTTACAAGTCAATTATGGTGTGAAAAGTTACAGCAATAAGAACAAAATTTGTCGATGGGTATTAAGATATTAAGTAAATCTGTTTTTCTATGAAAAGTTCAGTTTGGGTTTAGTTTATTAGCCTGTATACTATTGCCAAATTTTAGTTAATTAGAATATAAAACTTATGGACCAACTTATCACCTTCGCAATGAGTCAATCTTTGCTCAGCACTATTTGGCTATTTATTGTTTTGATGATTATTGTCATGACGATCAGAATTCAAATGTCACCTATTAAACAATTAAGCACACAACAAATGACTTTTTTAGTTAATAGAGAGTCAGGTGTTGTTGTTGATAGCCGAAGCGAGAAAGACTTTAAAGCCGGACATATTGTCGATGCGTTACACCTTGGCAATGATAAAGTCAGTAAAAATGACTTTTCTAGTCTTGAAAAACATAAAGATAATCCCATCATTATAGTATGTAGTGCTGGCATGAGCGCAGGCAAAGTGGCTAACCAGCTAGCAAAAGCGGGTTTTACTCGAGTAAGTTTACTTAAAGGTGGCATGAGTGCTTGGTTAAGTGCAGGTTTACCTGTAACTAAGTAGTGTGCAACTAAACAACGGACTATGATAATGGCAGTTGACATATATACTAAAGTAACTTGTTTTTATTGCATGAGAGCGAAAGCTTTGCTTGATGACATGAAGGTTAGTTACAACGAAATAAAAATTGACGGTGATGCACTATTGCGTGAAAAAATGATCACACGCAGTCAGGGCAGCGCAACAGTGCCACAAATATTTATTAACAACGCTCATATTGGCGGTTGTGATGAATTACTTGCATTGCATGCGCAAGGAAAATTAGCTTCACTCTTAGCACAATAATATCAGTGAAAAAACATAGAATAAAAATGCCTTAAAAAAGGCGTAACACTTAGGAAGTAACATAACATGGCTGACGAAATTCAAAACGGCGCAGAAGCAACAACTGAACAACAAGCACCACAATTTGCTATTCAACGCGTTTATACCAAAGATATCTCATTTGAAACTCCAAACTCACCGGCAATTTTTCAAAAAGATTGGAAGCCAGAAATCCAGTTAGATATTGATACTAAATCAACTAAACTTGCTGATGATACTTATGAAGTAACTTTGTCGTTAACCGTTACGGCTAAAGTTGAAGACCAAACCGCTTTTCTAGCTGAAGTACAACAAGCCGGTATTTTTACCATAGGTAACCTGCCTGAAGCACAGTTAGCCCATACTATTGGTGCATTTTGTCCTACCACTTTATTCCCTTACGCGCGTGAATCAGTAGCGAACCTAGTTAGCCGTGGCTCTTTCCCACAAATTAACTTAGCCCCGGTAAACTTTGAAGCTTTATTCGCCAACTATGTACAACAACGTGCAGCACAAGCGAATGCCGAACAAGCACCAGCAAGCACAGAAACTCACTAGTTTATGAGCCCTGATTCTGCAGCAATTTCCGTCATTGGCGCTGGCTCTTATGGCACAGCGCTAGCAATATGTTTAGCCCGTAATGGTCATAAAACATTGCTTTGGGGACGTGATGCTAATCACGTTGCTGAAATGGGGAGTACACGCGCTAATGAAAAATATTTACCCGGCAGCCAGTTTCCAGAAGCATTAGTGGTTAGTGATGATTTGGCCAACGTAGTCGCGGCCAGTAAAAATATTTTATTGGTGGTGCCGAGCCATGTATTTGGTGAAATGCTGGAGAAAATCAAACCTTATCTAAGAAAAGATACGCGTTTGGTTTGGGCTACTAAAGGTTTAGAGCACGATTCAGGGCGCTTATTGCAAGATGTAGCACGAGAAATCCTAGGTAATGACATATCGTTAGCTGTGCTTTCTGGACCTACTTTTGCAAAAGAAATGGCCGCAGGATTACCAACGGCGATATCTTTATCTTCAACCGATGATGTCTTTGTTGAAGATATATCTAACTTATTACACTGTGGGCGCACCTTTCGTGTTTACAGCAACAGTGATTTTATCGGTGTACAGTTAGGCGGAGCCGTTAAAAATGTTATTGCCATTGGTGCCGGTATGGCTGATGGTATTGGCTTTGGTGCCAATGCACGAACAGCTTTAATTACCCGTGGCCTAGCCGAAATGACCCGCTTAGGTTGTGCATTAAACGCTGAACCGTCAACATTTATGGGCATGGCAGGGCTAGGTGATCTAGTATTAACTTGTACTGACAACCAGTCACGTAACCGTCGTTTTGGCCTAGCGTTAGGCGCTGGCGCAGGTGTTGAGCAAGCGATTGCTGATATTGGCCAAGTGGTTGAAGGTTATCGCAACACTAAAGAAGTTTATATGCTGGCACAGCGCATGGGTGTTGAAATGCCGATTGTTGAGCAGGTTTACCAAGTACTTTATTGCGGTAAAGACGCAAAATTAGCCGCGGCAGATTTATTATCTCGTGATCGTAAATTTGAATAAGGTTAACTAAAGCAACATAGTTGGTGACTTAATAAATAGCGGGTAGTTTAAAGAATTACCCGAAGTTTAAAATTACCTGTAGGTTCTATGCATGTATGTATGTATTTATTTATGTAGGGTGGACTTTAGTCCATCAAGTTAAATGAAATTTAACGGTTTTCTCCATAAATTACATTAATTTTTCAATCTATATTTACAGATTAAAAAAATAATACCCGCTACAGATGTTTGTTTGCCCATCACCTTAATTCCCTGATCAACGTTCCACGGACTCAAGTCCGACCGACAATAAAACTCTGAACGTTGAAAACCACCTGTAGGCTCTATTTAGGTTGGACTTTAGTCCATTAAGTTAAATGAAATTTAACAGTTTTATCCGTAAAAAAATTACGTTATAACTGACCTACTTTTACACTGAATCTGCAAAGCCTAGCTGTCGCCATGCCTCATAAACAATCACAGCGGTGGCGTTTGATAAGTTCATACTGCGGCTATCTTTTAACATAGGTATTCTGATTTTGTCTTGGTCAGGTATTTGTTGTCTAACATCTTCGGGTAAGCCACCGGTTTCTGAGCCGAATAAAAGATAATCACCGGACTGAAAACTGATATCACCATAATACCCGGTAGACTTTGTTGTCACCGCTAATATGCGCTTAGGTTGCTCACTTTCAATAAAACTTTGATAATTCGCATGGCGCTTAAGTGCTGCAAACTCATGGTAATCTAAACCGGCTCTGCGCAATTTTTTATCTTCTAGGTCAAAGCCGAGTGGTTCAATTAGATGTAACCTAAAGCCGGTATTAGCACATAGGCGAATTATATTACCCGTATTGGGTGGAATTTGAGGTTGAAATAAAACGACATCTAACATATCAAGTGCTTAATAAATTATATAATTAAGTGGTATTATACCGTGCTTGATTCGGCTTTGCTTTATCAATGTTCAGCAATGTTCAGCAATATTTATTCATTAGGAGGACTTAGTGCAGGCTAACAAGATAGATTCAAACCAATATGCTTACTTAGTAAAGCTAGCAGCATTTGCGGCAACAGCAACGGCGTTGATTTTAGTGGTCTTGAAGCTTTATGCTTTTTTTGTCACTGATGCTAGTGCCATGTTAGCTTCTGCGACTGACTCGATTTTAGATTTATTCGCTTCCATCATGAATGTGGTGATTTTACGTTTCGCTTTGGCTCCGGCCGACAAAGAACATAAATTTGGTCACGGCAAAGCGGAAAGTTTAGCCGGATTGGTACAGGCCGCCTTTGTGTTGGGTTCAGCATTATTACTGGTGTTTAACGGTGTTGATCGCATTATTAATCCACAAGAAGTGGTGCGCACTGAAGTGGGTATTGTGGTCTCAATTATTGCGATTGTCTTGACCTTGTTGCTGGTGATACTGCAAAAATATGTCATTAACCGGACAAAATCTGTCGCTATCAGTGCCGATTCTTTGCATTATCAATCTGACTTAATTCTGAATTTAGGCGTGCTTGCGGCCCTGTTTTTAAGCCAAGGTTATTGGTTACAAGCGGATGGGGTTTTTACTGTTGCGGTCGCTATATTTCTGCTCATTGGCGCAGGTAAAATTATCTGGAACAGTGTTCATCACTTAATGGATCATGAACTTACTGAAGAAGAGCTTAATACCATTAAGAAAATTATTTTGGCGCATGAAGGTACTCATGGTTTACACGAGTTGAGAACACGACAAGCAGGGCCAGATCGTTTTATTCAATTTCACTTAGAATTAGATGGTGAGTTATCTTTGTCAGAAGCTCATAGTATTGGCGAGGCCATTGAAACAGAAATTATTCTAGCCTTAGCACCCTGTGAGGTATTTATTCATCACGATCCTTTGTCAGCGTCTAACCACCAATAGGCTAAAGACAAAAAGCCGATGACTAAGGCATAACTCCTTATGTTTTAGTCATCGGCTCTTGGCGCTTAGTTATGGGTTATTGATGTTGTGAAAACCATGTGATGGTTTTATCTATCGCGATATCCCGGTATTGGTCCACTTCAAAAAAAAGCTCGTGATAGGCGCCAGAGATGACTATGGGCTTACCGCCCGGGCAAGCATTGTGATTAAAATTATTGAGTGTTAGACAAAAGTTATCTTGCGCATGATTATCAACAATTTGTTCATTTTCTGCTTGCAACATTTGTATTGGTAACGACAATTTTTCGATATCGATAAATAAATTATCCGAATTTATCATGGCTTGCTCTAGCCAATTAAAAGTGACGCCACCGAGTTTTAGTACTGGCTGAGCTTGATATAGTGACTGAAAACGCTGATAACGCTTTGCTGAATGCATCAAGCGATTTTGTGCAAATGAACTTTGATTACTATCACTTTGGCCAAAAAAATACCATGGTGTATTAGACAGCCAACAGTTTATGGTTGAGCCTGTTTTGATTAATGCTTTCGCTAACCAATCTGGTGTGCCGCCACTTGATATAGCTATCATGGGAGAGCTTAAACTTAATGCTTTAACCTTATGTGGGTAAAGTTGCAGGTATCTTAATGCAATAGCGCCGCCCATTGAATGTGCTAGCATAAAAGAGCTTTGCTGATGTTGCGGGTATTTTTCAGGTAAGACCTGGTGGAGTAATCGTTGTAAATCTTGCGCATATTGGTCAAAATTTTCCACATAACCCTGTAGGCGGTTTGTGGTTAAACGCATCGAAAGTCCTTGTCCTCTATGATCAATAATAACGCTATCATAGCCTTGATTATCTAGGTCATAAGCCAACTCTTGATATTTTAGGTAACCTTCTGAACGCCCAGGTACAATAACAATATAAGGCTTTTGAGGGCGTTTAAAGTTAGTGGCATAAGCGATGCGAATATTGTCATCTGTTTTAAATGACGCTTGAGTTACTGATTGCCAAAAGTTTTCAATAGCGGCAATTTTCTCTAAGGTAAGCGCTTGCTTACTCTCTAAGCTTTTTGCGTTAGTCATTACTGAAATTCCTAAAAATAGCCAAAAGAAAATTAGCGGATAAAGTTTTTTATGATTCATTAGCGCTATTTTTACTGATATCAAAGGGTAATTCAATGGTAACCGTAAGACCATTCTCGCTATTGTTCTGCGCACTAATGTTGCCATTATGTGCAACAATAGCTTGTTTTGCTATTGCCATGCCAAGTCCCGTGCCACCTGTGGCGCGATCACGTGATTGAGCAACCCGATAAAAGGGTTCAAATAACTTAGCTAAGTCCTCAGCGGGAACACCGATGCCAGTATCAATTATCTCGATTATAAAATGGCTGCTAGTTTTGTGTAAATGTACCTTTAGCTGATCGTTTGCGTGGCTATATTTTATCGCATTAATTAAAATATTATTGATGGCACTGGATAATAAGTTTGGATCTGCTTGCATCAGTGCTGACCTTTGACAGTCAAAGGTAATGGTTATTGATTTTTCATTGGCGATATATTGTGCGTCTTCAATGCAGAGGATTAATAGCTGTTTAAGATCGACAAACATCAATTCTATTTGGCTAATGGTGTTCTCCATTCTTGATAATGATAAAACATTAGCGATCATTTCGTCGAGCCGAGCGACCTCGAGTTCACAGCGTTGTAAATGTTTGTGTAATAGTGCTTCGTTTATATTGTTTTGTTGAGCAAGCCCAAGCGCGATTTGCAATCGGGTCATGGGTGAGCGCAGTTCATGAGAAACATCGGCCATCAGTCTTTGATGAGCGCCAATGTTTTGCTCTAGCTTTTCAGCCATTAAGTTAAAACTAATCGCACAAGCGCCAATTTCATCATTGCGTTGCGCTATTAAGGGAATGCGGGCGCTAAATTCACCATCACCAAAACGTGCGGCGGCTTTTTGCATAGCTATTAGCGGCTTGGTTAACGAGCGAGTCAGTAGCCAAAGTAAAATAGAGCTGATAATAATAGGAATAGCGAAACGCGGCCACACGGGCATACGGTCTATAATGTTACCAAAGGGAGGTTTTCGGTCGCGACTAGCAAGAAATAACTGATAGGGTGTACCGGCAATATCAATCGTTAACGGCCCGGTCATACGATAGAATTGAAACTTAACTGTAGTGAGGCTCTCGATATTATTTTCGGTTAAAAACTGTTGTAAATTTTTTATTTGCCACTTATCAGCAGCGTATACGGCATGAGTTGAGATGTTTTTTAATAGTAATTCACGGCCTTCTTTTTGCGACAAAATGGCCAGCACTTGTTGTGGTGAAGAGACTCGATTCGCTTTAATTTTTTGGCTAATTCGCTCTACTCTTGTAATATCAGAGTGATGCGTTGGAATAATAAAACTCTTGTTTCTAAATTGTTCAGATACCAACCTGGTGACGCCAATGGTCAATATTACAATTAACCAAAAACAGATAAATAGTTTGGCGCCAATGGAGGAAAATTTCCCGGCAATTTTCAACATTAATTGAGTTCTCCAGTCAAGAAAATATAGCCGGCACTGCGAATAGTCTTAAGTTTGTCGCTTGGGCTAAAGGGTAATAATTTTCGTCTGATATTACTGACATGCATATCAATACTGCGGTCAAACGCACTTAATTTACGCTTTAATACCTGTTCTGATATTTCACTTTTACTGACAATTCCCCCTGGCTTTGACATTAAATGCTCAATGATCTGGTATTCAGTGCCGGTAAGTTCAATAAGTTGGTTATGGCAACTCACCTGACGGGTCGCGTGGTTAAGTTTAAGGCCGTTAACTTGCAGTGCGGTGCTTTGTGCTTTGCTATTTTTTACAATCTCTATACGGCGAAGAATGGCGTTAATACGAGCGAGTAATTCACGATGTTGGAACGGCTTGGGTAAATAGTCGTCTGCGCCAAGTTCTAAACCTAATATTCGAGAGGCATTATCACCTTTGGCAGTTAGCATTAATATTGGGGTTTTGTGGTTGCCACCCAGCGCTTTTAGCACTTCAAAACCGGTTAAGCCTGGCATCATCACATCTAATAAAATCAATGAAATTTTATCATCATAGGCTTTTTCTAATCCTGAGATACCATCATGGCAAGATATTAATTCAAAGCCTTCTGTAGCCAGATAATCAGATAATAACTCAGCAAGCTCTGTGTCATCGTCTATTAAGAGAAGTTTATGCTTTTTCATGGTTGCTCTCGTTAAGCGCTAGGGTCAAGTATTCAGTACTTATACTCAAACCATTGAAACAAGGATGTTGAGGGCGTTTGGGTATAAGCGAAACAGATTAATTATGTTGTCTAATTAGCATTATAATAACGTATAAGTTAAGCGCCAAGGGCTATCTTTACAAAACATTTACGTTGCTTTGCGTTAACTTTCGTTGCACAAATTATACTGAGGGTGAATTAATTGAGGAACAAACTTATGAACACACAAAAACTGTATTCAACAATAAAACCCCATGCGGCAGTCAGCATACTTGTGCTTGGTATTATCAGCCTTAGTAGCTTTAGCGCCAATGCTATGGGTCACGAAAACAAACATCATAGCCACCACAATAGCCATGACATGAGTCATCAACAGCATGAAGGTCGTGAACATCAGCAGGCAAAGCTAGACAAACGCTTACATCACTTAGCGAAAAAGTTAGATCTAAGTCAAGCACAACGCAGTGAAATTAAGCTGATTTTTGTCAGTATGACAGAAGATAAACAGGCTAAAAAGCGCGTTATGTCAGATTTTAAAGCGCAAGTGAAACCATCGCTGCAAGCGAGCGAATTTGATGAAAATCAGTTTGCAGCTATTTATGCCGAACATCAGCTGAACTTTCAACAAGCCGCAATGGAAAGGGCAAAAGTTCACCATGGTGTTATGCAAGTGTTAACAGCAGAGCAGCAGCAAAAGTTTTTAACTATGGGTAAACACCGTTAAGCTTTACTCTAAAAGACTAAAGGAGAATATTTTTGACATTGTGCTTTCTACTGCGCGGCCATTTTCTTTTGCAGGTAGAAAGCGCCATTTTTCCATGGCGTTACGAATAGTATGGCGAAAGTAGCTAACTCTGCTTTTAGACTCAAACTGAATGTCTTGAACTAAGCCATTTCGGTCTATACTAAACTCCACCATGATCTCTAATTCTATGCCTTTTCTTTTTGCTGAAGCCGGATATTTAGGTTCAGCTGAATTTATTAGTCGCGCGGTTACCGTACTCGTTTTAAAAGCATCATGTTCGATGACACGCTTGTTTAATTGGCTTTGACTTAAGCGTGTACTACTCAACTTATTATCTGTCTGTTGTGGGTAGTTAGTACCAAATTGGCTTGGGTTTAATGCCGTTATTTGAGTATCTCTGGATGTTATGGGCTCGTTTAACAGTGAATTAACTTGTTGCTTATACGGGTTTGCCTCTGCTCCAACATATGTAGAGTCAGTGCGTTCAAAGGCTAATGTTGAAATCGATTGTTTGCTTGCTATGTCTGGCCGTTGCTTAACTTGTGTTTCCTGTTGTAATTCTGCGTGATGTTGGGCGACATTTTTTTTATTATTGGTATTTACACGCACAAAAGGTAACTCGTTATAATAGGAGCTAGTTGAATTATCACTCAAAACGTCAAGCTTATTTTTTGCTACTATTTCATTGGTTTTTTGTTTTTTATAAATAGGTTGAGCTGAGCTTGCTACTTTTTTGGGTGCCGGTAATGCACGGGCACTTGTCTGATCGCTAGCTAATAAATGACTAGCAAGTGTGGTGTTGGCATTTGTTTGCTGAAAGGTTTCAGGGCTCGGCGTTATTGAGTTTTTATTTTGCACTGTTACAGAGTTATACATTGTTACAGGGTTATATAATGAAATACTCCCCGACTGTAGATCAATAATCGGTAAGGTTAGCGAGTATTTAGACAAGAGAAAAATAATGCTCAATAAGATGGTAAATGAAGCAAGCCATTTGCCGGTGTCGGCAGTTTTTGTGCAGTGCTGCTGCTGGTCTAATAGTCGAACAACCCGTTGTTTTAAATCACCACCAGAAGCTGCCATGGCCATATTTGGAATGGTGTGATGGCGATGTTGCTCACACAAAGAGGCGGTATCTGCCAAGGTATGCGCATAGGCCAATGAACTGCCACCGTGTTGTACGGCAACATCATCGCTACAATACTCTCTTTCGTTACGCATTTGTTTTGACACCCAATTAACTGCAGGATGAAAAAACAGTAATATTTCAACAAGCGTTTGTAAAAAATTGACCAAGTAATCATGACGTCGAATATGTGCTAATTCGTGTAGCAACAGCATATCTAACTGTTGAGGTGTTAAGCCTGACAACATACTGAATGGGATCAGCACCACAGGTTTTAACCAACCTATTGCCATAGGAACATCGGTTTTGTTAGAAAGTAATAAGGCTACTTTTTTCGACAAGCCGACTTTAACAAGCAGCACATCAAAACGCTTTTGCAGTGCAATATCAACGGCAGTACAGCCCTGCAATGGCAGTTTATTAACATTGTACAGCTCGATAATTAACTTAAGCGCAAGTGTGGTGACAACAGTAAACCAAAGCATGGCGACTAGAGGGAAATATTCTAACCATTCCATATACCAAGCGTTTGCGGCTGTTTTTTGTAGATAAAAATCTTGATCCAGTAAAGGCTGAGCATGAACAAAGTTTGTTACTTGACGAAAATCAGTATCGTAAACAAGAAAAAAAGTGATGATAGGTAAAATAAGGTTGGCTAGCATCGCCATAGAGCTTAATGCGTAGCGTAATTGAGATTTTTGATAGGATATTAGCGACAGTAAGGCTTTTAATACCACTGCAATTAGAACTCCTTGCCATAAAAAATGGATAAGAGTTATGGCTAAAGCCGCCAATGATGGACTATGTATTAAGCTTTCCTCAATCATGCCTGTTTAAGTTACCTTTTGAGTCTTAGTTAATTAAGATTGTTGTTCTAATTCATTGAGTAACTGTCTAATATCTTCAATTTCTTCTTTGCTTGTTGAATTATCTAAGGCTCGCATGACTAACTTTGATGTTGAACCACCAAAGGCTTTTAACACTAAATCTTTTAATAAAGACGATTGTGTAACCATCTCGCTATTCGAGGGCGCATAAACATGCGCTCGGTTGCTTTCGTCGCGAATAACTAAGGTCTTTTCGTGCATAATTTGTAATATCTTCAGCACAGTTGTATAACCCGTTTTTTGGCTTTGGCTAACTGTGTCATGGACTTGTCGAACTGTAGCTGGTCCGATTTTCCAAAGAATATTAAGCAGCGTTAGTTCCGCCTCTGTAGGCTTAATATTTGATTTATCTCGTAACATTGAGATTCCTTAAGGCAAATTTATCTAAAATTATACCAAGCGAACTAATTTTCTGCTTATTGTGAGAAGTAGTCAGTTTGGTATTGTTATACGAATATACTCGTATCTTATTATTGCTATCCTAGCTTGCGACGAATAAATGAGCAATAGTAATAGTTGAATTGCTCTATTTAATTATCATTAGATTCAAATCATAAGTACTGAAAATATTTATTAGCCGATCGTGTTAATTATTGCTCTTACAGTATGACGTGATCGCTGTGTAAAGTTTGTCAATATACCAACACAGGCGGGCCGCTTGCTAAAAAGCTAGCAGTGAACTCTCAATAAACTCACCACTAGCCCCTTGATGGGCAATTATTTACATTTTTTGTAATGCTTATCGCTGAGCTTTAAAGCGATGGGATAAAATTTATGCACTGGTATCCAATGTTACTAAATCTGCATAATGTTCACCCAGGCGAGTCACTGTTTCTGGCCCCGCTTGCGGGTTAAATTTCACCATATTCGGCGCAAAGGTGGTAACAACAGTAGAGCCGAGTTTAAATCGACCCATTTCAGCGCCTTTCTCTAGCGTTATTGCCCCCGCGCCCTCTGTTGGATATTGCCAGCGAAATACATCTTTACCTGCAGGAGGTGTTATCGTGCCAGCCCAAATGGTTTCAATACTCGCAACTATGGTTGCGCCGACAAGCACCATCGCCATCGGGCCATGTGCGGTATCAAACACTGTGACTACACGTTCATTACGGGCAAATAAGTTGGGTACATTATTGGCGGTTAACGGGTTTACTGAAAACAAATCACCGGGCACGTAAATCATTTCTCGTAAGGTGCCGGTAATCGGCATGTGAATACGGTGGTAATCTTTCGGCGCCAGATAAATACATGAAAATTCACCATCTTGAAAAGGTGCTGCAGTTGCTTGATCGCCACCCAGTAAGGTTTCCAAGCTGTAGTTAAAACCTTTCGCTTGAATAAGTTGCCCTTGTACAATCGGCCCTTGTTGACTAATAGCACCATCAACAGGATAACAAATAGTGTTTGGGTCTGCGATTATAGTGCGAGCGCCTGCTTCTAATTCACGGGTAAAAAAGTCATTAAAGGTGGTAAAATCAGTGGCGTTTTTTAACTTAGCTTCTGCCATATTAATGTCATAAGCTTTGATAAAATAACTGATGGCCTTAGTGGTAAGCCAGCCAGCTTCTGCCGCGGCAAATTTACCTACCAGTCGCGAAATCGCATGTTTTGGCATCAGGTGTTGTAGGGCGATTTTCAATTTATTAACTAGCACTATTTTTTCCTTATTATGGGGTTAACTGTCTTAATCATTAAAGCGTGAGGTTAGGGTATTATCACCTAAACTGGCTAATATTTTTTGGAAACTGGCTAAGCGCTCTGGGAATATCTTGCCTTCATCTTTCGCGGCAATTAGCGCACAGCCGGGATCGTTTTGGTGTTTACAGTCACGAAATTTACAGGTCCCTATGTAGGGGTCAAATTCGATAAAGCCATTACTGACCTGTATGGGTGATAAATGCCACAAGCCAAATTCTCGTATGCCGGGTGAGTCAATCAGATCGCCACCTTGTTCAAAATGATATAATCGAGCAACTGTTGTAGTGTGCTGACCCAACCCTGAATTTTCTGAGACAATTTTAGTGACGACACCTAATTCAGGCATCAAGGTATTAGTTAGCGTTGACTTACCAACGCCAGACTGACCGACAAATACACTGGTATGTTGGCTAAGTTGACACTTTAACTCGGCAATACCTTCACCGGTTTCGTTACTCATGTAAGTCACTTGGTAACCAATTTTACGGTAAATATTCAGTTGATTTTCAATTTCATCACGATTGCTATCATCGAATAAATCAATTTTATTCAATAAAATAACCGGGGTAATACCGGTTTGTTCAGCCGCGACTAGGTAACGATCAATAATGTCGGCATTAAAAGCGGGTAACACAGATGAAACAATCAGTATTTGGCTAATATTGGCCGCAATAGGTTTAACACCGTCGTAAACGTCAGGGCGACTCAGTACCGACTCACGCTCATGAACGGCTTCAATGACGCCTGAAATACTGTGTTGCGTTTCTTTGCCTTTACGCCAAAGCACTTTGTCACCACAAACCAAGGAAGCAATACTGCGTCGCATATTACAACGAAACACTTCGCCATCGCTGCCCTCTACATCAGCATGTTGGCCAAAACGACTAATGATAGTACCGGTTTCAACTGCAGCGAGTTCATCATCTTGCCATTGTACTTTTTCAGTAGATTTACGTAATTTCTTACTTTGGTTCGCTTTGATCTGTCGCGTTTGACCTTTGGTTAATTTTTTGGCTTTAGCCACAAGTTATTCTCTTTTTATGTTAACTCAGAATTTGTATTTTTGATCTCTGTTGGTAACCGATAAATAAATTTAATCGTGTTACCTTCTGCCGTATTATATACTCAAGTAGCGCTTAAATGCATGTGTAATCGTGCCTTTACAGGCGCACTCTCTGTAGTTTATCTGCTAATATATATAATTTGATCAACAGTAAATAACGTAGGAATGACAATGAACGCTAACGATAGCAATTTAATTTGGTTAGATTTAGAGATGACCGGCCTTGAACCGAGTACTGACGTTATTTTAGAAATTGCGACAATCATTACCGATAGCCAACTTAATATTTTGGCTGAAGGCCCAGTGTTTGCTATTCATCAAAGTGATGAAATATTAAATAATATGAATCCTTGGTGTATCGAGCATCATGGCCAATCAGGTTTAACCCAAAGGTGTCGAGAAAGTAGCACGAGTTTAGCGCAAGCAAGTGCTGAAACCTTGGCATTTTTTAAGCCACATGTTACACAAGGTAAATCGCCTATGTGTGGTAATAGCATTGGGCAAGATAGACGCTTTATTAATAAATACATGCCAGAATTTGAAGATTACTTTCACTATCGTAATCTTGATGTGAGCACAGTAAAAGAGTTGGCCCGTCGTTGGAAACCAGAGGTATTAGGCAAAGTGGTTAAAACGGGAGCACATTTAGCCATGGATGATATTCGTGAATCAATTGCTGAATTGAAAGTTTATCAGGAACATTTTTTTAAGCTGTAGTATCGGCATTTAGAAACTGAGTAAAGCCTATAATTAGACGCATTAGCGTCTTTTTTATGCTCAGGCCTCACTGAGATATTTTGGCCTTTGAGGCATTTTTCTAGCTTAATCTGGCTCCTACACTTCGCTCATCTTTTACAGTTATTGAAGCTCCTGTGCGTTGTTGTTAGCCATTCAGTGCTGCGCAGTATTAATCACCTTAATGATTTTTCCTATATTAGGCTAATAACTTATATGACCTTTAGCCGTTGGTTTTAAGGCGTTATTATTTAGATTTTAAAGCGTAATAAGATAAAAAACTTGAAGGTCTGACCAGTTTGCTTGACAATCATTAACGTATTTTGAAAACATTTATCTAGGATATTTATGGTTAATCGCTTTAGTCGAATCGTTAAAAAAATTAAAAAGTTTCCAAAAATCAGTCATTCATTTTTGTTAACAAAATTATTTTGCTCTCAGGTTAAATATGCCAGCACGTCAAAGGTCACTCTGGTCGATATAGAACAGCAGCAAGTTAAGTTGTCTATGGTCAATCGCAAAAGAGTACAAAATCATATTGGTGGTGTGCACGCTATTGCCGCGGCGTTATTAGCTGAATCGGCGACAGGTATCGTTTTTGGTTTGAACTTACCCGATAGCTGTCTGCCTTTATTAAAGTCGATGACGATTAACTATCAGCGCAGAATGCAGGGAGATTTAACCGCTATTGCAAGCATTTCAGATCAGCAAATTGCATTATTGACCCAAGAAAAGGGCAATATGGATATTGCGGTTACCATCACTGATGAGTCAGGCGAACAGCCAATTGAATGTATAATGACATGGGCATGGATCAGTAAAAAAACCAAAAAGTAATAAGCGCTAATCATCACAAACATTAAAAAATGCATGTGGGTCAAGGTAATACTAAGTAATCGCTGATCTCTTTCAGCGCGCTGTGGTTAGACTTTGGCGCTTATGGGATCTTAGCTCGTTACCGCTGATTTATCCCGACTTGCTCTTATTTCCTAGCTTAACGCTGAAACTGCAGCTGGCAGTGGAACGGGTATATATAGGTTAAGATAAAATGCTCTGCTGACATGATTAATCTTTGCTAATTAATCTTAAAGCCATACACTATTAATGGTATAACTAATTTTTGCTAAGTTGTTGCACCATACAGCTTGGCGTCACTGGGTTATATAGGTATATAAAAATATTATCTATTTGATTTATTAGGATATTACCCAAGCATGGATTCAACACTGCCGCTATATCGTCAGCTTAGCCGCCAATTTTTTTTATTGGCCTTGAGCTTTTCCTTACTTTTTTTGCTGGGGTTTTGGTTGTTCTTTCAATCGGAACAAGATTTAGCGCTCGTTAACTATCAACAATTGCCTGCCCTTGAACAACACCATCAACGACAATTGTTATTAATTAAAAATAATCGCTTACTCAATGATCTGCTTGATAGTAGGTCGGCGCTAAAATTTGATGAAAGTTATCAAACACTGAATGAAAACTTAAAAAATATTTCTGCGTTAAGTCAAAATAATAAGCGGTTATTAGCGCAGTTAACTCAGCGTTTAAAAATGCAGGCAGAAAATGTCACACGCTTAACTGAAAGTGCTCGACGAAACCTTCAACTTAAAGACAGTGTCATTATTCAATTGATCCTAGTCACTGATAGTTTATCTCATTTAATCGCTGAGCAAACAAGTCAGCAAAAGGATTTATATCGTCAAATCAGCCAAGACAACTTAACCAAAAGGGTAATTACCCTACGGGCGAAGGCATTAAGTAACTTAGTGAATAGCTTAAATATTAATCGTGAGTTGCATCAAGGTATCATTGATACTTTAGTGATGTTTAACCAACTTGATTTACAGTATGATTTAGTCGAATTTAATTATATTCAGCAAGAGATTCAACGCGATATAATGCGTTGGCTGGCAAATGCCAGTAATGTGATGAATGAAAATTCAAATGAAACAGGCTTAGTTGAACAAATATCAGTGCTTAATCGCTTGCTGTTTAGTGAGCAAAACACTTTTGCAAAATGGCATGGTCAATTACGCAGGGCCGTTGACTTGCAGGCTGAATTAGCAAAACAGAAAGCTGAGTTAATCCCCTTACTTGATCACACACTTGTCGTGCAACCCCTTAAACCATCGCTTATCAAACAACAGTTTTTCGCATGGTTGGTAAAAGCTAATATTGACGTGCAGCCTAAGCATTACACTTGGCTTATTACCGGTGTTTTTCTTTTACTCAGCCTGATTTTTATCAGTTTTCTTTTCAGTTTACGCAGAAAAATCAAATGCTTTGGTAAACAAAGTACCGCTGTCGTTGAAGAGTTTGTGACTACAGGTCATGTGGTAGCAAAAATACCTGGGCTTGAAGTCACAGCAATGCTTAATGCTATTAAGCAACTGTCTCAACCTTTACATCGTGAAGCCGACTTTGAACAACAGCTGCAAGAATACCAAAGGCAAATAGTATTCATGTCTCGTCATAGCGGGGTTGTTTTTTGGCAAATGCCTTTGCGGTCAGAAAAACAGCAACAACAATTGTCAGCTTTACTCGGTGTTGACGTTAACAATCAACATTGGCGACAGTGCTTTAGTCGGGCCGATGTTCGGGTTATTTTGTCTCTTGCGCGACACGCCAAAAAGCATCAGGGTGTTGAAAAAATTTCGTTAATTAGTAATCAAGAAAAAGCCCTGGCTTTAACGCTTGAATATGTTGCTGGCCTTTGGTGTGGCAGTTTATCTAATGCAGAAGAATATCAAGTGCTTAAAGATAGTAATGCACAGTTAAAACAACAACTTAAACTGCAAAATCAAGCAGGTAAGCTCGCTATTATTACCCGTAGCGACAAAGCGTTAGGCCTAGTGAATAGCCTAATGTTACAAAGACAGTTAGTGTCGATTACTCAGGGTGACGAACAATTTGCCTACCAGCAATTACGGCAATTAGCGCGCTGGAATGAACAACAAAAAACCTGTGCCCAATTACGTCTAAACGATTTTGTCTTGACCTTATCTAGGGTAACACTGGCTAATGAAATGCATACAGTTTTAGCTAATGTTAGTTTGGTTGCAGGGCAAAGTAACAACTGCATTTATTTGCACATGGCAGAGAATTTAGCCTCTTCGGTGACACTTGAAAGTGAATTATTTCAGGCCATGATAGCGACAATATGTCATAAGATGCTAACGGAGCAGCGGGGTGCGGAGCTTAATATCGCTTTGCAAGTTATCGACGTAAATAGCGGCCAACAAACTGTACAGATAAGCTTTTTGCTTAACAAGCCATCTGATGCACAGATGCTATCTCAGGTGATTAACGAGTTAGCGTTCGATGATGAAATAACGGCTGACTTTGCTCATGCTACTGAGCATTATTTACGAGATTTGCAGTTAGTTTTTAATGTCAGTAATAAAGCTAGTCAACTGTTAGAATCGGCTGGAAAATTTTCTTTTGAATTTTCGTTAACCATTGCCGAGGAGCTGAATAAAACTAGCGAACACCAACCAGTAAACTTAGCTAAGTGCGCACTTTTAGTTATTGCCACTGACAAAGTTAGCCGTGAAAGAATTTGTCATCAACTCGGCCACAGCAAAGCCATAGTGGAAACAATGCAAGATTTGTCGCTATTTCGTCGCCAAATGAGTATAAAGCACCTAATGAAGTATCGCTTGGATGTGATTATTTTATCGCCTGAAGTCTACTGTTCAGATTATGATTTGATCACCCAACACTTGGCGAGTTTGCCGGCTAAAATACAACCTAAAATATTAGTTATTCAGCCACTTAATTGCACTATATTACAAAGAACAGGATTGTTTTCAGCCAGTAACTTACCTTGGTTTACCGGTGAGTTAATCGCCAATATTATCGCGTTGTTAAGTAATAACAACAAGATTAACTTATTAGTGGAGTCAGAGGTTTTCTCACCTTATCGTTTTATACCTAGCCAAGTTGAAGTTTTACTTGGCGTGACCTCAGCCAGTAAACATCAAGTTTTGCTGAGAATATTGCATTGGCTTGGTTTACAGGTGACTGTGGTTTCTCAACAAGAACAGCTCGAACACTTATGGCAGTCAGGGCGTTACTTAGTGGCTATTGGTGAGTTTTCCAGTTTTAACCATACTGTTAATAGCACTGTTAATAATACATTAACTCCTGTTCGTGGCCTGTTTGCTTTGAGCAATAATAAAGATAAGTCAGACGATTTTTTCGATAAACTTAACTTACCAACGTCTTGGCATAGTGGCTATTTAGCCCCGACATTAGATATTCAACAATTAATTCAACAATTATCTCCTTGGTTAAAGTCAGCTGCAGGCACAGGTGAAAATCAAGCCATATTGGCCTCACCGGCAGATAAGCAAGATAATAAGTACAGTGTCATGCCAAATACTGTGCCTGACAAGAGCGATGTGACTGGTGAGCAAGTATTGAATATGGCTGATATTGAGCAGTCGTTAGACTTCTCTGTTGGCTTCGAGCAAATAAATAAACCAACAGCAGAGGCTTTGGATTTAACCCAATACGCAGAAAATCAAGGCTCTGCTGAGTTAGCCGCTTTTATGTTAGATGAATATTTAGCAGACATTAGCACCAATCTCCAAGCGTTAAGTTCTGCATTAGCGGCGCAAGACTACCGCCTCGCTTTAGCGCTTTTACAGTCGTTAACTACCTTAGCTAATGTTATTGCCGCCAGACCTTTATTGGCGCAATGTCGACAGTTAAGTCAGTTGCTTAGCCCAAAAGCGTTAAATGGCGCTTTTTCAGTACCAGAAAAAGAGCCATTGCAACGTCAGCTAAATCACCTCAAACTATGTCTATTACAGCTAACTGAATTTGCAGAAGCGATATGAGTGTTCAATACTACCAGTCAAAAGACAAAGTTAAAGATGTTGCTAGCCCTTGTGTAAGTCATTGTGGCCTCAACGAGGACGATGTTTGTTTAGGCTGCTTTCGCAATATTGATGAAATTATGACATGGCGTAAGCTTGATGTAGCGGCAAAAAAAGCGGTACTTAACCAGTGCCGACAACGTCAACAACAATATGGAAAGTAGCAGGCTAAAACAATAGCCAGTAAGGTAAATCATGC
Organism: Colwellia sp. MB02u-9; assembly: GCF_014077085.1. NCBI lineage: Bacteria > Pseudomonadati > Pseudomonadota > Gammaproteobacteria > Alteromonadales > Colwelliaceae > Colwellia > Colwellia sp. MB02u-9. Next base: position 131,497 of record NZ_JACGVF010000070.1, read on the forward strand.
AAGATGTTGAAAAAAATACCTTAGCGCAACTTGATCAACTTAATGTTTTAGTTATCGACGATAACCTACTAGTACACAGTGTGTTAAAAGCAAGCCTATTTGCGCTTGGTATAAAGGAAGTGCGTTGTGTGCAAAATGCCTATTATGGTCTTAGGTTGTGCGATGAAATGCATTTTCATATTGTTATTTGCGCCTTTAACATTCAAAGCGACAAAGACGGTTTTCACTTATTAGAAGAATTGAAATTTAAAGGCCATGTGACTAAAACTACGGTATTAATATTCCTCAGTACAGAAACTAATGAAGCATTGGTCAACTCTATCATCGAGTTGCAACCCGATGACTTTTGGACAAAACCGTTAGCGATAAAAAAAGTCAGAACCCGCTTCATCGCGATATTAAAGGTCAAGCAAGTGCTTTTTAATATCAACAATGCGATAGACAAAAAAGCCTACGCCAAAGCACTTTATTTTGCCGATCGACACCTGCAAAATGAAAAGTTAGCCCATTATCATCCTAATATTAACCGCATTAAAGGTGAGTCATATCTTTCCTTGCTTGAGTTTGAAACAGCAGAAGCTTTTTATCGGAGATTATTTAAAACCTATAAATACTCCTGGGTTTATTTAGGCTATGCCAAGGCCTTGTTAAAGCAAGGTCGCTTGGGTGAAATTAGCGACATGGTAAACAGCTTGATTGATAAGCCAGACACACGTTTTGGTGCTCACGATATGATGGCGCAGTATTTCATCGAACAAGAACAATACCAGCAGGCCTATGAAGAAATTAAAAAAGCCATGGCACTGGCACCGAGAAATATTGAACGTAATAGAAAATCGTGGGATTTAGCCCGCTTAACTCATGATTATAAAGGACAATATGTAGCGACGCGCAACATAGCACAACAAGCGAAAAACTCAATTCATGACTCCCCCGAACTTTTACTGAATGTGATCAGAGCGGGTATTGATCTTGCTTGTGCAACTCCAGATGACAGTGCCAATGAAATATTGCGGCAAACTGATCGTTATATCAGACAATTTGAGCATGACTGCCAAGATTTAAGCCTTTTTAAACAACCATTATTAGTGGTTAAAGCTAGGTTACACAATGTCCGTAATGAACAAGTTAAAGCGATAAAATTAGTTGAAAATCATATGTCGCTTATACCCAGCACAGTAGTAGAGGATAATTTAGATCGGGTGAAAGTATTGCATGAGTTAGGTATGCGTGAAGAGGCGATAAAATTGCTTGCAGCCATCAATCATCAAATTGCCGGTAATTCGTTGAATAGCCAAGTGGTTAGGCATTACATAGCGCAAGAAAGCCAACAGCGTGAAGAGATACACTTTACTGCCAAAGAACTTAACCGCATGGCGGTTGAGCATTTTCAGAAGCATCGATTACTACCGGCGTTAAAGGCCATTCAACAAGCATTACAACTGAGTCCAAATAATGTCAAATTACTGTTTAGCCAATTAAAAATATTGATAAAAATTAAGCAAGAAGATCAGGACACACCTGAGCATCAGGTGACAGTCGAGGGTATTCTTGCTGTGCTTTCAACGCTAAATTTTGAAGGTAAAGGCCTGGCAACGCTGAACGAATTAACGCTGAAATGGCAAAAATTAAACTAGTGGCAAACGCCATGATTTTTACCAAGCTCATTAATTTCCTGATCATTTCACCTGGGTAAAACAATTCACTACTGCGTTATTAAAATAACTGCCATGGTTTTGTTGGTTTTTTCCACAAATAAATCAGACCCGCTAATTAATGAAACGGGTCTGATTTAATGCATTAGGTGCTAAGCATCGCGAGGCATACCTTTTTCAACCGAACGAATTAATCGTGCGGTTAAACGTAAATTTTGATCTTTAGTTAAAGCTTGTTGTTTAAGTTTTTGTTGTACTATTGCCCACTCAATATGTTCAGCAACCATAGGGGCTGAGTTTGCTATTTTTTCAGTTAACGCCTCAATATTAGCTATTGAGAAATCGGCATTACCCAGGGCAACGGCGATATTGCGCTGCCAACACTGAAAGCCAATACGACGAATAGGCGAGCCTTCAGTTTTACTTAAAAATCTTGCTTCGTCCCATGAAAACAAAGTTAATAAAGTGATATTGTCTAAGTTTTGTCGAGGTTTAAAATCATCTTCACTGCCAAGCTTGGCAAACTTGTTCCACGGGCAAATTAATTGGCAGTCATCGCAACCATAGACTCTATTGCCAATTAAAGGCCTAAATTCTACGGGGATGGCGTCACGTAATTCTATCGTCAGATAGGATATACAGCGTCTTGCATCGACCACATAAGGTTCAACTATGGCTTGAGTTGGGCAAATTTTGATACAGGACACACAAGTACCACAGTGATTTTCTGCCTTAGTATCATGAATTAAGGGTATATCAACCAAGAGCTCGCCGATAAAAAACCAAGAGCCCGCTTGCTTGTTAATCAGTAATGAATGTTTACCCACCCAACCTAAACCTGCTTTTTCGGCCAGAGGTCTTTCAAGTATTGGCGCAGAATCAACAAAAGGGCGATAATTAAGATTGTTACAATGGGTTTTAATTATCTCACCTAATTGTTTTAGGCGTTTGCGCATTAATTTGTGATAATCGCGACCCAAGGCATATCGGCTGATATAAGCATGATCGCGATTTTTTAAAATGCGAGCAAATTTCGCATCGGTAGGCAAATAATCCATGCGCACGCTGATAACATTCAGGGTGCCGGCAACCAATTCCTTTGCTCTGGCACGCATTAAGCCATGTCGGGCCATATAATCCATAGTGCCGTGATAGTTATTTTCTAGCCAACGGGTTAAAGCGTCCTCGTGTTCAGATAAGTCGACATCGCTAATACCCACTTGTGAAAAGCCAAGTTCTTGGCCCCAAAGCTTGATTTTTTCTGTTAAATCTTGATAGTTAAGAGCAGGTGTAGTCATGGCAGCCGAATGTTCAAACGATAAAGGTGGTATTAAAAGTGTCGAATAGTTTAACACATCATGCTTATAAGGTTAATCAACTACAACGCTATGAGGCTGACGCCGCACAAGCAGTCGGTATCAATTTATTTCAACTAATGGAACGAGCAGGCCGTGCGGTGTTCAGTCAAATACAGCAGCATTTTCCCGCCGCGACTAAGCTCCTCATTGTTTGCGGTAAAGGCAACAATGGTGGCGATGGTTATATTGTTGCCAGATTAGCCCATCAAGCCGGTCTAGCTGTCACTGTGCTGGTTAATGCTGAGCGCGAATCTATTACGGGCGATGCACAACAAGCGCTAACCTTACTTACCGTGCTGCCAGTAAAAATTGATTTTTGCCCGCAAAGTGAGGTAATGGAAACCCTTGTAGCTGGGTTTCAAGCAGGTGTTATTGTTGACTGCTTATTTGGTATTGGTTTTAGCGGGGTATTATCTTCAGCCCTTGTCGACTTGATTACCCAGATAAATAACCAGCCATGCCCACGGGTGTCGCTTGACGTGCCGTCAGGACTTAATGCTGACTTAGGGACAGTATCAAGTGTTGCGGTCAAGGCCGATTTAACGGTGACATTAATAGCCTACAAGCAAGGTTTATTGACGGGGCAAGCCGCAAACTATGTCGGTAATCTACAGCTTGAAACCCTAGGCGTAAATCGGGTGTTAGCGGCGTTAACCACAGCGGCATGTTTTCGCCAAAGTGAGAAAAACTTACCGGCTATTTTACCCAGAGCCCCTTGCAGCCATAAAGGTAATATTGGCATGTTGCTAGCGGTTGGCGGTTTTCACGCCTTTACCGGCGCTATTTGTTTGGCTGCAGAGGCAGCTTTGCGAACGGGTGCCGCACTAGTTGGTGTTTGTTGTCACGAAAAGTCACGTAACACTTTACTGACCAGACAAGCAGAGCTGATGGTAGTGGCAAATTCAGCCGAAAGCTTAAAGCGTTCAGCGCTACTAAAAAAAATAAAAGTCATCATACTTGGCCCTGGCTTAGGGCAAGAGCTTTGGTCAAAAGCGTTATTTAATTTGGTGATTAAGCGGCCTGAGCCAAAAGTAGTTGATGCTGATGCCTTAAGGTTACTTGGCAAAAGTGCATTAAAAAATACTCAATGGGTATTAACACCTCATTCCGGTGAAGCGGCGGCTTTGTTGTCATGCTCGATTGCTGAGGTTGAAGCGGACCGATTTTCAGCGGTAAAAAAAATAGCGCAACAATATGGCGGCGTATGTGTGTTAAAAGGTGCCGGTACACTGGTATCTAATGGCGATATTGTTTGGGTTAATAGTACGGGTAATTCAGGCATGGCCAGTGGTGGAATGGGTGATGTGCTCAGTGGTATTATTGGCGCACTAATCTTACAAAGTGAGGATTTATTTGTCGCTGCCCGCTTAGGTGTCTATGTTCACGGTCGTGCAGCTGATATTATTGCCCAAAAGCACGGTCAAATAGGGTTACTTGCGAGTGATCTATACCCCGAAATTCAGCGGCTAATTAATGGTAATTACGCTGCAGATAAGATACTTTAGAAGTAATAACAATACGATGAATAATTTTGTGACAAAAAAAAACTTTATATTAGCCGATGAATTGGCAACAATCACTTTGGGTAAACAATTAGCTGATATTGTAAAAACAGAGTTGAAACAAGGGATTATTGTTTACCTAAATGGTGATCTTGGTGCCGGAAAAACTACCTTAACACGAGGTTTTGTGCAAGGAATGGGGCATGTCGGTAATGTTAAAAGCCCAACCTATACCTTAGTTGAACCCTATGACTTAGCAGACTGGCAAGTGTATCATTTTGACTTATACCGGCTAGCTGACCCTGAAGAATTAGAGTATATGGGCATTCGAGATTACTTTAATAGCCAGTGTTGTAGCTTTATAGAGTGGCCTGAAAAAGGTCAGGGCATGTTACCAGAGCCAGATATGATTATAGACTTGGCTTATCATGATGAGCAGCGTCAAGTTTCACTTTTGGCTAAAACAGTTTTAGGTAAACGCTTACTGTCAATTTTAGCGCGGTAGCGCGCTTTATTGCTCACAGATAGTTTCAGCGCAGTTCAATAAGAAAAGTAACAGCTAAAAAAGGCTGTTGAAAGGCCCTTAAAAGGTAAGTGATTCAATGCGTTTAGCAAGTTTTTCAACAAAAATAATAGTCATACTTATGCTCTGTCTAGGCATAGTAAGTATTGCTAACGCCAGCAACAGTATTGACAGTGTGCGGGTCTGGCCTGCGCCTGAAAATACCCGTATTGTTTTTGATCTTAGTCAACAACCTGATTTTAAATACTTTTCATTACAATCCCCTCAACGCTTAGTGATCGACTTTAAAAATAGTACAAACTATGTCGATTTAATGTCGGTGATAAAAGCTGACCGCCGAGTGAAAAAAATTCGCACTAGTCGCTCAAAACAGCAAGGAACGACTCGCTTAGTACTTGAGTTAGCGGATAACTTTCGTATCTCTGTATTTCCGCTGGCGCCTGCGGGGCAATACGGTGACCGGCTGGTTATTGATCTCTACGACAAACAAAGTCAGACCATTGCACAACACGACAATAGCAAAGGTAAACGCGACATCGTTATTGCCATTGTTGCCGGACATGGTGGTGAAGACCCAGGATCTATAGGTGCTGCAGGAACTTATGAAAAACGCATAACCTTAAAGATAGCGCAAAAACTCGCTAATTTAATTAACGAAAAGCAAGGTCTAAAAGCGGTGATGATCCGCAGTGGTGACTATTATGTTAACCATGATCGTAAAACTGAATTAGCCAGAAAATCCAAGGCTGATCTTCTTATTTCTATTCACGCTGACGCCTTTACCTCATCACAACCCAACGGCGCTTCAGTGTTAGTACAAGCTACGCGTCGTGCTGATTCAGAATTTAGCCACTGGATTCAAAACCGAGAAAAAAATTCCGAACTACTAGGTGGCGCAGGTGAAACCATTAGAAAAACTAAGGATAACAACTTAGCGATAGCACTAGGTGATATGAAGAAAGAATACACTATGGCAAGCAGTTATGATTTTGCTGAACATGTGGTTAAGCAGCTTAAGAAAGTCACAAGACTACATAAGCATAAGCCAGAACGTTTAAGCTTAGCGGTATTAAAATCTAATGATATTCCGTCAGTATTAATTGAAACCGGTTTTATTTCTAATCCACAAGAAGAAAGACGTTTAAATAATGCCAATCATCAATATAAGTTGGCTAAGGCAATATATATTGCGGTAGATGACTATTTCTCTCGTAATCCACCTGATGGCACATTAATCGCTGCGACACGATTTCGTGAACACAGGGTCAGCCGCGGTGAGTCGCTTTCTGTAGTTGCTCAGCGTTATAAAGTTTCCGTTAGAAAATTAAAATCAGCCAACAATCTCACATCTAATGTGGTTAGAATTGGCCAAACACTCAAAATACCACAGGCAGATTAAGCTTCGCATGACCATTGCCATATTACCCGCTCGCCTCGCCAACCAAATTGCCGCTGGTGAAGTCGTTGAACGTCCAGCCTCGGTTGTTAAAGAACTGGTAGAAAATAGTATCGATGCTGGCGCCACAAGCATTAAAATAGACATTGAAAAAGGCGGCGCCAAGCGCATTCGCATTATCGACAACGGCAAGGGTATTGCCAAAGCAGAGTTAGCGTTAGCGCTGAGCCGACATGCCACCAGTAAAATTAAAGACCTTGATGATCTTGAAGCCATCAGTAGTTTGGGCTTTCGTGGTGAGGCATTAGCCAGTATTAGTTCTGTCGCACGGTTAACTTTAACCTCTAAGCCTGAAGCACAAGCGTCAGCGTGGCAAGCGAATGCGGAAGGGCGTGATATGGCGGTGTCAATCAAGCCTGCTGCTCACCCAAATGGTACAACAATTGATGTGAGCGACTTATTTTTTAACACGCCAGCAAGACGAAAATTTTTACGCACAGAAAAAACAGAGTTTGCTCATATTGAAGAAGTGATTAAACGCATTGCTTTGGCAAATTTTGCTATTACTTTTGTGCTTACCCATAACCATAAAGTGGTTAAACAATTTCGCGTCGCTAATTCATCAATACAGCGTAGTAAAAGGGTTGCACAAGTTTGTGGACAAAAATTTATTGATCATGCGATAGAAATTAATTGCGAACATGATGGCCTACATTTACAGGGTTGGATTGCCCAACCAAGTTATTATCGTAACCAAAATGATCTTACCTACAGTTATGTTAATAATCGTATGATGCGCGATAAGTTAATTAATCATGCCATTCGTCAAGCTTATGCCGATTTATTGCCCAGTGACAGCTACCCTGCATTCGTCTTGTTTCTACAACTCGATTTTTGTGAAGTTGACGTTAATGTGCATCCGTCTAAACATGAAGTACGTTTTCATCAAGGGCGTTATGTGCATGACTTTATTTATTCGGTCTGTAATCGTGCCTTAACTAATGAGTTAGCGCTCAAGGTTGATAATAGTACCGGCGAAATTTTAACGCCTGATAACGAGGTTCAAAGCCCTCAACAAGCTGAGGTTCAAGCCCCTAGTTTCATTACCCCTTTACGGGCAAGTACTGATATTGATCGGCAAAGTAATGCCTTAGCTAGAGATCAGGCTGCAAGCCAAAAGGCTGAATATACCGCTGATAACAAAGACCCGCGAGTTAGCAGCAATTTTTCTCAAGCTAATGCGCGACATTATTCGACAAAAATAAATCCTCAAGCGAGCAAAGCCTACAGTGATTTAATGACACCATTAGCGCTTAATTCACAGGTAACTGAGCCTGAACTACCGGCCATAACCACTGATGTAGCACCAACAGCCGCCATGCCAATATTGGTAAATGCCGCATCATCAAGTAAAGATGAAATGACAGATGTGACAAAAATTTTATTCTGGCAGGCACCACATTACCTTGTTATTCAACAACGCCAGGCGTTACGTTTATTATCAGTGAACAAGCTCGAACACTTGTTACGGCTGCAAGTTATCCAGCAACGTTGGCATGAAAAATTGGTCAGTCAGCCGTTATTACTGCCAATAAAAATTAAGGTCAGTGAAAAAGTAGCAAAATTTGTGCAAATAAATGAAAAACAATTTCAGCATATGGGCATGGAAATTCGTCAGTTACAGACCAGCACATTACAAATTAGACAATTTCCTGCTTTGCTAAGAAATAAAGATATAGCTAATAGTTTTGATAAGCTAATTAAACAGTTAGACGTTGAAAATCAAGAGAGTGTCTACGCAGAAATTGATTGGCAAATGGCATTAGCTAGCCTTATGCTAAGCGAAGAATGTACGCAAGCACAGGCATTACAAGTTTGGCGAAATGCTGAAAGTGATTTTAATTGTCAATTTGAACAGCAACTACGCTTGAATTCGGTCGCCATAGACCTCACATCTTCAGTAAATGAGTTAGATAAAATATTACCGAAATGACTAAGCTGGCAAACCAAGAGCATATTGACGATAAACAGCCACCCGTTATTTGTTTAATGGGGCCTACCGCCTCAGGTAAAACTGCTCTAGCAATGGCATTATATGATGCTCTACCTTGTGACATTATTAGTGTTGATTCAGCGTTAGTTTTTAAAGGTATGGACATTGGTACGGCGAAACCAACAGCGGATGAATTAGCGGCTTATCCACATCAATTGATCGATATTAAAGATCCAAGCGAAAGTTATTCTGCCGCTGATTTTTGTCAAGATGCGCTTAAGGCCATTGCAAAAAGTCGAGAAAATGGTCGTATTCCTTTATTGGTCGGCGGTACTATGATGTACTTTAAAAGCTTGATTGATGGTATTTCGCCATTGCCTCAAGCTGATCAAAGTATTAGAGATATAATAGCGTTAGAAGCGGCTGAAAAAGGTTGGTTGGCTATGCACGAAGAGTTGCAAAGTTTTGACCCTGTTTCAGCAGAGCGCATTCATCCTAATGATCCGCAACGACTTGCAAGAGCGATAGAAGTTTATCGAAAAACAGGTAACACTTTGACACAATTGACCGAAATAAAAGGTGATAAAGTCAACGGGAATATTTTACAATTTGCGATAGCACCGAAAGAACGTAGTGACTTGCATGCACGAATAGAGTTACGCTTTACGCAAATGATAGCACAAGGCTTTGAACAAGAAGTTACTGGCTTGAAAGCAAGGGCTGATCTGGACCTTGACCTGCCGGCTATCCGCTGTGTTGGTTACCGACAAATGTGGCAACATTTAGCGGGCGACTATGATCACGATGAGATGGTTTTTAGAGGTGTTTGTGCAACACGTCAGTTAGCAAAAAGACAGTTAACCTGGCTACGGAATTGGCAAAATTTACATTGGTTAGATATGGAAGATGAAAATAATTTAAAAGTTATTTTATCGGCAGTAAGCAAACTTTAAACATTGATGTATAATTAAAACAGCTGTGTATTAACCAGCTAGTTTTATTGAATAATTTTAATAAAGTATTTTTAATAAAGTATTCAACAGAATATTTAACTTTCACTAAAAATAAAAAAGGTACCTAATAATGGCAAAGGGGCAATCTTTACAAGACCCATTTTTGAATGCGTTACGTCGTGATCGTATTCCTGTAGCAATTTACTTGGTTAATGGCATTAAACTACAAGGGCAAGTAGAGTCATTCGATCAGTTTGTAATTTTACTTAAAAACACCGTTAGTCAAATGGTATATAAGCACGCTATCTCAACGGTAGTACCCGCTAGAGCAGTAACTAGTATGCCAGTCCCACAAATGAATCAGGACATAGAAGATTAATGCAAAAAGTTAGTATTGTATTGAGTCGCTCATTTGTTTGATAGATATCAGGCAGGTGAGCGGGCTATACTTGTTCATTTAGATTTTCCCGATGATAATACCCGTGAAGACTTACAAGAGTTTGAAATGCTTGTAAGTTCTGCTGGTATAGGTGCGTTAAATACCATCACAGGTAAACGCGCTACTCCGCACCCGAAATATTTTGTTGGTACAGGTAAAGTGCAAGAAGTGGCTGATGCTGTGCGCATGTTCGATGCGAATATTGTCTTGTTTAATCATAGTTTATCGCCATCTCAAGAAAAAAACATTGAAGCCTTGTGTCAATGTCGTGTGGTTGATCGTACGACGCTAATTTTAGATATTTTTGCCCAACGAGCTCGAACTCACGAAGGTAAATTACAAGTAGAATTAGCACAGTTACGCCATATGAGTACACGATTAATACGCGGTTGGACTCACTTAGAGCGCCAAAAAGGTGGTATTGGTTTACGTGGGCCAGGCGAAACTCAGTTGGAAACAGATAGGCGTTTATTACGTGATCGTATGGTCAATATCCGTAAACGCTTGGGAAAAGTTGAAAAGCAAAGACAACAGGGGCGTCGGGCGAGAACTAGAGCTGAAATCCCAACACTTTCTTTAGTGGGTTATACCAATGCCGGCAAATCAACATTATTTAACCAAATAACGCAGGCAGGTGTGTACGCCGCCGATCAATTGTTTGCCACTTTAGACCCCACTTTGCGTAAAATTGAAGTAGATGAAGTTGGTCGTGTTATTCTGGCTGATACCGTAGGATTTATACGTCATCTACCCCATGATTTAGTGGCCGCATTTAAAGCGACGTTAACCGAAACAAGAGAAGCAGAGTTGTTGCTGCACATTATTGACATTGCTGATGAACGACGTAGCGAAAATATTGAACAAGTAGAAGAAGTTTTAAAAGAGATAGAAGCGGGTGATGTTCCACAACTATTGATTTGTAATAAAATAGACCAGTTAGATGATGTTGAACCCAGAATTGATCGTGATGATCAAGGGCTACCGATTCGTGTTTGGCTGTCAGCCCAGAAAGGCATTGGCATTGAGCTTTTATTTCAAGCACTGTCAGAACGATTAGGTAAAAAAATTATCAAACACCTACTTTGTTTACCGCCTAGTGCCGGTAAACTTCGTGGTCAACTTTACCAGTTAAATTGCATTACTGATGAGCATTATGACGAGCATGGTAATTGTTTATTAGATATAAAATTACCGGTGAGAGAATGGAATCAGTTACTAAAACAAGACGAAGCAGAAATAGAGCACTTTATTCACACTTAACAGACTGATATATTAGCGTGGTTAATATAGCAGTTAGCGCATTAATTTTTTATAGCGGAGAATAGCATGGCTTGGAATGAACCGGGGAACAATGAGAAAGACCCCTGGAAAAACAAAGGTGGCAAAAATCAAGGCCCACCTGACTTAGATGATTTATTAAAAGATATCGGCAATAAATTTGGCGGTATTTTTGGTGGCAACAAATCAGGAGGCGGTGCGGGGAAAAACTTTTCTAGTATCGGCATCATGGTAGTGCTTATTGTGGCGATTTTGGGCTATGCCTTCGCTGGTTTTTTTACCATTAAAGAAGCTGAAAAAGGTATCGTTTTACGTTTTGGTCAGTATGCTGGCACGGTAGAACCTGGTTTACGTTGGAAGTGGACGTTCGCTGAACGTATTATTCCAGTTGATATGCAAACCACACGTAACCTTCCTTCTTCTGGCTTTATGCTAACAAAAGATGAGAATGTTGTTCGTGTTGAAATGCAAATTCAATATCGTGTAGTTAATGCACGTAATTATATTTTCAGTGTTACTAATGCTGACGAAAGCTTAAGTGAATCGCTTGATAGTGCTTTGCGCTATGTGGTTGGTCACTCAAGAATGGATGACATTTTGACCAGTGGTCGTGAAGCTGTGCGCCAAGCGGTATGGACAGAGCTAGAAGAAATTATTAAACCTTATAATTTAGGTTTGATTGTTGTCGATGTTAACTTCAAGGACGCTCGTCCTCCTGAAGAAGTCAAAGACGCTTTTGATGACGCCATTGCTGCACAAGAAGATGAAGTGCGTTTCTTACGTGAAGCGGAAGCGTATGCAAGAGGCATTGAACCTCGTGCTCGTGGTCGTGTTAAGCGTTTAGAGCAAGAAGCATTAGCTTATAAAGCGCAGATACTACTTGATGCAGAAGGTGACGTTGCTCGTTTCAACAAGTTATTACCTGAATATCAAGCAGCACCTGAAGTTACCCGTCAGCGTATGTATTTAACGTCGATGGAAAAATTTTATAGCAACACCAGTAAAGTAATGGTTGATGTTGACGGCGGCAATAGCATGATTTATCTACCACTAGATAAAATTATGCAACAGCAGTCTAGTAGTCAACGTGCTACGCAACAATCAGTACCGGCGATAAACCAGTCGTCAAATAGTACTAATACTGCACCAGCATTATCCGGTCGTAATGATCGTTTCAATAATGGGAGAGACTAAGCCATGAAGAATTTTATATTGGCAATTATTGCCTTAATACTTGTGCTAACAGTTTCGTCTGTTTTTGTTGTGACTGAAGGCCAACGTGGCATAGTTTTCCAGTTCTCAAAAATTACGCGTGACGGTGATACCGGCGACATGAAAGTTTATGAGCCAGGTTTACACTTTAAATTTCCATTTATTAACACAGTACGTAAACTTGATGCGCGTATTCAAACCTTGGACGAAGAGCCAGATCGTTTTGTAACATCTGAGAAGAAAGATTTAATGGTCGACTCATTTGTTAAATGGCGCATTGTTAACTTTTCAACCTATTATTTGCGTACTTCAGGTTCAATTGAGAACGCTCGCGCGTTATTGAAACAGAAAGTAAATAATGGCTTACGTACCGAGATTGGTACACGTACGATTAAAGAAATTGTTTCTGGCGATCGAGATGACATCATGGCCCAAGCATTAGAAAGTGCTACCAGTAGCCGTGAAGATTTAGGTATTGAAGTGATTGATGTTCGCATCAAAGCTATCAACCTACCTACAGAGGTCAGTAATTCAATTTACGAACGTATGCGTGCTGAACGTACTGCTGTGGCGAAAGAACATCGTTCACAAGGTCAAGAGCAAGCTGAAATCATTCGTGCCACTATTGATGCTAAAGTAACGGTTATGTTAGCAACAGCACAGAAGAATGCACAAGAAGTTCGTGGTGAAGGTGATGCCCTAGCAGCAAAAGTCTATGCCGACTCTTATACACAAGATGCTGAGTTTTATAACTTCTTCCGTAGTTTAGAAGCTTATGAAAACAGTTTTAGCTCTAAGAGTGATATTTTAGTTATTAAACCTGACAGTAATTTCTTTAATTACCTAAAGAATGGTAAAAAAACTAATTAGTAGTTAAGGTTAAAGAGTAATTTAAAAGCCATGACATTGTCATGGCTTTTGTGTTTTTATCACTTGAAAAATGTACTCAAAGTGTTCTAGATTTGGTTTTCATTGTATGGATTTATATAAGGAATTTACATGCTATCTACGTTGCTAATGGCATTGGCTATTGCGTTAATTATTGAAGGAGTGATTCCGGCACTATTTCCGAATAAATGGCGAGCCTATGTTTTAAAACTAGCCAATGAACCGGTTAATACTATTCGTCAAATAGGTTTATTTTTGCTGTTAATCGGTATTATGCTGTTTTGGACAGTAAATTAATTCCTTTGCTAACTCTGCACTACCACAGGTTTTTTTAATAACGCATTAAAATTCAACAATTATTGCTTGGACTCAATATTGATATTTGATAGAATCCTCGCCTAATTTTCTTACCAAAATGTGAACATGGGTAAAAACGTCGTAGTTCTAGGCACCCAATGGGGTGACGAAGGTAAAGGTAAAGTCGTCGACTTACTTACTGATAAAGCGAAATATGTAGTGCGCTATCAAGGTGGCCACAATGCGGGTCACACACTAGTCATTGATGGTGAAAAAACCGTTTTACATCTTATTCCATCTGGCGTATTACGTGACAACGTAAAATGTTTAATCGGTAACGGTGTTGTTCTTTGTCCTAAAGCACTTATGACAGAAATGGCCATGTTAGAAGAACGTGGCGTACCAGTACGTGACCGTCTTTTAATCAGCGATGCATGTCCATTAATTCTTCCTTATCACAACGCATTAGATGCCGCTCGTGAAAAAGCGCGTGGTAGCAAAGCTATTGGTACTACAGGCCGTGGTATTGGTCCAGCTTATGAAGATAAAGCTGCTCGTCGTGGTTTACGTGTTGGTGATTTATTTTGTGCAGAATCATTTGCGGTGAAATTAAAAGAAATTATGGAATACCATAATTTTGTTTTAACGCATTACTACCAAGCTGAGCCAGTAAGTTATGAAGAAGTACTTGCTGATGCTATGGCTGTTGCTGACATAATTAAAGGCATGGTTGCTGATATCTCTGAAATGCTAGATCAAGCGCGTAAAGCGGGCGAATCTATCATGTTTGAAGGTGCACAAGGTACATTGCTTGATATTGACCACGGAACATATCCGTATGTCACCTCATCAAACACCACAGTCGGTGGCGTTGCTACTGGTAGCGGCTTTGGTCCACTTTACTTAGACTACGTGCTAGGTATTACTAAAGCATACACAACACGTGTTGGTTCAGGTCCTTTCCCAACTGAATTAAATGACGAAGTGGGTAATCACTTAGGCACTGTAGGGCATGAATTTGGTGCAACTACTGGCCGTGAACGTCGTTGTGGTTGGTTTGACGCGGTCGCTATGCATCGTGCGGTGCAAGTTAACAGTATTAGTGGTTTTTGTTTAACTAAGCTTGACGTTTTAGACGGCTTAAAAACATTAAAAATATGTACTGGCTACAAAACAGCTGAAGGCGACATTATTACTGTGCCACCAACAGCAGCTGAAGGTTACGAAAAAATTACCCCAGTGTATGAAGAAATGCCAGGTTGGAGTGAAACCACCGTTGGTGCTACGTCTATTGACGCTCTACCAGCTAATGCGATTGCTTACATTAAACGTATTGAAGAAATTACTGGCGTACCTGTTGATATTATTTCAACTGGCCCAGATCGTATCGAGACCATGATTTTAGTTAATCCGTTTGACGAATAATTAAATTTCTACGTTTTAATCACTTTTTAAAAACCACCTGCTAGGTGGTTTTTTTATCGCTAAAATTCAGTCACTATTTACCTCTGCATTTTTAAATCCCTTTGACTAATTTAACCAATCTATTGTTTCACCAGCAAAAATGGATAAATACAAGACATAAAATGTAGTCAGTAGTTATGCTACTTAGCAGTTTTATAATACGGTATTTTCTGATGTTAACCCTTTTAAGTGAGTAGATAATTAATCCACTCGGTATGGCAAGCTAGTGGCAATATCAGCATTAAAATTTAGCTTAAGCCTTTTTAATCTGGGCGAGAGCATAGTTATAAAGATCATTAAAAGCATGGTTAACACTATAGTTAAAAGTAAAGACAGATCTACTTTGGTTAATTTTGTTAGTCAGTATGAAATGATACAAATTCACAAAGCTTTACAAGTAAAACAAGCGGCTTAAACTTAATCTATATAATTAAACTGCTTATGGTTTGATAAAGTATGCTAATCGCTATTTTGATATCAATAGTTAACGCTTTATGTCCAATATTTAGCTAGGTTATGTGAAATATCAAACTATTCAGGCTATATTAATTATAGCTTGTAGCGAATTAATATATACAAAACAGCTTGAAATTAGACATCGCATTGCAATAGTATATAAATAACCATAATAGCTCTAACGTAAACTCACGCATAAGACTCACACATTAGGAATAAACATGACAGATCTTCGCCAACAAGCACTTGATTATCACCAATACCCAACGCCGGGCAAAATTAGTGTTGAATTAACGACCCCTGCTGAAACAAGCAAAGATCTCTCGCTCGCTTATAGCCCTGGTGTTGCCGAACCTGTTCGCGCCATTGCTGAAAATCCTGATGACGTTTATAAATATACCGGCAAAGGCAATACCGTTGCTGTTATCACCAATGGTACCGCTATTTTAGGTTTAGGAAACTTAGGGCCAATGGCCTCTAAACCTGTGATGGAAGGCAAAGCGTTATTGTTTAAACGTTTTGCTGGCATTAATTCGTTTGATATTGAAGTTAACCATAAAACCGTTGAAGACTTCATTAACACGGTAGCTAATATTGCTGACAGCTTTGGTGGCATTAACTTAGAAGATATTAAAGCACCTGAATGTTTTGTTATTGAAAAGGCGCTCATTGAACGCTGTAAAATACCGGTATTTCATGACGATCAACACGGTACTGCTATTGTAACGGCAGCGGGAATGATAAATGCGCTAGAAATTCAAGGTAAAGAACTTCGACACGCTAACATTGTTTGTATGGGGGCTGGCGCTGCAGCCATTGCCTGTATGGAACTGTTGATTAAATGTGGCGCACAACGTGAAAAAATTTATATGCTCGACACTAAAGGTGTTATTCACACCCGCCGTGACGATTTAAATGAATATAAAAAATTATTTGCTAACAATACGGATAAGCGCACGCTAGAAGACGCCATCGATGGTGCTGACGTATTCATTGGTGTATCTGGCCCTAATTTACTATTACCTTCACACATAAAGCTTATGGCCGCTAAGCCCGTGATTTTTGCTTGTTCAAATCCAGATCCAGAAATTAAACCTGAACTGGCTATGGCAACACGCGATGATTTAATTATTGCTACCGGTCGTTCAGACTACCCAAACCAAGTAAATAACGTACTTTGTTTCCCCTTTATTTTCCGTGGCGCTTTAGATGTGCGCGCACGTATCATTAATGATGAAATGAAAATTGCCGCCGTACATGCCATTCGCACCTTAGCAAAAGAGCAAGTGACGGCAGAAGTATTAGCGGCTAGTGGCTGTGACGAGTTAAATTTTGGTAGAAATTACATTATCCCAAAACCTATGGACTCACGTTTACGTTCGGCTGTCGCTATTGCGGTTGCACAAGCAGCAGTGGACTCAGGTGTAGCGGCACTCGCAATGCCAGCGAATTACCAAGGCTAACGGTTACGCTTGTAAGCAATGTAGCCTTAGATCGAGAATGAAATAGAAGGGAAGCTTATTGCTTCCCTTTTTTTTGGGCATTTTTTAATTTAACGTTCAACGTTCAACTTTTAACTTAGACATCGGCAACATCAAACATGGCTAATAAATTGATAACAGTGAATGAGATTGGCACGATTTGCTAGCGTAGTTACAAAATTGCTACTATTATAGCTATTGCTAATATAGCCACGGTATATCGTGGTTTACGATTAACCTCGATATTTAGCGTAAATAACGTAGTTTATTCGTGCCTAGTAAGTCACTTTAGGAAGATCAATGGATAAAGAAATTAAAGCCTATCTCGCCGATTCTGAATTATTACTAAACGCTGTTGGTGAAGGTATTTACGGTTTAGATACACAAGGGCGCGCTATTTTTATTAATCCTGCTGCAGAAGCCATGACCGGCTGGTCTTACGCTGAACTATTGGGACAAAATATTCATCAGTTTCATCATCATAGCTATAGCAATGGTGAGCCTTATCCTGCTTGTGAATGTAAAATATTCAATACCGCGCTTGACGGTATTTCTCGACAGGTGAGTGGTGAGGTGTTCTGGCGCAAAGATGGCAGTAACTTCCCTGTTGAGTACACAACACGAGCGGTTTATAAAAATAACCATATTATTGGCGCTGTTGCGGTATTTCGTGATGTGAGTCAGCAACAACAAATTGAGTTGGCACTGCGCAGTGCCTTGGAAAATGTACAATCACTTACTGAGCAGCTTCAGGCTGAAAATACCTATCTACAGAATGAGTTAGCGCAAGAGTGGTCGTCTGCTGGCTTGGTGGGTAGCAGCCCAATAATCACCAAAATGTTGGCGCAAGTAGAGCTAGTTGCACAAACTGATAGTACCGTACTTATTTTGGGAGAGAATGGCACAGGTAAAGAATTGGTTGCTCGTAATATTCATGCCTTAAGTCAACGTAAAAACTCTACTATGGTAAAAGTTAATTGTGCTGTATTTACCCCCAGCTTACTTGAATCTGAACTATTTGGGCATGAAAAAGGCGCATTTACTGGCGCTACTGAACGACGCAAAGGCCGTTTTGAATTAGCGAATGATGGCACGTTATTTCTTGATGAAATTGGTGAATTATCCATGGCAGCACAAGGCAAGTTACTACGGGTATTACAAGAGCAAGAGTTTGAACGGGTCGGCGGCAGTGAAACTGTTAAGGTTAATATAAGGGTTATCGCGGCTACTAACCGTGATTTATCGGCGATGATTACCCAAGGTACATTTAGAATTGATTTGTTTTATCGGCTTAATGTTTTTCCGGTTACTGTTCCACCGCTGCGTGAGCGCCAAGAAGATATACCACTGTTATCACAGGCGATTATCAGCACACTGAATAAAACGCTAGGTAAAAATATCAGTGCTATTAGTAACCGTAGCTTAACTCAATTAATGCAATATCAATGGCCCGGTAATATTCGTGAATTGCAAAATGTACTTGAGCGCGAGATAATTTTAACTAAATCGACTATTCTAAACTTTAACTTTAAAACCTCGTCAAAATCACTTACCCCTCCTGTTATTGAAACCTTAGCACAAGTGGAAACCCGCTATATATTAAGTGTGTTAAAAGCCTGTAAATGGCGCATTGGCGGTGAAATAGGTGCCGCTAAGCAGTTAGGCTTACCTGAAAGTACATTACGCTCTCGCATGAGTAAATTGAAAATTGTACGTCCTAACTAATAACTTCACTATAAAAATAATATGCAAGGCACGATATATCGCTAATGCACGATATATCGTGCTTTATGGTGGGTACTGTAAAGAATATAAAGTTATAAATATGATATTAAACAGTGAGTTAATTTAATTTTATAACTTGGTTCATATTTTGCTATTAGTAACTATCCTAACGTTAGTTTTAGCAGTAAACCATGAAGTTTGATTTTAAAGCAGAAGATTTGATCATTAAGCCCTACAAATCTGAATCCTCAGTCTATGTTCGTCAACAAAAAGGTCGTTATCAGCGTATTCGACAATTCACTGGCTTAGCCTTTGTTTTATTATTTATGTTGATGCCTTGGCTTAATTTTCAAGGTAATCAGGCTGTTTTACTGGATATAGGTAAGCAACAGTTTCATATTTTTTCACAAACATTTTTTCCACAGGATTTTATCATTCTAGCGGGATTATTACTGGTTAGTTGCTACTTACTTTTCTTTTTAACCACGTGGCTTGGTCGAATTTGGTGTGGTTATACCTGTCCTCAAACCGTATGGACCTTCAGTTTTATTTGGGTTGAAGAATGGTTGGAGGGTACGCGCAATAAACGTATTAAACGTGATGAACAGCCATTGTCATTAGAGACCTTAGCGAGAAAATCAGCCAAGCACTTTATTTGGGGATTAATCGCATTTTTTACCGCAACAACATTTATCAGTTATTTTTTACCGGCCCGCGCACTGTATCTTGATTTACTACAATGGCAGTGGGATGGCCTGACAACTTTCTGGGTGCTGTTTTTTGCTGTTTGTACCTACGGTAATGCCGGTTGGTTACGTGAAAAAATGTGTATTTACATGTGCCCGTATTCACGCTTTCAATCCGCCATGTTCGACAAGAATACCCTAGTGGTTGCTTATGATAAATTGCGTGGTGAAAGCCGCGGTGCTCGTAAACGTCACCAGCAGCCAAAAGACCTAGGTTTAGGTGATTGTGTAGACTGTAACCTTTGTGTGGAAGTGTGCCCAGTGGGTATTGATATTCGTAACGGCTTGCAATACGAATGTATTAATTGCGGTGCTTGCATTGATGCCTGTGATCAAACCATGAGTAAATTTAATTATGCTAAGGGCTTAATTAGTTATACCAGTGAAAATGCACTAGAAGGTAAAAAGGTTAAATTACTACGGCCGAAAATTATTGGCTATGCTGTTATGTCGGTATTAGCCATGGCGTTTATGATTTTTACTATTCAAGTGCGGGTGCCAATTGAATTTTCTATTTTGCGGGATCGTGGCACATTATTTCAGCTCGACTTTCAAGATAAGGTGACGAATAGTTACTTATTGAAAATTACTAATAAATCAAAAGTTGATCGCCAATTTAAGATCACAGTATTGGAAAAAGTAGTAAGTTTAAGTGTTGACGGTAAGGTGATGATAAAAGCGGGTGAAATCGCCAGTGTACCTGTACATTTAACGATGCCCCCGGAAAACATCAGCCAAAAAATTACGTCAGTGACACTGACTGTTGCCGTTGATAATATGCCGGAAATTAAGGTTGTTAAGCAAACTAAATTCTTTTCAAAGTAATTAATTTTTTAGCTAGTGGCTAGTGATTGTGAAAAAAGATCTCTAGGTGAGGTTTTTTTAATTACATCATGCAAAGTGCATTACGGAAGAAAAATACGTTAAAATAGCATGACTTGGACGATGAGTAGTGAAAATGAATAGAGAACAAAGCATGACCAAAACGATCAAACAAAGCATAGCCAATATTGCCCTCGTGGTTGAAGACTATGATGATGCGATTGCATTCTATAGCAAAAAATTAAACTTTCAGCTGATTGAAGATACTGACTTAGGCGGCGGAAAACGTTGGGTGCAAATATCACCACCGAATTCAAATGGCACCAACATACTGCTTGCTAAAGCCAGTAACGACGCGCAAAGCCAATCAGTGGGCAATCAAGCGGGCGGACGAGTATTTTTATTTCTGCAAACCAATGACTTTTGGCGCGACTATCAACAGATGAAAAGCCAAGGTGTCGAGTTTAACGAAGAGCCGCGCGTGGAAGAATATGGCACGGTTGTCGTGTTTAAAGATTTATATGGGACAAAATGGGATTTATTGCAGTTAAATGATGCGACTGGCTAGATTTATAGCTATCAGCTATCAGTTATCAGCCGTCAGTCATGAGTTAATGTAGCTGCTTAGTTAAATTCGATGATATTAAAGTTTCAGTTATTAAGCTTTTTAATGTGTGGACACTATGAAAAATTAAGGCTTAGTAAATCAAAATTATGTAAAGCTGGATGCTGGCCATATGGGTGACGGGCATAATGTTATTTTATTTGAACGACGCTGACTTTAAAAGTCACTTTAATGCAAACTAAAGCAATATCGTTCCAGTTTGAAGAATATTCAAATAGCGCTGATGAACAGAAATAATTATTTTTTGATATGTAGCGGCATACTACAGGCGGTATTTCGCTATATATTTCAAAGCAACTCTTGCTAATCACCCCTATTTTTCAGCAATAAAAAAGGCGCTAATCAGCGCCTTGTTTATTTGCTTGTTGTACTAATTGTTGTGCTACTCGTTTTAATCTTCTAATTCCGCTTCGTGTTCACTAAAGTCAGTTATGCCTTTTGCTTCCAAAGCCCGACGAACACTCGCGGGTAATTTTTGTGTGTTGTCTTTAGCCAAGTCACTATCATCAGGTAATGGTTGGCCAGTAAAAGCATGTAAAAACGCTTCACATAACAATTCACTGTTGGTGGCATGACGCAAGTTATTCACTTGGCGACGTGTACGTTCATCAGTGAGCACTTTTAACACACGTAAAGGGATAGACACGGTGATCTTTTTGACTTGTTCACTTTTCTTCCCGTGTTCGGCGTATGGGTTAATATACTCGCCATTCCACTCTGCCATGAATATTCCTCTATGCTAATTAATTGAGATAAACTTATCGATGTTAAACCTGTTTGGTAGGCCAGTTTATGATAAATTTATTCTTACTACTTGATTTTACTGGTTGTGGGGCCTGAGTCAATAACGAATGTGTAGAAGTTTAGAAGTCTAAAGTACTTGACCCAAGAACTTAAACCATTTAGATTGATAGACGTCCAAACATCTATACAGAAAATATTTTTACCGGAGTACACATGAGCGAGAAAAAAATTGCCACTACCGCTGTTCGAGCAGGTATTAATAGCGACCAACACCATGGCGCTGTTATTCCAGCTCTTCACCTTTCAAGCACCTATGCACTGAAAGGTTTTAATGACAAGCGTCAGTTTGACTATTCACGCACCGGCAATCCAACTCGCGCTACGTTTGCCCAAGCTATTACAGATTTAGAGCAGGGTGCCGTTGGCATAGTGACAAATACCGGCATGTCAGCGGTGCATCTTATTTGCCAATTACTTGATACACAAGACACGGTTGTTATTCCGCATGATTGCTATGGCGGAAGTTTTCGATTATTTACCCATCTTGCCAAGCGGGGGCAGTTTACGCTCGTGGTGGTTGATCAAAACGATCAACAAGCCTTGGCGCAAGCCTTAGCAACAAAACCTAAATTAGTCTTAGTTGAATCACCGAGTAATCCATTGTTACGCTTAGTTGATATTGCTGCCATTACCAAACAAGCCCATCAAGTTGGCGCATTAGTGGCGGTTGATAACACCTTTATGTCGCCGGTATTGCAACAACCCTTGCTATTGGGTGCTGATATTGTTTTTCACTCTACCACCAAATACATTAATGGTCATAGCGACGTGGTTGGCGGTGTGCTAGTCACCAAAGAACAAGCCTTAGGTGAAAAACTAGCTTGGTGGGCAAACTGCATTGGTATTACGGGTTCAGCTTTTGATAGCTTTTTAGCTTTGCGTGGCTTAAAAACTTTGCCCATACGGATGAAGCAGCATCAAATTAATGCCAATGCTGTGGCAAAATTTTTGCAACAGCATTCGGCTATTCAACAGGTTTATTTTCCGGGTTTAGCTAGCCATCCGCAACATGAATTAGCTAAAAAACAGCAGTATGATTTTGGCGCTATGATGAGTTTTGAGCTTAAAGGTGGCGTTGAAGCGGTTAAAATACTGTTTGATAAACTTGAACTTTTCACCTTGGCACAATCACTTGGTGGTGTTGAAAGTTTGATCTGTCATCCCTCAACCATGACCCATGCGGGGATGGAAATTGAAGCACAACTTACCGCCGGTATTACCCAGTCATTAGTGCGACTTTCTGTTGGTATTGAAGATATTGACGATATACTGGCCGACCTATCTCAGGCGCTCGATGCCAGCCAAGCTTAAAGTGGTTATCCATAGTTATCCATAGTTATCAATGTACTTTGGCTGCGTGTTATATATCAATAATTTAAAGGCGGTATGACAAGGTTGTCATACCTGTGGTAGTAAAATGATCGGTTCAAATACAGCGGTAACGCTTAGCTCTGCAAAAAATCACTTGGCAAAAGTTGCCTGTAATGTCCATAAATTTGGTGGTAGTAGTTTAGCTACCAGTGCTTGCGTTGAACGTGTGGTGGATATTATTCGTCAGCATTGCCAGCTCAATGACATTATTGTGGTATCTGCTAATGGCAATACCACAGATGCATTATTTACTCTTTATCAACTCGCGGTTGAGCTTCAGGAAATAACTTCGCTGAACACTGAGCAAGTGAGCACGAGTAATGACCTAAACACCTTACGTGAGCATTTACGGGTAACTATTACTGCCCTTGATGCGACGCAAGCTCAGTTAATTGATGAACTGTTAAATGCCAGTAGTGCCGCCAGACTGAAAAGTTTACTCAAGCAAGATGTTGCACAAATAACAGAACATTTACTGAGTGATCCGCTAAGTGCTCCCCTTAGTGAGCCATTGAGTTATCAAAATGACTTATTGGCCTTTGGTGAGGTTTGGTCAGCGCGCTTGTTATCTGCGGTATTGAGTGAAAGTGTGTGTCCAAGTTATATGTTGGATGCCAGAGACTTTCTTTTACTAAAAGATGAAAAAAATTGTGCTATTGACTATAGCGTGAGCCAAGAAAACTTTTTACCGCTTCAACAACAAGACCAACTGGTGATCGTTACCGGTTATATTGCGCGTAATCAACAGCAACAAGCCTGCACGTTAGGGCGCAATGGTAGTGATTACTCAGCAACCATAATGGCGGCACTATCAGGCGCGGGCAATGTAACGCTTTGGACTGACGTTGATGGTATTTATAGTGCTGACCCAAGGCTTGTACCTTTAGCGAGAAAATTACACCGTTTACCTAATGCGGTTGCCAATGAACTGGGCCGTTTGGGTAACCCAGTATTACATGCCAAAACCTTACAGCCATTAACCAACCATAATACCCATTTACATGTTGCCAGTAGTTTTGCACCTGAGGTTAGCGGTACTGAAATAGGCAAGTTTGGCCAAATAGCAAAACAAGAACTTTCAGTCACCAGTTTAAACGATTTAATATTAGCGAAATCAAGCAGCTTTTTAGCTAAGTCTGGCGAATTAGCGGTAAGTGAATTTTCACCGATTTGTTACAATCTTGACGAAGGTTACCTAGTCGTCACGCAGGCCCAACAAAAAGCGCTTAGCCAATGGTTAGCCAGTCATGACACCGAAGTAACCTTTAGGCCAGTAGCGATTATTGCCATTGTTGGCCATAGTGTCGCGAAACAAGGCGACATGCGCGCTAGGTTTAAAAGAGCGCTTAAGCATCAACAATGCTTACATTTTTTGCATGCCTTTAATGAACACAGTTATATTGCGGTTTTACCTGAGCCATGCTCGAGTGAAATACTCAATAATGTCCATGCGGATATGACCAAAGACGCGAAAAATATTGCCCTTGTTGTCGCTGGATTAGGTAATATTGGCCAACGATTTTTAACCATGTTACCAAAGCAAATAGCGCGTGTTTCAGGCTTAGACAATGTGCACTTAGTCGCTTTAGTGGGGGCAAGTAAAGCCTTAATAAATACCGATGGCATAGATGTCGCTAATGCTTTGTTACATTATCAACAACAAGCGCAGCCGTATGACAGTGAGCAACTGTTAACTTGGCTGACTAATCACCCTTATGACGAGTTGATTGTTGTTGATATCACACCCAGCGAAGACTTTAGTCAGTTGTATGAAGAGTTTTTTGCCCGTGGCATTCATGTTATTGGTGCGAACAAGTGGGCGGCATCTTCAAGTACTGAAAATTATCAGCAATTGCTTAAAACAGCAGAAAAAAATAATAGCTTATGGTTGGGTAATACCACAGTTGGTGCTGGTTTGCCTATTAACTCAAGCATTAAGGAGTTGATGAATAGCGGTGATAAAATAACGGAAATTTCGGGTATATTCTCGGGCACTTTATCCTGGCTATTTCAATTTTACGATGGCACAACGCCATTTTCTGCGCTGTTGTCGAATGCCTTAACGCAAGGGTTGACTGAGCCGGATCCGCGAGAAGATTTATCAGGGCGAGACGTACAGCGTAAATTATTAATCTTAGCGCGTGCCGCAGGTTTTGAATTGTCGTTAGCTGATATTGACTGTCAGAATTTAGTGCCAGAATCATTACGTGATATTAGCTTAGAGGCGTTTCTTCAACGAACGTCTGAGCTTGATGAGTTGTTTTTATTGCGCTTACAGCAAGCACAGGCAAAAGCCTGTGGAATTCGTTATGTTGCTCGCTTTATCAGTGAGAATGGTCAAGTGAGTGCGAAAGTTAGCTTGGAAGAATTAAGCCATAACGACGCGTTTGCTCAATTAACCCCATGTGATAATGTTTTTCAAATTAAAAGCGAGTGGTATCAAGAAAATGCGCTTATTATTCGTGGTCCAGGTGCTGGACGTGATGTTACTGCGGGTGGTATTCATGCTGATTTAGTCACTATTTGCCAGCAGCTAAATCATCGTCAACAGCAAGTTAAAATCAAAGGGTTAAATTAAACATTTTTGCTAGCGGGAAGTGATGCCAAGGGGTATAAATAGCGTTAAGCAGGAAGGTTAAGTAAAGTTTTGGCGCGATTCGTTATGATCAAAGTATCGCGCCAAATTCATCAGGAAATTAATTAACCTGGGTTTTTATTAGCCAACAAAACAGTGTATTCTTGTTTTGTTAGCTGTTAATTAGCGAGGTCTTAGAAAGATGTACCTATGCTAAATACTAGGTTTTCGTCACTTTCAGTACCTGATAATTCTTTTGAATTAGCCACAAGCGCAATACCCACGTCGAAACCTGAAACTTCTGTACTGTAACCTGCTTCTAGGTAGTCGCCATCAAAATCGTCACCCCAAGTGCCGTAAGTGGCATAAAAACCTTTATGTTCAACCGTTGCAGATAAGAAATCATAGTCTTGGTTTGCAGCACCTTCAACTTCCCACTCACCGACATTATAAGCAAGTGAAAACATGCCGTAACTTAAGCCTAAGTTTACTTCATTATAAGAAGTATCAAAATCACCGGTATATTGGTAAGTCGTAAAGCCAAGGCTATAGCCTACACCACCCTCGAGTTCGCCGCCGTAACCGCCATAAACGTCTACTTCTAAACCCTCTTGTACGTCAGCTGCCCAAGTGCCAATATAAAAACCACTGTTTTCATAATCAACACCCGCACTAGCAGAGGCGGTGTCTGTTTGTACTATGCCACGGAAAATATATTGTGATACCGCACCCACATTGGCACTTAAGCCTTCTATGCCAGTAGCAGATGCTGACGTTGCTGTAAGTGCAGAAGTTGTTAATATCATCGAAATTGCTAGAGAGGTCATTGTTTTGTTCATGTTTTAGTCCACTAAGTTTTTATAATTACTAAGGACATTGCAAAGACAGTGCCTATTTAATTAAATTTTTATAAAGACTTTATTTTCAGCGGCTTAGTGATTTTATTGAGGTGTTTCTTGGTTGAGTCAATTGACCATTTTGTACAGGCTTGGTGCAAAAAAAAGACGAATGTACAAAAAAGGTGCACAGCATTGCTGACAATAACCACCCGTATTGAGCTCAATATTGCGTCATGGGCGAAAACTTCAGCGTTAATCTAGCCGTTATTATTGCTTTTAATATCGATTTTTGTGTGGGTTCTCAGTCGCAAAATTATGGTAATTGAGGTAAAGTAGCGAAAATTTTTTTAAGGTTATCATTATGTCTAATTTTTTAATTGCTCCCTCAGTTTTATCGGCAGATTTTGCTCGTTTGGGTGAAGATGTTGCTAATGTGCTCAGCGCTGGTGCTGATGTAATTCATTTTGATGTAATGGACAATCATTTTGTGCCCAACCTGACCTTTGGTCCAATGATCTGTAAGTCATTACGAGATTACGGTATTACCGCGCCGATTGATGTGCATTTGATGGTAAAACCTGTTGATCGTCTTATTCCTGACTTTGCCAAAGCGGGCGCTGATATTATTACCTTTCATCCAGAAGCGAGCGATCATATTGATAGAACTTTGCAGTTGATTAAAGATCACGGCTGTAAAGCAGGTTTAGTGTTAAACCCAGCAACGCCGCTGCATGTGTTAGATTTTGTCATGGATAAGCTCGACGTTATTTTACTAATGTCAGTGAACCCTGGTTTTGGTGGGCAATCTTTTATTCCTACCACCTTAGATAAGTTACGTTTAGTCCGTGAAAAAATTGCGGCCAGTGGTTACGACATCCGCTTGCAAGTTGACGGCGGTGTTAAAGCTGACAATATTGCTGAAATAGCCAAAGCGGGGGCTGACATGTTTGTTGCAGGCTCAGCCATTTTCTCCAAGCCAGATTACAAAGTCGCGATTGATGAAATGCGTGCAGAACTTGCAAAAGTAAAATAAAAAAATATTGATTAAAACACGATTAAATCACATTACATTAAGAAAAGTTGAAGGATAAAAAATGAGTAAACCTATTGTATTAAGCGGCTGTCAGCCATCTGGCGAGTTAACTATTGGTAATTACCTTGGCGCGTTAAAGCAATGGGTGGACATGCAAGATAGCCACGAATGTTATTACATGCTGGTTGATCAACACGCGATTACGGTGCGTCCTAAACCTGAAGATTTACGTAAAGCGACCTTAGATGGTTTAGCCTTGTATTTAGCTTGTGGTGTTGACCCAGAAAAAAGCACCATTTTTATTCAGTCGCATGTGCCAGAGCACGCGCAATTGAGTTGGGTATTAAATTGCTACACCCAAATGGGTGAGTTAAACCGCATGACACAATACAAAGATAAGTCGGCAAAGTCTGAAGCTAATATGAACTCAGGTTTATTTACTTATCCGGTATTAATGGCGGCAGATATTTTATTGTATGGCGCGAACAAAGTGCCAGTTGGCGATGACCAAAAGCAACATTTAGAATTAGCCCGCGATATAGCGACTCGTTTTAATAATCTACATGGTGAAACCTTTAAAGTACCAGAGCCTTATATTCCAGAATTTGGCGCCCGGGTGATGAGTTTATTAGAGCCCACTAAAAAAATGTCAAAGTCTGATACTAACCCGGGTAATTTTATTGGTTTATTAGAAGATACCAAGAAAATTACCAAGAAAATTAAACGTGCGGTAACTGACTCTGACGAGCAAGCGAATATCTATTTTGACATAGCTGAAAAACCAGGTGTGTCAAACTTGTTGTCACTTTTATCGTGCACAACCGGTAAATCAGTGGCTGAACTTGTGCCTGAATATGAAGATAAAATGTATGGTCATTTAAAAGGTGATGTAGCTGAAGCCGTGGTTGCTTTATTAGCGCCCATTCAAGCGCGTTATCATGAATTTCGTAATGACCAAGCTTATCTAGATGAAGTGATGCGCAAAGGTGCTGAAAAAGCCTCTGCGCGTGCGAGTAAATTGCTTGCTGAGGTTTATCAGGCGGTTGGCTTTATTGCTAAGCCTTAATCTCTGCACTACTCATGCTGACGAGTTATTAAACTAGCGATTAAGTAAGTCACTAAGTAAGTCACTAAGTAAGTCACTAAGTCAGACATAAAAAAGTCGTCGTATTTACGACGGCTTTTTAGTTTTTATTTTTCAATTCAGTCTTAAAGCTGTTTAAGTGTTTAGGGCTGAATGACTGCTATTCTTTATTATCTTCAGCGGCCTCTTTGGTTACTTTTTCAAATAACTTAGCACTGTCACTGACAAAGCTTTCAACATCACTGCTCGGTGTAAACAAAAAGGCTGGCGACATGATGGTGGTGTCAAACTGCGGCCGGGGATTAAAGTCGGGTTGTTTACTTAATTGGACGATAAAACTACCGCCAAATAACAACAATACCAAACATAAAGACACGAAACTTCTGCGTTTTAATGTCATATGAAAGCCGACGTAACAGTTGAGCCAAAACAAACAAAACGCTAGCAACAAAGGAACAATGGCCAGCAGCCATAACATTGAAGCGTTGCTTGAGGTATTAAAGTGCACAATGTTTTCAAAAATATCACTGAGCCACATTAAGTTGAAGAAGAT
Source organism: Colwellia sp. MB02u-9 (assembly GCF_014077085.1). NCBI lineage: Bacteria > Pseudomonadati > Pseudomonadota > Gammaproteobacteria > Alteromonadales > Colwelliaceae > Colwellia > Colwellia sp. MB02u-9. The sequence continues at coordinate 160,569 of NZ_JACGVF010000070.1, forward strand.
ATAGCTAATACCCATTTGGGTCCAAAAACGGCCATCGTGTTTGGTTAAATGCGACACTAAAGCGATACCTGCTGGCCATAAGGCAAAACCTAGCGTTAAGCCAATGGTGGGCACGAGTATTTGCGTTAAGCTAACTTCGTTAACATTGTTTAAATTAATAATCCAACCACCAATAAAGGCAAATAAGGTCATGCTTAATGCCACTACCATAGGGTGACGCGCTAAGTTAATTAAGCCTTCAAAAGGGCTAATTGCTATGCTTTCTGAAACCGGATGGCTGGGAAAGACAAAACGAACTTGGCTTTTTCCAATAGTGATAATGTCGCCAGAATGCACTTGATGTTGAATAACGTTGTCTTTACTGTCTTCAAGATAACTGCCATTCATTGAACCTTGATCATTAACTAGCCAATGTTCACCATTAAAATGCAGTTGCAGGTGATCAGCGCAAACGTGAGGGTCACTAATGATAATATCGTTATCGTAACCGCGGCCAATGCTAATGTTATTTGAGGCAAACTTGTGGCGGCTTAATAATTTATGACCATGACTGATTTCTTCAATAATTATTTCCATGAAACCGACTCCATAAATTTAGCTAGAAAGGCTAATGAGGTTTCTTGTGCCACACCTGAAATCGTAAAATGGCTGAGCAATGCGTATTGTTCGTGATCTACCGAGATGGCAATGTAGAGCACATCGTAAAGTGCGGGGAAGTCTTTATAAGCGCGGGTACAAAATACTGCTTTATTCTTAATATTACTGCTGTTGGGCGTAACGATATCATGGTGGCATTGATATTCAGTGACATCATCTTTACCGGCTTTATTACCTGGCGCGGCTTGATTTAACTGACGTTCAAAAATATGGTAAAACTTAGTGCTACCAATTTTATCTGATTCCATATAGCGGTATTCCATTTCTAACGAACCAGTAAAAAAGTCAGAAGAAATGTAAGTGTTCTCATCTAGGTCACAATTAGCAACAGCCGCCATAATTTGTGCGTCGGTTTTATCTGAGTTGGATTCACCCCAACAACGTACAAAAGGTACGTCAACGGTTGGAATTAAGCCTCGACCTAACGGTTTCAGTTGCCAGTCACTGTTCAGTATTGTGGTGATTAACTTTTTTTGATTTTGCATAAGTTGTGCAGCCATTTGCTGCTCAATACTTTCTGGTGGGCTATTTTTATAGGCCTGATAAAGCTCAAGTAGCTTGTCGTGCGGCACTAAAAAGCCAATTTGATTACCCGAAGTAGCGACATTAATACCAACAACTTCGGTATTTTTGTTAACCACTGGGCCGCCACTCATACCTGAGTTAACCGAGCCAGTAAAATGAATGCGATCATTAAATGATTCATTTTTTAAACCATTATAAGTGCCGGGCACGACTATCATGCCTAAATCATGTGGGTTACCTAATGAATATAGTTCTTCACCTTTAGTCGGGGCTTGTTGGGCAAGCTGAAAAAAGGGCATTTCAGCCGTGACTTCACGTTGCACTATGGCGAGGTCATTAATGACATCAACACTTTTTAAGGTTAATGGGGCTTGGTTACCTTGGTTGTCTAAATATTCAATCTTGTATTTATTGGGATGACGGGCAAAACCGGAAATAACATGATAATTAGTAGCAATAAGGCCACTGCTGCTAATTTGAAAACCCGAACCAATGGATGATTTTTCACCACTGGCTTTGTCAATTAAGCGAATTTGATAAAGTGATGGGGCCAGTTGTTTAAAAATTTCTTCGGCCTGCTCAGCTGCGAAACTTAATGTACTAAAGCACATAAGTAGCAGAGCAAAAATAGCTTTCATTGCATATCCTTTTGTATTATTACTTTGGGAACTGTTTGATATTTAGGCAAAGCAGAACTTGTCTGACTACCATTGTGCCAGTGTAATCAAATTTGTCATCTTTTATCCGACAATATGACTATTTTGCTTGATGCAATGCACTAGTGTAACGGGATGAAAAAAAGCCAAACTAATTTGCGCTATTTGAATGCCCGTTTAATATCCGGTTAATACCTGTAGAAGCTTATGAAACTAATAGGCGTCTATTTAAGCAATAAAAGCGTTAGATGATTAGGTTTATCACTGGCATTAATTTTTGTTCTTTTTGTCTGCAGATAAGCTAAATAAAGTCATATGGTTATTGTTCCAGATTAACTACAAGTGGCGAAATTTTTATTGGTGAAATACTCGCAATCACCCTAGCAGATTATTGTGATGAACAGCCAAATTACTCTGGTGTGTTTTAACCAACATAAGTGGCTAATAATTTAATGAAACGGGTATCAGATCAAGCTAACGTTAAAACGTTTATTTAATATCTTGTTGTCTGCTACTAGTTTTAGTATGATTAAATGATAATTGTTATCATTTAGATATAGGCTACTATGACCTTATACGAATTACCCCTTAATCAACCAGCTCATATCAGTTATTTACCGGCAAACTTTGCGTTAAGTGCGCAGTTAATTGAACAGGGCTTCGCCTTGAAAAGTGAAATATCACTAGCCCATAAAGCGCCTTTTAACGGTCCACTTGCCTTTCATTTGCATGGCACAAAAATGTGCCTGCCAGCGACCATTGCCAAGCAAATCAACATTAAGTTATTAACCAAATGATAGAACAAAATATTGCACTGGTCGGTTTTGCTAATTCAGGCAAAAGCACACTTTTTAATGCCTTGGCGGTGGCAAAACAGAAAACAGGTAACTGGACAGGTGTCACAGTTGCCGCCAAACAGCAGCAATGTCAGCTAAATAAAAAACTGACATTACTGTCTGATTTACCTGGCATTAGCTCTTTAGCGCAGCGAAGTCAGCAAAGTAAAGATCTGTCGGTTACCCATGACTTTATTAAGCAAAATCACATTGATTGTTTAATTAATGTGATTGACGCCACACAACTTAAGCGCCAGCTGTATTTAACTACACAGCTGCTTGAGCTTGGTTTGCCTATGATAGTGGTGCTAAATAAATCAGACCGTAAAGAAGCCGCTAATATAGATTTGCAAAAACTGTCTGCTCAGTTAGGTTGCCCAGTAGTTACTGAAAATAGTGTTGGAAAACATGCGGGCAAAAAAATTACTGCCGCATTACAACATATTCCTAGCCCGCGGGTCGCTGGGCATTTATTGACCCTACCCGAAGCATTAGCTGATTACTCAGGCATGCCACTTGAATTAGAACGCCAAGCTTGCGGCAACACACCAGGCTGCCAATCAACTGATAAAAAGGCTATGGCGGTCATGCAAGCAAGGTATGACTTTATTTATCAACTGGTTGCTGACGTGGTTACTGCCCCCAGTAATAATGCTCAATTTAGTGACAAGTTAGACCGTTGGATGTTGCATCCAGTTTTAGGTGTACCGATTTTTTTAGTGATGATGTACTTGCTCTTCATGTTTGCGATTAATGTTGGCGGTGCTTTTATTGATTTTTTTGATATTTTAGCGGGCGCAATATTTGTTGATTATCCACAACACTTTTTAAGCGCATTTAACTTACCCGCCTGGCTAAGTACTATTATAAGTGGTGTCGGTTTAGGTATTCAAACCGTGGCAACATTTATTCCTATTATCGCCAGTTTGTTTATTGGTTTGTCACTGCTAGAAAGTAGTGGTTATTTAGCCCGAGCTGCATTTGTGGTTGATGCCGCGATGCAAAAAATTGGTTTGCCGGGTAAAGCCTTTGTGCCATTAATTGTTGGTTTTGGTTGTACCGTGCCGGCGGTGATGGCAGCGCGCATTTTGGATAATGAAAGAGAAAGAATCACCACCATAATGATGTCGCCATTTATGTCTTGCGGCGCTAGATTACCGGTTTATGCCTTATTTGCGGCAGCTTTCTTTCCAGAGTCAGGGCAAAACTTAGTATTCTTGTTGTACCTTATTGGCATTGCTGCTGCGGTATTGACTGGGCTGATGTTAAAGAAAACCATTTTAATGGGTAAAAACTCTATTAATATTATGGAATTACCTTTGTATGAATGGCCAAAACTGTCATATTTGTTGAAACGGGTATGGCAACGCACACGCTCTTTTATTGTTGGCGCGGGTAAAACCATCATAGTGGTGGTTTGTGTTTTAAACTTCTTTAATTCTTTAGGCACAGACGGTGAATTTGGTCATCATGACACGCAAGACTCTTTGCTAAGTAAAAGTGCGCAGGTGCTAACACCCTTGCTTGCGCCAATGGGGGTTAAAGAAGATAACTGGCAAGCCAGTGTTGGTATTATTACTGGGCTATTTGCAAAAGAGGCGTTAGTGGCTACTTTTAATAGTTTATATTCACCGGTTTCACAAGCGCCAACAGCACCCGATTCTATGCCGGTATTATGGCAGCAAGCGCTAGCCAGTATTAGCGATAATTTACAAGGCATAGCAGCAGATGATCCCTTAGGTACTGACATTGGTGATGTGTCTAGCGTAGAAGTTGCTGCACAAGCACAAGGCGTTGAACAAAGTACCATTACCATTATGCAAGCCGCTTTTGCGGGTAAAATTGGCGCATTTTGTTATTTGCTTTTTATTTTACTTTATACGCCATGTGCGGCGGCAATGGGGGCAATTAAAAATGAAGTGGGTACACGTTGGGCAATGTTTGCCGCATTATGGAGTTTTACGTTAGCCTACTTATCGGCAGCAGGATGTTACCAACTTGCGGTGTTTTCATCACAACCTGTTCACTCGTTCATCAGTATTGTTGTGATCATGGCAGTATTTTTTAGTATATATTACGGTTTAAAACGAGCAGGTAAAAACATTCTGACCATACCTACGTTGGTTTCTTATCGTTAACACTCAGGCCTTTAATTATCGTTAAGTAATCAATTCGACTGATATAGCACCTGATAACGCTATCTTTGCACAACATAGCGTTATTTATCTTGTCGAACATTACTAAACAGCTTAGGCTATATTGAATCTTAGTTGTAAAAAGCAGTATTGAAAATATGGATAACATACAAGCAAAGCGTTATTTACTGAATAAAACTGAAACTATTGAATATACTCCATTTGGTCCTGATGTGAGTGTTTTTAAAGTAAAGCATAAAATGTTTGCGACATTATCGCTAGGCAAAGGTAATGAAAAAGGCACTAATGGTAAAATGGCAGGGCATTATTGCATCAACTTAAAATGTGACCCTGACGAAGCCGTTATGCTACGTGATGTTTTTGATGCGGTTATACCAGGCTACCATATGAACAAAACGCAATGGAATACGGTTATTTTAGATGGTTCAATTCCACAAGGTGAAGTTGAACGCATGATTGATAATTCCTATATGCTAGTAGTAAACAAGATGCCCAAGCAAGACCAGCAGTCGCTGCTAATGCCTTTATAAAATTAACATTAGCGCTAAAATAGCACCAAACTGATGAATGGTGCTTGCTAACCTGAACTATTAAGCTGATGGCCTTAAATCTAGCTAAGACTAATCCTATTAGTCCTGAATCCAAAACCAAAACCAAAACCAAAACCAAAACCCAAAATAGCCAACGCCATAGTATTGAGCTTACAGACCTTGTCTGCAATAACTGCTCCCCATTGCATTTACATACGATTTGCTGAATCGTTAACCTGACACTCACCTTATTTTTAACAATATCATCAATTCAACCTTGTAATCATGATGCTTTTTGTATTCTTGAGTGTCTCCACCACACAATTAATTTATGCCACCTAAATACTGTTATTTTAAATAAAGCTCAATACTTATGCTGTATTTGTTGCTAAATTAACATCAGGATAAGATAAAACAACAGGCTGATAGTGTTGAATCTAAAATACCCCTTGGTATCTTCTATAACCTTACTCATTATTTTGGGGCTTGGGATCTTGTCTTTTAATCTACAAAGTTTTTGGCATCAGGACAAATACTCGGTGATTATTGCGGTTTCTAAAACTCCTTTGTCTACGCCTTTTTATATTGCTAAAGCGATAAATGCTTTTGATGACACCTGCGTTAGGGTTAAGTATGAGCAGGTAATAGGAGGTAAATCTGCATTTGATAAGGTGATGAGTGGCGAGGTTGATTTTGGCACAAGTTCTGATTCGGTTATTGCTTTTCAAAGTTTGACTACGCCATCATTTGTCAGCCACGCGATGTTTGTCCAATCTGATAATGATGTGAAATTAATTACCCATTCTGCCGATAACATAAAATCAGCCTTGGATCTAAAAGGTAAAAAAGTGGCTGTTACCCAAGGTACTGCCAGTGAATATCTGTTAAGTACACTTTTAGCGATTGAAGGCTTAACTATGGCTGATGTGAAGTTATATTATGATAAACCGCCACAATTGCTACAAGCTTTTAGTCGTGATGAGGTTGACGCTATTGTGTCTTGGGAGCCCTTCGTTTTTCAATTGTTGCAAGCACTTGATAAAAAAATAAAAATTCATGATACCAAAAGTTTAAGCACATTGAGCTTTAATTTAATTTCTCAAACCGCAGACAGTCAAGGGGTAGAAAAAGCAAAATGTGTCATTCAAGGACTACAAACTGCCATCCATTACATTGCTTCGCATCCACAAGCCGCTAAAAAAATAGTGATAGATGAGCTAAATTTAGATCCCGCATTTATTGACTGGGTGTGGCCTGATTATATTTTTAAGCTCGGATTGAATCAATCATTGATATTAAACATTAGATCTCAAGCACTATGGGTAGTGGAAACACAAATGAGAGTATCTAATAGTGCGCCTAACTCATTGCGCTTTGTTGATAGTAGGGCATTGCTACAGGTCGATCCTGGAGCCGTAGATATACCGCTGCAGATATTCCCCGGTAAATAAGGTTTTTTATGAAGATAAGCTTACAGCAACATATTTACTTTTTTACCCTGAGTACCGGTTTATTGTTCACTGTACTTGTGGGGAGTATTTTATGGTCCACTCAAGTAGTAGAAGTCGCTTTAGAACGAGAACAGTATGCCAATAAAGTTGAAAATCATACTAACATTTTAAAGCAATTGCTTATCAATGAAGACATTTATGCCAGCGATTACAATACCGATAATTGGCTGGTTTTAGACCGTAAATTTAATGAGTTACTGAGACGTAATCCTAGCTTGACACCAGAACAACAAACCATTCAAAACAGTATTGAAAGCCAGAATAAGAATGTACAAAGGTTATTTAATACCATCAATAAAAATCAACTAAAAAATGCCGATGAGAAAATTAAAAAGCATTTAAAAACCAGGTTGATAACGCAATTAGAAGCTATTCGATCTGACACAATACAGCTCTCCAGCATAGTTCAAAAAGACATTGCAAACGTTATTAAGCAGCAGATCATATTTATTCTATCTATACTCGCACTTAGCCTTTTTATTCTAGTTTATGGTGCGGTTAAATTAGTTAAAATTTTTAGCACATCACTCAATGAAGTCAAAACAGCCTTTGAAAAAAATCGCAGTGGTAACTTTCAAAAAATACAACTTTCTAATCAATCAGAAGAGTTTAATGGTATCGCTAATGCCTTTAATAACATGAATAAAGAATTGAGTGAAACAACGATTTCTTTAGAGTCAATGACCAAAATTGTTGCAGAAAGAACTCAAGTATTAGAGCAACTATCTAACACCGACCCTTTAACCAAAGTGGCCAATCGTCGGGCACTGTTTGAACGAGGCAATGACGAGTTTTCTCGTGTACAAAGAAGCAAAAACCCATTGGCTGTCATTTTGTTAGATTGTGATTTATTTAAAAATATAAACGATCAGTTTGGTCATTTATTCGGTGACGAAATTTTGAAAAATATTTGCAAAGTTTGCACTGAAGAAATACGCAGTATTGATTTTTTTGCTCGTTATGGCGGCGAAGAATTTATCATTATTTTACCCGATAGTGGTGTCAACGCCGCAGTAGAAACAGCCCATCGTATTCAACACGCTTTAGCTGATCATTGCATAACATATGAAGGTGAAGATATTTTTGTGACTGTCAGTATTGGTATTTGTACTGTTAATGATCAACATATTGATTTCGAAAACTTAATAAAAGATGCTGATTTAGCTATGTATCAAGCCAAGGAAAATGGCCGCAATAGAATTGAAGTGTTTGGCGATAGTATCGTTGATTAATTGTAACATCAGTAATGGTCATTATCTCAATACGTGCGTAGTAAGTGTGAGGAGTAAGTTAGGCTCATTGCATGCTTTTAAACATAGCCCTCAAACCACAGTATTGAAGTTAGCCTTTGCGAAAGTGATAGAGCTTACTGTTCTACCGCTTATTGTTCTAAAAAAACATTCTAAAAAAGCATGCTAAAAATTATTGCAAAGCAATTGGTTATTAGTGTTTATGAGTTAGGTGTATTGTATCTAGATATTAAAGGGCTTTAATATCTATGCGATTATGTCATGCTTAACACTAGTTTTAACACCTTGATAAAATTGTTATTAACTTATTTAAGCCCTTGCCTTTGTTCGTTATTTTCCATGCCATAAACAAGTCTTGAGGTGGACGTTCTTCAGCTAATTTGATCACAATGAGCTCGCCTGACTCAATGTGATCTTGGATCAGGTTTTTGGGTAAATAGCCAATACCGATGCCGGCAATAATAGCGGCAGTTTTGATGGCAATAGAGCTGACAAAAAAATGTTGGCTGCCTGCAATCATATTAACCGACCATGGAATTTGATGCTGTGCTGAGTCATGAACAACCACATTTCTATAGCCTGATAACTGTTCTAATTTAATCGGCTGCTTAATAAGTGATAACTCATGTGCTTTATTGACCACTAACACACTGTTTAACTCAGCTATTTTTATTGCTCGGATACCTTTTTGATTAGGTACAGGTGCAGGGGCGCCAATCACCAAATCAACTCGGTCGTCAATTAACGCTTCCCACGTGCCGTTCATCACCTGTTCTTGCACATCAATCTCAATACTGTGATGTGCAGCTAAAAACCCTTTTATGCCATTAAAAATAGTTTTTATATCCATAATTGAATCACAAGCAAGACGAATTTTTGGTTCCCAGCCATTAGCAATGGTTTGTGTTTGCTCTGACAAGGTATTGATTGCACTTAAGACTTTTCGCCCCTCAGACAATAAATGTTTGCCTGCTGGCGTAAGAACAGCTCGACGACCTTGGCGCTGAAATAGTGTGACATTTAACTGCTCTTCAAGCTTCTGCACAATATAAGAAAGCGCTGAAGGCACTTTATTTAATTGCTCTGCTGCGGCCGCATAACTACCACGAGTTTCAATGGCGTCTAATACAAGTAATGCTTCTAGGCTTATAGCGGGTGTCTTCATGTTGTTTAATCCAAACACTTAATTGTTCAAATTATTTGAACATAACAAACAAATACTAGGGGTTATTTAACAGCAATTCAACTTATACAATAGCGACATACTTAATTAACAACACTTAAAGGCATTTAGCATGGCAATTACCAACATCATTAATAGCATCACTAAAACTGAACAATCTTTATCACCATTACCACTACGATTAATCGCAGGGCTTATTTTTAGCGCTCACGGTGCGCAAAAATTATTTGCTTGGTTTGGTGGTTATGGCTTAGACGGTACAGGCCAGTGGATGGAATCGATAGGGCTTACGCCAGGATTTTTAATGGCATTGCTAGCCGGTAGTGCTGAATTTTTTGGTGGCTTATTACTCATCGTGGGTTTTCTCACCAGACCGACAAGTTTTGTTTTAGCCGTTACTATGATAGTTGCCATTTTTAGTGTCCATATAACGAGTGGCTTTTTTATCAGTAATAATGGCTATGAGTTTGCTTTAGCGCTATTAGCTATAACTCTTGCCTTATTTATTCAAGGTGGCGGTAAATACTCAATAGATAACACAATTTATCGCCAGTTAAACAAAAATGCTTAACTGGCGCTTACTATCTTTTATCACAAGCATTAGCCATGCTATTGGCTAAAGAAAAAAATTTAGGAGTTTATTATGGGATTAATTGTTAACGGTAAATGGGTCGATCAATGGTATGACACCAATAAAAGTAAAGGACAATTTGTTCGTCAAGATAGTGGTTTTAGAAGTCAAATTTCAGCCGCAGAAAATAGTCAATTTAAACCCGAGGCAGGTCGTTATCATTTATATGTTTCATTGGCTTGTCCTTGGGCACATAGAACCCTAATCTTTCGCCAATTAAAACAACTCGAAGATGTTATTTCGGTCAGTGTTGTAGAAGCCGCTATGATGGAAAATGGTTGGGAGTTTGGTGAAAAAGGTGATCCGCTTTATCAGTTAAATTATGCCTACCAGTTATACTTAAAAGCAGATCCCAGTTACCAAGGCCGTGTTACTGTGCCTATTTTATGGGACAAAAAGACCCAAACTATTGTTAATAATGAATCAATTGAAATCATGAGAATGTTTAATTCAGCATTCAATGAATTAACCAGTAACGTTGATGATTATTACCCACTTGCTCAAAGATCAGCAATAGACAACGTGAACGCTCGTATTTATGACAGTATTAATAATGGGGTTTATAAAGCCGGATTTGCCACCACACAAGTCGCTTACAATGAGGCTTACCAGGCCTTATTTGCTAGTTTAGACTGGCTAGAAGATCTTTTATCAACACAGCGTTATCTCGTGGGTGAAAACATTACTGAAGCGGATTGGCGTTTGTTTACTACCCTGATTCGTTTTGATGCGGTATATCATGGTCACTTTAAGTGTAATCGCGAAAAACTGATTGAGTTTCATCATATTAGTAACTATGTTAATGAGCTTTATCAAGTACCTGGTGTGAAAGGAACGGTTGATCTGGAGTACACGAAAATCCATTACTACGCGAGTCATTTAACGATTAACCCTACTCGTATTGTCCCTTTAGGTGCGCGTCAACACTTTGATGCGCTACACGATAGAGACCGCCAATATTAAGGGCTAAAAAGTGTTAAGCGTTTAACTATTAAATACCGCTTTATAGCGCTAAAAATTTATTACCAACGCCATGAGTTATAAAGTTTCATTCAATGAGTACGGAGGAAAGACCATGATCAAACATTATCCCTATAAAAGCTTAGGCAAGGCTAACTACGGCTGGTTGAAATCTAACCATCACTTTAGTTTTGCTAATTACTATAATCCGACACGTATGGGCTTTGGAAAACTACGCGTAGTCAATGACGACTGGGTAGAAGCCGGTATGGGCTTTCCTTCGCATCCACACCGTAATATGGAAATTATTAGTTTTATTCGCTCAGGTGCTATTACTCATCAAGACAGCACAGGTAATAAAAGCATAACTAAAGCAGGTGAAGTACAAGTGATGAGTGCAGGTAAGGGCATTGTGCATTCAGAGTATAACCGTACGAATAAACCGTTAACTTTCTATCAAATTTGGCTTGAAAGCAATAAAGATAACGTAGCACCGCGCTGGGAAAGTAAAAAATTTCCTAGCGAGTATGGCTCAGCACTGACGTTGTTAGTCTCAGGTTATCCAGAAGATAAAAGTAAGGCATTGTTTATTAACCAAGAAACGAGAATCTATGGTGGAAAATTAACTAAAGGAAGCGTTATTGAACATAAAATCAGCCATCAAGCTTATATTTTAGCCTCTGATGGTATGTTTAAAGTAGAAGACAGCTTAAAAACGGTAACCATGAACAAGGGCGATGGGCTGGAAGTTACCCGATCCAATGCCATTTTACTCAGAGCTGCTACCGACTGTGAAGTGATTATTATCGATACTATCGCTTAGTTTTTCCTACATATAAAGTAGACCAGCTAATTAATGAAACGGCTATAATCATTAAAAAACAAGGTGTTCACTAGAATGTAAAGCCTAACTATTGCCACAAATAATTCACATGTAAAGGTGTTAATTGGACAATAGCCAGTGCTAACCGTAATAATTAAAGGAGATTTTTTAGGACAGCCAAGTGCTATCAGGCTGCCAACTGTCCAGCCATGTTAGCACTGCACTGGCGGGCATTGGCCTTGCAATGCCGTAACCTTGTGCAAATTTACAACCCAGTTGTAATAATTCAGTGCCATGTTCAACCGTTTCTACCCCTTCTGCGATCACCTCAAGCTGGAAGGCTTTCGCCAAGCTAACAACGCCCTTCACAATGGCTAAGTCATCGGGGTCAGTGAGCATGTCGCGAATAAAACTCTGATCTATTTTGATCTGGCTAGCGGGTAGGCGCCTGAGATAAGTTAGCGAGGAATAGCCAGTACCAAAATCATCTAGGGCAAACTGCACACCCAGGCTAATACAAGATTTCATGGTCGCTATAATATAGTTGATGTCATTTAATGCGCTGGTTTCCAATACCTCTAGTTCCAATAAATGCGGTGACACATCAGGATGTGCAGCCAATAATGTCGCCAGGCGTTCAACAAAATCAGTTTTTTGAAGCTGATAAGCACTGATATTGACGCTAATCGGTAACGTAATGCCGATACTTTGCCACTGGCTTATTTGGCTCAGCGCGGTATCAATAACCCATTCACCTATATCTAGACTAATAGCGTGGTTTTCTATTAGCGGTAAAAAATCTAGTGGCGGCACTAAACCACGGATAGGGTGTTGCCAGCGGATCAAGGCTTCTACACCCACTACTTCACCCGTAGACATATTCACTTTCGGTTGATAATACAAAACGAACTCACCTTTATCGAGTGCTGCACTGATATTGTTAATGTTTTCCTGTTCAAGGTTAACGGCGTCATCGAGGGCGCTATCAAACAAGTGATAACAATTTTTACCCGATTTTTTCGCCATGTACATGGCTTGGTCGGCATGACGGATAAGTATTTCTGCATCGGATTCATCTTGAGGGTATTGAGTAACACCTATGCTAGCCGATACATTTAACACCAGATCATCAACTATTACTGGCGCTGAAACCACCAGCAGTAAACGCTCTAATATCTTGTTAAACTCTTCAGTTTTCGTTAAATCGGTTAATACCAAGACAAACTCATCACCACCAATACGAGCAAGTGTATCGCCCTCACGTAACGCCTCTTTCATGCGTAGTGAGATAATAATTAATAGTTCATCACCGACATGATGGCCATGGGCATCATTAACCGTTTTTAAATCATCTAAATCTATAAATGCTACAGCGAGGGAATTATGCTGGCGATTGCTTTGTAATATCGCTTGGTTCAGGCGCTGAGCGAGTAATGTGCGATTGGGCAAATCAGTTAAGTCGTCGTAATGAGCCATGCGCTGTAGTTGACTTTGATGGGTTTTGTTAAGTTCTGTAATGTCAGAATAGAGTGCAACATAATGGCTGATTTCGCCAGCCGCATTTTTCACCGCACTTAGGGTCAGGTTTTCTGGGTATACTTCACCATTTTTACGACGATTCCAAATGGTACCAACCCAATAGCCTTTGGAGTTAACCGCTTGCCACATCAAAGCATAGAACTCAGCTGACTGACTGTCTGATTGAAAGAAGCGTAGGTTTTTACCAACCGCCTCTTGATGTGAGTATCCGGTGACTTCAGTGAAGGTGTTGTTGACTTTGATGATGCTCGCACTCGCATCAGTGATGATAATGCCTTCACGGGTGTGAGAAAATACAATAGCGGCAAGGGCTAGCTCAGCTGCGCGTTTATCTTTCTCTTCATTGGCAAGTTTAAGCTTTTTCTCACTTTTTTTATGTTCAGTAATATCGGTACGAATTGAAGTATAACCACTAAGCTTTTCGTTGACATACAAGGGTATAATGGTGGTATTAACCCAATACTCTTGTCCATCTTTGGCAAGATTACAGATGTCATCATTCCAGGAGCCGTCTTTAGATATAATTAAATACATCTCACGCCAATAGTCTTTCGGTTGCTGCTTAGAATTAAGCAGGCGATGATTGGCTCCAATGAGTTCCTCTTGACTATAGCCACTGACCGTACAAAATTTGGTATTGGCATAGTTAATCGTGCCTTTAACATCAGTAATCGACACTAGCGAATGCTCATCCATGGCTGCTTTTTGTGCTAGAAGTGCAGCCTGAGCAGCTTTGACCGCCTGAGTGTCTTGTTCTGTTTGTGCTTTAGAACGGTGATCAAGTTCATGTAAAATTTCTGTTTTAACTAGCACTTCTGCGTTTAAGCGGTTAACTAGTTGTATGTACCTTAGTACGTGCGGAATGAGCATAGTGAGCAGTAATATCACTAAAATCACCACAGTGACAATTAAGGCTAATGTGGTTGGAGGGACTGCATCGATGACTTGGTCTGTAGTTTGCGGAATAAAGTGCACGGCTGTCATCGCGCTATAGTGCATACTTGAAGATGCCAAGCCCATAACCACAGCACTCACTAGATGTTTTTTAGTTATAAATTGATATCGACTTTGATTAATAGCGGCATACTGTATCTTTAGTGCCACCATAGCCAATATCACCGCTATCAAGATAGACAAATAAACTAAGGTCATATCATGAACCATTACGGCTTGTAATCTCATGGCGCCCATGGCTATGTAATGCATAAGGCCAATACTTGGACCTAACAACAACCCACCGATTAATAATCGATAATAGCTAAATGTTTTTAGTGTCATCAACCACATAACAATACTAGAGGCAAACATTACCGGTAGAATAGACACCATAGTTGTGGCTAGGTCATAGCTAACCGGTATTGGAAATGTTAACGATACCATGGCAATAAAATGCATTGCCCAAATACCGACACTCATCATTAAAGCACCGAATAAATTCCATAATATTTTTTGACTTTGTTGGGAAGCAGACATACTTCGTTCAACTATGCCAAAGGCACTGAATGAGGCTAACATGGCAATTAGCATGGAGAGAACGACTAATTTGAGATCATAAGTGGTCGTGAGCGCTGCAACAGTTATACCGTTATAGTCGTGATTCATTGATATTAAACCCTAAGCATAGTGTGAATATTTAGCAGAATTTTTTTCTGTAATATACAGGGTCTACATGGCATTTGATACAGTTGTTAATACTTTTGATACGGTATATAAGTTAGCTAAAAGACTGTTAAATATTTTTTATTAAACGAGCGTTTATTAATTTCATCGGTTGAGTTGCTGGCCTAAAGCGGGAACAGTTTGATCTTAATTTCATTTTGTTGCGTATTTAGCTCTAGTTAAATAGATATTCGTTAGCTAGAGCTAAAAGTTAATTAGAGCTAAAAGTTAATTCACTGTTCTGATGAATGGTTCTATAAGAAAAATAGGAGTGATTGAACATTGTTAGCAGAGAAATTGTTAGGCGTTATATTTGATTTAGATAATACTTTAGTTTCTTCATCTTTAAATTTTGAAGAAATAAGAGCGTCTTTAGGTTGCGCAAAAGATATCGACTTATTAGATTTTGTTGATGCTTTGCCCACAGAGCAGCAGATTCATGCCAATAACTCGTTAGTTGAATTTGAAGTTAGTGACGCGCTTAATGCGAAAAAACTGCTCGGTACTGACCAACTTATAGCGCTATTGTCTGAATTAGAGATACCTTGTGCCATTGTTACGCGAAACTGTCGTCAAGCGGCTTTGATAAAAATGCAAAATAATAATATTGCTATTACCCTGCTATTAACTAGGGCCGATCACAAGGCTAAACCTGCTCCTGATGCTTTATTGCATTTAGCACAATTATGGCAAGCACCTGCTGAAAATTTATTATATGTTGGTGACTATTTATACGATCTACAAGCCGCACAAAATGCTAATACTATGTCATGTCTGGTGACGCATGGCGAAACGCCTGATTATGCCAATTTAGCGAATATTGTAGTGAACGAACTGACCGAGTTAAGTGAGGTTATTAGGCAAATTTTTATTCGTGAGGCTGCTGGTGTCTCGGGCTAAAGTTCATCACTCAACAGTCACTAGTCACCGTTCACCAGTTAACATTCACCAGTCAAGAATAGGAGCGCAAGCCAATGCGAGTTACTGTTTACGCACTTTTATTATCTACTGTTCTTGCTGGTTATAGCCTTGCTAGCACTGAGCTTAAAATACAAGCCAAGCAAAATAAACAGCTTGCTGCTATGGCCAAAAAAGAGTCTGCCCTTATGATTAATTTTACTGAGCAACAAAGCCTTAATAGTTGGCGCATTACTAATGACGGTGTCATGGGAGGCAAATCTCAAGGTCAGATTTCATTACAAGCAAACAAAGCAATATTTTCAGGTGATATATCACTAGCAAATAACGGTGGGTTCAGCTCAGTATTTCGCCCAATAGAGCCTTTAGCTAAAGCACTTGAAACCGTAACAATAGATATTGAAGGTGATGGACTGACTTATCAATTAAGATTGATTGTTAACCTTGACGGTTATCGTATGGCTTATAAACAGAGTTTTGATACGGTGGCAGGCCAACAAACACAACTAAGTTTTACACTGGCTGACTTTCAAGCATCATTTCGAGGCCGTGAAATACCCAATGCGCCGGTACTAACATCTGAAAATATTCGTGAAGTGGGTTTTTTAGTGACTAGCAAAGTTGCTGGCCCATTCTCTTTAGTTATTACTAGCGTTTCTTTTAAATAAACTAGCTTATGGCTTTGGGCTATAGGTTGTTTTCTGTTCTATCACTAGGGGCTAACTAGGTAGTAATAAACTTAACTTTACCCGCTAACGCTCAGTTTACAGTGTATTCTGGCTAAACTGCTAGGTGTGTAACTACCATAGTTTGAGCGCTTTGAAAAAATCAATTAAATAAAACTATACATAAACTATTAATAAAAGATAACTAATTGCTCTATAAACAATTACTGATTAATTATTTATCAATGACTTAATGAAGTTTCCCTGTTGATTTTTAAAAATAAAGCTTGTTATAAGTCTTGTAGTAGCAGTGTTGAGTGTTGATCTCATTAAGCACAATGCCTAGCAATAATGCTATTGACTAGGCATTGTTATAGCCTTTACTCAAGACTACCAATTGATAGACTCTCCCTGCCAATCGAGATAGCTTGCTGTTTGATCTAACGCAGTGTTCTCAACAATGTCTAGTAGCTGTTTAGCGACAAATTCTGGGGTGAAAAGCTTATTAGCCGGAACATTTTTTTGAAACGGCTTTGATAATGGCGTATCAGTAGTGCCCGGATGAAAAGCGATTAGCTTGATGTTTTTTGCTCGACGGGCTAACTCTATTGATGCGGTTTTAACTATCATGTTTAATGCCGCTTTCGACGCCCGATAACTATACCAACCCCCTAAACGATTCTCACTAATACTGCCTACTCGGGCACTAAATAGCACGAATTTGCAGGGTGACTTCCCGGTCAATAAAGGGGTTAATTTTTGTATCCACAACATTGGCGTGAGAGAATTTGCGGTCATAATTTCAATAAAGGCTTGTGCATCAAAGTCTTCTAAACGTTTTTCTGGACGAATATGATCATTATGCAGTATGCCATTACAGACAAATACTCGCGTTATTGGCGTATCTTTATGCTGGGCTAATTCTGCGATCGCTTGGTCGATTGATTCTGCTTGATAGTCTTTAAGACTAATTTTTGTCACATTAGCGGCTATCAAGTCACTAGCAACAGGATTAGGCTGTGCTAGGTCTCGACTAATCAGTATTAATCCAGTGTTTTCTGAAGCTTGTATTTGCGCAGCAATGGCTTGGCCAATATCGCTATTTGCGCCGATGATCAGTGTTTGTTCGGTTATCATGACAAGTTCCTGAATTACAGTGAGTGGTTTTAATATTAAACAATTTGGCGAGCAGTGCTGAAATTGGATGACGATATTTAGCTAAGCCTAAATAGACCCAGTGGCTGACAGTTTTAATGACTGGCCAATTAAGTGGTGCAACCCAAAAACCTTTGCCAACTAAAGTCCATGCTCTGTGTGTAACGGCTAGGCCCAATAATACTTGGCCGTTGTAATGGCCATGCAATATTTTCATTGCGCCATCAAAACTGACGCTAGGGTGGAGCGTAGCAAAATTGTCTTGGTGGATATCGACCAAAGTTATTAAATCGTTTTGATCATGTTTTTTTAGTTGAGCCATTTCTGTGGCACATAATGGGCAGTTACCATCATAAAATATTGTTAGCATTAATTTAGCCCTAAAATTTACTATATATGGCAGTTAAGCCTTGGAAAAATCTTAAAAAAATTAAGCGGGTATAGCGAGATGATTTTTAACTTACTCTTAATGCGCTTAACGTCAGATTAATGCTTAGCTCGATTACTTTTCTGCTTGGCCATCGACTGAAAGTTTTTGTTGCGACTCGTCAGGCTTTGCATAACTTACACGCGATAATCGTTTACTGGTGTGATAACTGTCGAGGCCAGAAACCATGACGGTATTTAATGACTCGATATCAATGTAACCGTCGTTTTTAATCGCGGCTTGTTCACAGAGAATATCAGTTATTTCGCCAATCACTAATACGGTATTATTAAGTTCTATCGGTACTATTTCTTTTAGCGTTAAAGCATATTTAAGTCGACTTTCTTGCACAAAGGGCGCATTAACACCGTCGATAAAATTTGGTGTTAATCCAGTTTGTTGAAATTCACACTGATCATTGCCGTAGCGCGCAGAGGTTTGATGAGCTGCTTGCCAAAAGCTTTCATTGACTTGGTTAATCGTAAATTGTTTGGTTTGCTGAATATTGCGTAACGTGTGTCGGTCAACACTGTCGGGGCGTGAAATAAAACCCACTAAAGCCGGTGAAGCACCCAGGTGAAATACCGAGCTAAACATAGCCAAGTTATTGATATTTTGCTCGTCGCGAGTGCCAATAAGATTAGCACTTTTAAAACCAGATAAGCTGTTGATAACCTGAGCTCTATAGCGAGGTTCCATATTAACCAGTTCGTGGTGATTGATAATATATTGCATTTAAGTGCTGTCACATAAGTTGACTTGTATAGCCAGTATACGTAATTAGTTGGGTTTGCGATCACTTAACGTACTTAAACTTATCGATTTTTGTTGGTTAATAGCTAGGTTTATTTGTGGTTATAAGCTTTATTTGCCTGTAAAAAAGCTATTAACAGTATCGCGCTATAGCACACCGCCACAGCAAATAACCATCATAAAACAGAGCCATACCTGCTGGCAAAAATGGCGCGTTATATACGCTCTGCTTTGTTAGCTATCCATACGGTTTGATAAGGAGATAATATTATTTCCTGGCTTAACTCGGTAATATTTTCCCCCGTGATTAATTCTACCCAAGCTTGGGTAACGATCAAATTAAGTTCGCTTAGCGGCAAGGCGATAGCTTGGTCTGAGACGTTACTGACACAAAATATACTTTGTTTTCTGTTTTGGCTTTGTCGCCAAAAACCAAATAATTGTAAGCCTAAATGTAAAGTAAATTGGGTGGCGTTGGGATGAAATGCGGGTTGTTTAATACGAATTTTTAACAATGTTTTTAAGCTTGAAAGCACTTTTGCGTGATGCAAACTACTATCAGCCAATGCGGCCTCTAGTGCCTCTTCATGCCAACAATGGCGATTGATTGAGCGGCTATTATGCGTGTTGGCCAATTTTTTATAGTCGTTTTGTGTTCCTAGCATGCTGTGAATATAAATCCCGGGTATACCTTCAAGGGCAAACATGACGGCATGTGCACAAATAAAACGTTCAAAGTTCCAGTGGTCTTTACCTGCAACCGTACCTTGTAGCGCATCATAAAGGGCAATATTCATTTCATAAGCTTTTTGCTCGCCAGTGTTTGAGGTTCGCCATGAAATTTTACCGCCAAAGCTCTCAATAGTATGAATTAAACTATCAAGCTCAGTGTCACTTAATAATCCTTCTGCTGGACGCAGACCAATGCCGTCATGTGAGGCAATAAAGTTGAAATACAGGGTACCGTCTTGTGAAGGTGGCATGCTCATTAGCCAGCGTTTTAAATATAAACAATTACCGGTCAGTAAAGTGTTTATGAGTAAGGGTGGCAATGAAAAGTTATAGATACCGTGTGCTTCATTAGCGTTACCAAAGTAGGTAAGGTTTTGGGTGTTAGGAATATTGGTTTCAGTAATGATAATCGCTTGCGGGTCTGCAGATTCAATTAAGGTGCGTAATAAGCGCACAATTTCATGAGTTTGAGGTAGGTTGATACTATCGCGGCCAACAATTTTCCAGATAAAGGCAATGGCATCAAACCTAAATATTTTCACCCCGCTATCAAGATATTGTCGAATAATTGCAGCAAATGCTTTTAATACTTCGGGGTTACGAAAGTCAAAATCGACTTGGTCGTGACTAAAAGTACACCAGACAAATTTTTGTCCTTTGCCGGTGATCACTTCTTTTAGTAAGGGTGATGTCCGTGGCCGTACCACAGCAGACAAATCATCGTCTAACTGCGCGGTAAAGAAAAAATCATGCCCGGTTCCTTCGCCTTTGATGAAGTTATCAAACCAAGCACTGCGGCTTGAGCAATGATTAATCACCAGATCTGACATCAGTTGATAAGCTTGACTTATTTCAGTGATATCTTGCCATGTTCCCAGTGCCTCATTAACCGAGGAGTAGTCAATAACCGAAAAACCATCGTCAGAGCTATACGGAAAAAATGGCAATATATGTACACTGTTGATGGTGTTTTTTAGATGATTATCTAAAAATACTTTTAAAGTGTGTAACGGTGGCTGAGCTGTTTTTATGATGCTATCACCATAGGTAATTAAGACAATGTCTGCTTCTGACCAATGATTGCTAAAAGGTGTTGGCGCCAGTACTTCGCTTGGTAAGCGCATAATATCAATCAGCGCATCGGCAATATCATCCGTTGCTTGCTCAAGTGCTACCTCGTGATAAATAGTTGAAAGCTGTTGAATTAACTTGTTTTTTAACGGTTCAATTTGTGCGGGCATCGGCGACATCTTCCTTTATGTTTGATTAAACTCTTCGTTGTCTAACTCTACGGCGGTTTTTAATTGAGATAAAATATCGGGAATAGCACTCACCACACGGTTCCAAGAGGGAATAAAAGGCGTTTCCATTGGGTTTTCTAAGAAAGTGTTGCCTGCAGTTAAAATATTTTGCGCGAACATTTCTACTGCTTTTTCTTCATTATGAATGTCAAGTTCCAATCCATTCATCATGGCGTCATTGCGATAGGTTTCAACATAATCTAAAGCAATGCGATAGTAAGTTGCTTTTAAGGTTCTAAACTTTTCAGCGCTGAAGGTTTCACCTTGAGTGGCAAGTTTACGAATGAAAGCTTTGCTGATATCAATCGACATTTTTGATAGGCCACCCGCGGTATTATCTAACGATAAGTCTTGATGCTTATGATCATAAGTGGCGGCAATATCCACTTGGCATAAGCGGTTTGGTGAATAGTTGCGATACATTTCAGATAATACGCCAATCTCTAAACCCCAATCACTTGGAATACGAATGTCATTTAATACATCGCGTCGAAAAGAGAATTCACCCGCTAGGGGATACAAAAAACTGTCCATATATTCGAGGTAGTCGCAATGGCCAACCGTTTTTTTCAGCGCTTTGATCAAAGGGGTGACCAACAAGCGAGAAACCCGGCCATTTATTTTTCCGTCCGCAACACGGGCATAAAACCCTTTGGCAAATTCATAGTTAAATAATGGGTTGGCCACGGGATACAGCAGTCGGTCGAGTAACTCTGTTTCATAAGTGAGAATGTCACAGTCATGCAGGGCGATGGACTCGGCTTTACCTGAGGATAAAATATAGCCCATGCAATACCAAACATTGCGGCCTTTGCCGAGCTCTTTTGGTGCTAAACCTAAGGCCTGTAATTTTGCATCTATTGCTTGTAGTCTGGGGCCATCATTCCATAACACCCTATGGTGTTGAGGTAGTTGAGAAAAAAATGACAACGCGTGTTGGTATTGCGCTAAATCGGCTCGGTCTAAGCCGATAACAATTTCAGATAGATACTTTACCTGTTTTATTTTATGAATAATATCGGGTAAAGCTTTACCCTCTAACTCGGAAAACAGCGAGGGTAAAATGAGCCCTAATGAACGTTTTTTTGAAAACGCTAGTAACTCAGCAGCCATATTTTCTGGCTCGCGCTGGGCCAAGTTATGTAATGTTGTCACCGTACCATTTTGATAGAAGTCAGCCATGATTTACCTCAGATTAAGTTGCTTGTGAACCTAGTTGTTTTGCTAAGAGTTGTTGAATCGCTTCGGCCCAGCCTTCGGGGCCATATAATTGGCTTTGACTGGTTTTGTATTGTCGATACAGCGACGGAAAATCGTGCACCGGTGAGCGTATTTGCACGGCAATATCTGCGGCTTCTAACATGGGCGTGTCATTTTCACCGTCGCCTAGGGCAATGGTGTAAACCGTGTGGCGGCTAAAATATTCGCGATATTGTTGGGTTAACCAAATAAGCGCTTGGCCTTTATCACAGTAACCACCGACGTGAATAAAGCGTCCTCCTTGGACAACGCTGGCGCCTAATGCCACTAAATGTTCGATAAAGGCTTTTTTTGTGCTGTTATCACCTATCCATTGCACCGGCTCACTATAGTGTCGCTGTTTTGCCCGCCCAGCTTGCGCTAAATCTAAGCCCGTTATTTTGCCCACGGCGGCGGCTGACAGGGTTGAAAAACCGTGGAAATATGGCTGAAATTTTTCACTGTGCTCGTTCAGTAACTTTAGCCAATATTGTCTTGGTAAACAGAATGATTTTACCCAATAGTTACCGATGAGTTCAGTCTCTGCCGGTTGGGTAATGAAGGTATTAATAGGGATGTAAACGGCAGCGCCATTTTCGATAATAAAGGGCGTATCAAGCTTAAGTTCAGCGCGAATAATGTCTAATTCAGCCAGTGTTTTACTGCTATTTAAGATCACCGGAATCTTGGCTTTGCTTAACTGTTGCAGTGTTTTACGTGCCGGCGTTGACTGATAGCTATAATGGTCAAGCAGCGTGCCGTCGAGGTCACTGAAAATAATGGTTTTTGTCGCACTCATAGATCTTCCATAAAGGGCGTTTTTGAAATGTTTCTCGCATAATCTAAGTAAAAAATAGCATCAGCAGACTGTGAAATGCTCAGGCATGCTTGCACACTCAATCGTTGAAAATATTGTGTGAAATTTAAGATACCAGCAGATTTCATTATTTTTGAATTCGGTAAACCCATATTCTTGTCTTGCAATTTTTGCTCTTGCTCTAAGCGCCATTGGTAAACACAGTCGAATGACGGTGCTTGCAGTGCTAACCAGAAATTCATTGTTTTATATAAAGGTTGATAGTTATTTTTAAGTTGTTGATTAACATAATGGCGCCATTCACCCTTGCTGTCATGCTTGAGTTCAAGTTCATTAACCGGGGCTTTTAATTGCTCGTCAGTTTGTGGCTTTACGCCCCAACACCAGCCTTCTAATAAAATAATGTCTGCCGGCTTGTTAACTATCGGCCACTGTTCTTCAGGATATGGTTCGTCAGTGGCTTTATTAAACCTTGGGATAGCAAAGCCTGTTTGCTGGGCTTTTAACTTTGTTAAGGTACTTGCTAGCATTGTCATGTCGTGCGTGCCAGGCACACCACGAGTTGCTAATAACGGGTGAATGTCATCAGCAAGCTGCTGGCGTTTTTCACCGGTGAAATAGAAGTCATCTAACGACATCACTACAATGGTTAATTGATAGGTGGTGGCCAAATATTCAGCAATAAAATCAGTCAGAGTTGATTTACCGCTGCCTTGACAGCCATTAATACCAACAAAATAAGCGCCATTATTTTTCGTAAACTGACTGAATATTTGCTCGGCGAGCGGTTGGTAGTGCTCTTGTGCTGTTAGTTTAAAATTTTCTGGCAGTTTGTGGTGTTTAATAAAATTTGAGAGCATAATTTTTACTTTAGCTAAATAGTAATATAATTATACTTACAACTCTTATGCCATTAATTTAGTCACTCAGTTTAGGCTGTAATCTATTGTAAAATAATGATTATTTTATTTTTGGTGCGGAATGTTAAAAAATGACAACACGGCGTAAAGGGCAGTAAATGAACAATTTGCTTTATTTTGGTGCAATTAGCTACTGTGCTTAACCATTGCGGCTAGCGAGTATATTCGTTAAGCGCGGTTTTAAATATGACCCGGTTCACTGGCCTAATTTTATCAGTTAGCATTTCATTAGTTAGCATTTCATTAGTTAGTACTGCATCACTGATAGCGGCTTTGTTTCAATAACTAAGATAACTAAGCGATAAAGTCAATAATGGCGCTTTTGATATATTTGCTGCGGTTGTTTTCAAGTGAGTGTCGGTTCTGACATAAATACAGGGTTTCATTCACCGAATGTGCTAATAAATGCACCCTTATTTTTTCTGGTTTACTAAAGGCTTTTACAGCATATAAGGGTAAAACGGTAAAACCAAGTCCGCGGCTAACCGGTTCAAGAATTAAGTTAATTTGATTGGAAAACCCTTGGTGCTCAAATTGGCTAATGTGTTCAAATTGAGCATAGTTTTTACTGAGCAGCGCTTGTGCATGGTGCTCACCGTCAGGATGGTCGATAAAGCCTAATGTGGTTAGTGTTTGCCAAGTGATGGTACTTACCGTATTTGCGGTGACTAGCACTAGTGGCTCAACCGCAACTTTTTGGCTAATAATAGTGGCCGCCTTACTTAGCTCAGTGACCAAGCCAATATCGATTTTACGCTCAGTTAAGTCTTGCTCAATATTTTTATTCGGCGCAAATTTGTAGTCGATGGCTAATTGCCTATGCTGTTGTTGAATATCGAGCATATAAGGATAGAGCTTTAAGCCAATACTGCCCGGCGAGGCAATTTTTACTGTACCTATGTAAGGATCATCTTGTTGGATTGCTTTTTCTAACTCTGCTGAACTTTGCAATAAGCTTTGTCCTTGTTGATGCAATTTTATGCCGGCGTCGGTAAGCGAAAAAGACTTGCCTTCGCGCATCAGTAACAAGGTGTTTAGCTGCTGTTCTAGCTTTTTTACTTGTTGACTAACCCCAGACTGGGTCATAAAAAGCTGGTCAGCAGTTTTAGTGAAGTGGCCAACATCAACCAGTGTGCAAAAAGTTTTTAACCAAACAAGATTTATCATAACAAAACGTACTTAAATTGATAACTAATGATAATTTTTTATAATTTATAACATTGTCTATACTTTGTCCATGACATTAAAAAAAGTTATTAAAAAAAGTTATTAAAAGAGGTTATTAACATGAGCAAAGCATATCCAAGAACATTTTCACATATTGGTATTTCAGTACCGAGCGTAGAAAAAGCGGTTAAGTTTTATACTGAGGTTTTAGGTTGGTATTTAATTATGGCGCCGACAGAAGTCATTGAAGACGACAGCGCCATTGGCGTAATGTGCACTGATGTTTTTGGTGCTAATTGGGATAAATTCAAAATTGCCCATATGTCGACTGGCGATCGTATTGGCGTGGAGTTATTTGAATTTAAAAATCAGCAAAATCCAGAAAATAACTTTGAATATTGGAAAACGGGTATCTTTCACTTTTGCGTGCAAGATCCAAATCTTGAAGAGTTAGTTGAGAAAATAGTCGCTGCCGGTGGTAAAAAACGTATGGCAGAGCCACGTTACTATTACCCAGGTGAAAAACCTTACCGTATGATTTATATGGAAGACCCTTTTGGTAATATCCTTGAAATTTATAGCCATAGTTATGAATTAACCTATGCTCAAGGCGCTTATCAATAATCAGTATTTCTAGTGTATAGCCTTTCACTTCTAGTTTAGCTCCCTGTTGGCAAGCCGAGAAAGGGGCATTTTGAAGTGGAACGGTTATATAAGGTCAATCATATTGAACTTTATGTCTATTTAACTCGTATATCTTGTTAATAAAGGTATACGATTAATACGAGAAATAGACCAATGGAGGTTTATGATACAATCAAGTTCAGTACCTTCTTCAGAGCCCATTATTATCGCTGTTGCAGGTGCTACCCATTATTTAGTAGGGGTTATCGACTCAAGTGATAACTTTGTTGGATTAGGAGAAGACTCGGTAGAAGTTGTTAATTCTATCGTCGAAGCAAAAGCGTATTTAAGAGGCAACAATATATTTTCTGCACTGCTTGAGATAGACAGTGCTTTTGATGAAATGTGTGGCCAATCAAAGAAAAGCCGTTACCGTCAGAGGATCTTGTGCTAATGATGAAAAATAATACTGTCGCCTTAAGTGATTTATTACAGGTGTTTAATTTAGTCACCACCCAAGGTAGCAAAACTGAGGGTAACTATGAGTATCAAGGTATAACCGCTTGGCATGACTTCGATGGTTATACCTGTTTTTTAGGCTATAAAGACTTAACCTTAACCTTGTTGTTTCATGGTCGTTATACTTTTGATTTCGAGCAGCAAGAAACTTTAGATGTGTTCTTATCTAAGGTAAATAAACTATTGCTTGCAAAAGCATGAACAGAGTAAATCCAAAAGTATTGCTGCATAGTAAGTGGACCAAGGTGAGTGTTGAAAACCGAGAAAAGCATTTTGTTATCACTGAGGTAGAATTTGATGAGCAGAAAAATGTTATTGAGTGTCTTATCACCGCGGTTATTAATCATAATGAATACTCAATAAACTGGCGAGATTTAAAACAGCCTACGCTCTGGCGCTTTGGCTGGCAGTAAGTCTTGGCAGACAGATGAGTTGAAGCTTTATTTTTGCTTTTGCCTATATTAAGTCAGAGTTTAAAACCAAAAAAAATATTAAATTAACCAGATGAGTTACTCATCTGATTAAGCGAGTGATTACACTACAAACATAGCTAATCAACGACAGTACGTCGCCTTCACCATTTAAACTCAAGTCTATTGCTAGCTTTAGTATTTTATAGCGGCATTAAGTTTTATTTTCATTTCTGATCCTATGCATCTGAGCCCTATAACTGAATTTATATATCTGACTCGGCTAAGTACACCACAAGAGAAGCGCGATGATATGCATTATTGCCACTAGCGTAGTCAGTTTCAGCCGCATGCGTAAATAAGACTTGTGTTCATTTTTAGCAGTATCAAAGTAGTATTCACAGCATAAAATCGCTGGGTAAATCACCGCCAATATTACCAGTGCTAGATAGTTGGGCAATAGCAGGGCAAAAAAAGCAAGTAAACTGAATATGTTACTGCAGAGCTGTAATTTAATACTTAATTTATCATTGTGCTTGCGCCACAGTGTGCCAGCAATAAAGCTTAAGATGATGGCGCTGTAAAATATAAATACCTGCTCGGCGGCGATATTTAATAATGCAGGACTGAACTTTTCAAATACCAGTGCGAGGACGAAGGGAGCTAATCCTAAATAACCTAAGATTTGTTGCATTTGCATAGTAAGCTCTTTTCAATATTTATTGTTCAGCATACGAAATTTTTTATCATATAGATCATAAAAAATCTGAGCAGACTAATCTTGTTTACAGTTTATTACGTACAATTGACTAAGTTTGCATAAAGGCACGTTATGAGAATAAAGTTATGGTGAATAAAGTGATGAAAATTAAATCTCCACTATGGAATTTAGTCGCGTTCAATGTCGCTTGGTTTGGCTTGGTTTTTATTGGCGATTTATTTGTTCCGATTGCAGCCATTTTGTTTGGCGCACAGCTTTGGTATTTTAAGAGCACTACAAACGAAATATTATTAATCTGCTCAGTGGCAGCGCTTGGTATTTGCTTAGACCTTGCTTTAGTTTATTCAGGTGTTTTTATTTTTCCAGGTACCGAGGGTATTCCTTTTTGGCTTATTACTTTGTGGATTGTTTTCGCTAGTACCATACGCCATAGTTTAGCTTTTCTAGCCAATTCTAAGTTACTGCAGTTTGTTGTTGGCGCCATATCAGCACCACTAAGTTATCTGGCCGGAGCAAAATTAGCCGTGGTTGATTTAGGGCTATCAGTAGGGTCTAGTTATTTATTACTGGCCTGTTTGTGGGGGCCGTTCATGGTATTTATGTTTGCGCTAAGTGGTTGGTTACTGGTAAAGGAAAAAAGTTATGTTGGTTAATGTCAATCTTATGTCTACGCTTACACTATTAATTGGGCTATTTTCTTTCAATGCGCTAGCGAATAACCCGATTGAAAGTGTTACCCCTAGTGAAGTGGCAGTCGTCAGTGATGAAGGTTTGATGAAGTGTCAAGCTTCTGAACAAGTGTCTATTATCGCTAACGACTTAACAAAGTTGACTACCGAGCAGCACTTTACCTTGTTGGGTAAAGCCAAGTTCTCAGTTTTGTTTTGGGATATTTATGAAAGCTCGTTATTCACTACCGATGGCCAACGACCCTTTAGTAACCTATGTCAGCATGCCTTGTTTGAAATACATTACTTACGCGACATCAGTAAAAAAGAATTAATAGAGAACACCGTATCGCAATGGCAACATTTATCGCTTAATGAAAATGAATATCTAGATTTTTTGCCTTTATTGGAAAAAATATGGCGAGATATTAATGCTGGAGATCGCTTGTCGATGTTAAGCCAAAAAGGTACAAGCGTATTCTATTTGAATAGGCAAAAAATAGGTGAAATTGAAAGTTTAACTTTTGCCAAAACATTTCTTCGTATTTGGTTAGATGAAAACACCAGCGAGCCTAAACTACGACAACAGCTATTGGGGAATAATATATGAGTAAACATGCGAAATTGGCGGCACTTTTTTGCTTAGTCTTTGTACTTTCAAGCTGTACAACAAAATTAGAAGATTATCAGGCTACTGCTCCTCAACTCGATATACAGCAATATTTTTCTGGCAAGTCGATAGCCTGGGGCATGGTACAAGATTACAGCAGTAAAGTGACTCGGCGTTTTTGTGTTGAGCTTGATGGCCAATGGCAAGGTGACGAAGGTGTGTTAAAAGAAGTATTTTACTTCGCTGATGGTGAAGTCACTTTTCGTAACTGGCAGCTAACAAAGTTAAAGGAAGGTAAATACTTGGGTAGTGCTGGAGATGTTGTTGGCAAAGCTGTCGGTCAACAAATGGGTTTTGCCTTTCAATGGCAATATGAGTTATTGGTACCAATAGACGGTGAAGAAGTGCAATTGTCACTTGACGATTGGATGTATCGAATTGATGAGTACCGAGTATTTAACCGCACAAAAATGAAGAAATTTGGTGTTACTGTGGCTGAAATTACTTTATTTTTTGATAAAGAATTGCCGGTAAAAAGCTGTCAATAAGGCCTTGAATTCATCGTTCTAGCTGGCATTGACTATCTGAACAAATTACTGTCTGACCCTTTGCCCTTGTTAGGGCTTTTTTTTTGCTGATTGCTGTGATCGTTTTTTGTTTTTACCACGTATAATTCTTCAATATTGTTAAAGATTATTGCTCGTTGTATTCCCTGTTTGACTCTTTGCCTCATCTGACTCTTGATGGGGCTTTTTTTTGCTCATTGCTTTGATCGTCTTTTGCTTTCAACACGTATAACTAATATCAATCCATTAAGATTAGTTATTGTAAACTATGCCAACTATTAATTTGCCTATTTTCCCATTGCCAATATTTTTGTTACCTCGAGGGGTAACTCGACTGCGTATTTTTGAAGCGCGTTATTTAAAAATGGTCTCACTAGCAATGAAAAACCAAGGCTTTGTTATTTTTTCGCATGACAGAGATGAAAAAGCTGAACCTATGTCAGTCGGCAGCTGGGTCGAAATTATTAACTTTGACCAAGGTGAAGACGGGGTATTATTGATTGACGTACGCTGTAAATGCTTAGTCGATATCAAGGCGATTACCCAAGACACCGATAAACTGCATCACGGCGATGTCACCGCTAAAATCCATTGGCCTGATATCAGTCTAGATAAAACCACCGATAAACTGGCTAAGTCATTAAGTAAAGTGTTTATCGACAATGCTGAGTTAAATGCCTTATATCCAAAGCAACATTTTGATCAAGGCGATTGGGTGGTAGCGCGCTGGTTAGAATTGATACCGGTTAAACTTGCTGAAAAAAGTTTGTTTGTCGACAAAGATTCGTATAGCCAAGCGAAAGAACTGTTACAACGTATTATTTTATCTGAGTAGAAAGCTAAAATAATGTGATCTAGATCTATTTTTGTTGCGTATAGAAGAATATATGTCAAAAAATGGGTAAGAATTATGCTGTCAGTGCATTCAGTGTTGCCAAGTCATAAGGCAAATGCTACATCTAATAACATGACTAATAAAATCAATCATCCAGAACTCTGTCAATGGCTGAAATCAATCGCTATTGATAGAGACAAACAAGCATTTACTCAAGTGTTCAGGTTTTTTGCACCCAAAATACAGCGTATTGCGCAAAGTAAAATCAATAGTGAAGCACTCGCTGCAGAAGTTGTTCAAGACACTATGAGCAATGTCTGGCGCAAGGCGCACTTATTTGATGACAGTAAAGGGGCTGCTACTACTTGGGTTTATACTATCATGCGTAACGTTACCTTTGATCTATTACGTAAAATGAAAGCCAATAAAGAAGACAACCTCAGTGACGACATATGGCCGCTTGCTGAATTGGCAAACACTGAAGAAGAGGTGTTTACTGACCATATTCAAAGTCGAAATTTACAAGGCATAATTGCCACGCTGCCTGAAAACCAACAACAGGTAGTGAAAGGTTTCTATTTTATGGAAATGTCACAAGAGCAGCTTGCTGTTCATCTTGATTTACCACTTGGCACAATAAAATCACGACTTCGGCTTGCACTTGGCAAACTTAAGTTAAAACTAGGAGACCACAATGATTAAACACCACCCTAAATTTGAGTTGTTACAAGGTTTTGTGGATGGTGACTTACCCGCTTCACTTGCTGCCGGTATAGCGATACATACTGACATGTGTGCTTCTTGCCAACAGAAAGTAAGCCAACTAACAGAACAAGTTGCAGAGGCCAGTTTTGAGCAGAGTTTTCATCATAAACTTATGGTTAATGATGAGGAAAACTTAACGGAAATCGCCGAAATGGACTTTGATGATATGATTAATCAGATTACCGCTTCTGATGACGTTGCACCAACAAAAGCCTTCTATGATGAACGTTCAATTGACTTTAAAGGTATGCAGTACACTTTACCCAGTGCCCTGCGCAATATTGAGTTAGGTAAAACTGCACAAATAGGTAAATTATCACGCGCACGGTTAAATTTAGGCGAAGGTGAAATTCATACTAATTTATTGCATATAGGGCCTGGTGGTTCGATACCTGAACACACCCATAAAGGTTTTGAGCTCACACTATTATTAGCCGGTACCTTTGCTGATGCAAAAGGTCAATATGTGGCAGGCGATTTTATTATGCTTGATAAACGCGACCAGCATCAGCCAGCTACTGAAGATGGTTGTCTTTGTTATACCGTGGCTAATGATGCACTGCACTTTACCCAAGGTATAAATAAGTTACTGAACCCTATTGGTGCTTTCATTTACTAATTGAGCTGGCTATGTATAAAGAATTCGAAAAAGCAGATGTTATTATTGGCATTAGTGCATGTTTAATAGGTGAAAAAGTTAGGTTTGATGCCAGTAACAAACCGTCAAATTTTTGCATAAAAGAACTTGGTCAGCATGTTACTTTTAAAGCCTATTGCCCTGAAGTGGCGGTTGGCCTACCCGTACCTAGGCCCACTATACGTTTGATTAAAGATGATCAAATGATAAAAGTGTCGCGTCCAGATGGCTCGGGCGATGTAACGAGCGCCATAAAAGCTTACGGTAAAAAAATAGCCTCCCTGTCTAAAAACCTCAGTGGTTATGTGTTTTGTGCTAAAAGTCCAACTTGCGGCATGGAACGCGTTAAAGTGTATTCACCTACCGGCAATCAGCTACAAGTCCAAGGTGTTGGGGTTTTTTCACGAGAGATCATGAAAGCCAATCCGCTGCTACCTTGCGAAGAAAATGGTCGCTTGAATGATCCCATTATCAGAGAAAACTTTGTTGCACGGGTATTCGCTTATCGCCATTGGTTAGCATTGGTTGAATCTGGCATCACTAAGCATAAATTGACCAGTTTTCATGCCCAATATAAATATACCTTGATGAGTCATGACTTTGTTGCGAGCAAGCAATTAGGGCGTTTGTTAGCCAGTGCTGATATGGCCCTGGAGCAAATGGCTGAGCAATATATCTCTGGCTTAATGGCCGCATTAACGCTAAAAGCAACCCGTAAAAACCATGCTAATACGCTATCGCACATTCAAGGCTATTTTTCTACACACTTGGACAGAATGCAACGCAAAGAGTTATCCGAACAAATTGATGCTTACCGTTCAGGCTTAATGCCATTAGTTGTGCCACTGACCTTGATTAAGCATTATTTATTAGCGCACCCTAATTCTTATTTAGCTCAACAGTCATATTTGAATCCTTATCCTGAGTCGTTAAAACTCAGATACGGTTATTAATACCCGTTTCATTAATTAGGTGGTTTACTTTATACGCAGGAAAAATGGCCAAATATAAGGCATTTATTTAATAACTAGTTGTGCTAATTATTAAATAAATAACGCCGTAGTGGGTTATTTTAACCAGTAAAAATGATCAGATAATGAGTGAGATTGGTATAACATAGTTAATTATTAAGGAACGTCCTTGTTACTTTGGTTTCGCAACGATATAAGAATTCACGATAATCCCGCCTTAGATTATTTTCTTGAACAACATAAGGGTGCTGACCCAGCTCAGGCGATATTTTTTGTCAGTGAAAAACAGTGGTTAGCTCATGATTGGTCAACAATAAAAATTGATTTTATAAAACGTCATGTCAATGCACTCGCCGAGCAGTTGTTAGCTTTAAATGTTAGTTTGCAGGTTGTTCATTGTGATGATTTTTCTGAGCAAGTTTCATTTTTAAAAAATTATTGCCAGCAACATAATGTTAGCGAAGTGGTGGCTAATAAAGAGTTAGAAGTTAATGAAAACCAACGTGATAAGTCTTGTCTTGAGCAAGGTATTCCACTACGCATGTTTGAAAGTGATGTTATCGTTGAAAAAGGTAAAGTGCTAAATAAAAGTGGTGAAATGTATAAGGTGTTTACCCCGTTTAAACGTGCTTGGTTAACTTATGTAAAACAGCATAGTTTTCCTTACCTTGGTAAGCCTAGCCCTAAAGATTCAACCACGCCAAACAGCCAAGCAGCGCTGACATTAAACACGCCTTTACACTGTTCTAATGAATCGGCGGCATGGCCTTTGGCTGAACAAGTTGAACAAGAAGTTATTCCTGACTTTTACCGATATAAAGTGGCAGGTTACGGACAAAAACGTGATTTTCCTGCCATTAAAGCAACCTCGGGCTTATCACCTTATTTAGCGATAGGTGCTATTAGTCCACGCTATTTACTGCTGTTATTTATCCAACGTTTTCCTGATATTTTAGTCGCGTCAGACAGTGAGGAATTTACTTGGCTAAATGAGCTAATATGGCGAGAGTTTTATCGAAATTTAGTTTTTCATCAACAGAGTTTATCAAAACATCAATGCTTTAATCCTAAATACCGCACTATGATTTGGCCTAATGACCCGGAGTTATTCCAGGCATGGTGTCAAGGAAAAACCGGCTACCCTTTGGTTGATGCTGCCATGAGGCAACTTAATCAAACAGGCTGGATGCATAATCGACTGCGTATGGTGGTAGCGAGCTTTTTGACTAAGCATTTACTTATTGATTGGCGCTGGGGAGAAAAATACTTTATGCAGCAGCTTATTGATGGTGATCTTGCATCTAATAACGGTGGTTGGCAATGGGCGGCAAGTACCGGTTGTGATGCACAGCCTTATTTTCGTGTATTTAACCCGATTAGACAAAGCGAAAGGTTTGATCCAAAAGGCACCTTTATTCGTAAATATATGCCAGAGCTGGCGAAATTACCTGATAAAGAGATCCATTTTCCACACCAATACATGGCTAAAGAAAAGTTATCATCTTATTGGCCAGCCATAGTAGATCACAAGCAAGCTAGGTTAGCTGCTCTTGAGTTTTATAGGGTGTGATCGTCATTAGGTATTAATGTTCAGTCTTGAGCAATACAAATGTGTTGTTGAAATTTTAGCCTGATTACTTATGCTGAAATAAAGCTGAGGCATTAATTTAGCCTAAGTAATCCAATAGCTATTATTTTTCGCATAAGGGACTAATGTGACGATAAAATAAAGAGTATTTATGTCAAATAAAAATGTTACGCAAGCGGCTAAATTTAGTGCTCAACCCCAAGATGCAGTGTGGTTAGCTAAATTTATTGATACCTACCAAAAGCTCTCAACTGATAATTTGCAGTTGCTAGCTGACGTTTACCACCAAGACATTGTATTTATTGACCCGATGCACCAACTAACCGGCTTTAAGCAGTTAGAAAAATACTTTAAGCAACTTTATCAAAAGCTGAGTTATTGTGAGTTTACAATCGAAGATGTCATAGCGCACGACTCAGAGGCGGCTATTTACTGGCAAATGAGTTACCAACACCCGCGCTTAAATTCAGGTAACATTGTCACCGTGCAAGGTAGTTCACATCTTAAAGGCGTTGGCGATAAGGTTGTTTATCATCGAGATTACCTGGATTTAGGTGCTATGCTTTACGAGCAATTACCCTTGTTGGGTCGGGTTATTCGCTCGCTTAAAAATAGGGCTGCAAACGCATGAATATAAAACCTACCATTTTGATCACAGGCGCTACTTCTGGCATAGGCGAGTCATTGTTACAGCACTATTTAGCCCATGACTATCAAGTTATTGCTTGTGGCCGTAATCAAGAAAAGCTTAAACAATTAGCCACTGATAATGCCAATGTTGTTCCTATTGCTTTTGATATCACTGATAAAGAGCAGATCCGTGCCGCAGCCAATAAAATTAGCGCTATAGAGCGCATTGATATTTTAATGCTTAATGCGGGAGATTGTCGCTATATTGATAATGCTAAAGCCTTTGATGGTGAATTGTTTGCTAGCGTTATAGCGACAAACCTGCAATCTCTGGGCTATTTGCTCGAGTACTTTTTGCCAAAAGTTAACGCGGGTGGGCAAGTCGTATTTGTCAGTTCTAGTGCAACGTTATTGCCCTTTCCACGGGCAGAGGCTTATGGCGCTTCTAAAGCTGGAATTGATTATTTAGCCAAAAGCTTACGGCTGGATTTAAAAGCAGAAAATATAGCAGTTACCTTAGTTCATCCTGGATTTATTAAAACGCCATTAACCGATAAAAATGACTTTGCTATGCCGTTTTTATTGACCAGTGAGCAAGCGGCCAGTCGTATTTACCAAGGCGTGCGTGCCCGGAAAAGCTACCTGCATTTCCCTAAAAGGTTAACCTTGACCATGAAATTATTCGCACTGCTGCCAGATTTTATTTGGCAAAGTATTGCTTTAAAAAATGAGAAAGCTTTAAGCAATGAAAAAGCCTTAAAGCAAGAGAAAGAGTTAAGGAATGACAAAAAATGAAACGTATCGCCATTATAGGTGCCGGTGTCTCGGGTTTAACCACAGCTTATTTATTATCGAAAAAGCATCAAGTCAGTGTTTTTGAAAAGTCTGCTCATATTGGCGGACATACTGCGACAGTTGATGTTGAGTTGGAAGGTCAGTCTTATGCCATTGATACTGGGTTTATTGTCTTTAA
Organism: Colwellia sp. MB02u-9; assembly: GCF_014077085.1. Lineage (NCBI taxonomy): Bacteria > Pseudomonadati > Pseudomonadota > Gammaproteobacteria > Alteromonadales > Colwelliaceae > Colwellia > Colwellia sp. MB02u-9. The sequence continues at coordinate 196,096 of NZ_JACGVF010000070.1, forward strand.
TAATAAAACCTACCCGAATTATTTAGCGTTACTGGACGAAATTGGTGTTGGAAAGCAAGAAACAGAAATGAGTTTCTCAGTGCATAACTCAGCGACAGGCATGGAATACAATGGCCATAATCTCGATACCTTGTTTGCTCAACGCCGTAATATATTCAACCCTAAGTTTTGGTGGTTGGTTAAAGAAATTCTCCGATTTAATAAGCTGTGTAAGCAAAGTTACCAAGCGAAAAACTATCAGGACAGCCTAACCTTAGGTGAGTTTTTACAAGCAAATAAATTCAGTGACTATTTCGCTGAGCATTATGTATTACCTATGGGGGCGGCTATTTGGTCTAGCTCTTTGGCGCAGATGCAAGTTTTGCAATTTCATTTTTTTGTTAAGTTTTTTCATAATCATGGTTTATTGAATATCGCTGATCGTCCACAGTGGTATGTAGTGCCCAAAGGTTCAAGAAGTTACTTAGCGCCGCTTTGTAAGCCCTTTGCGGATAATATTCACCTTAATGCCGATATTACCGCGGTGACTCGGGAAAACAACGCAGTGCAGTTACATTTTGCCAATGGTGAAAGTCAAACCTTCGATGAAGTGGTTTTAGCCTGTCATTCAGATCAAGCTTTGGCGTTACTGGCTGATGCTAGTGAGCAAGAGCAAAAAATACTAGCTGCTATACCCTATAGCGCTAACTCAGTGGTGTTACATACCGATATTAATTTATTACCAAAAAGAAAAAAAGCTTGGGCGAGTTGGAACTATCAATTGAGTGCTAACAGAACTAAACCCGCTAGTGTTACTTACAATATGAATATTTTGCAGGGCTTGAACGCCAAACACACGTTTTGCGTCACCTTAAATCAGCGTGAAGATATTGATCCAAGTAAAATTTTACGCGAATTTACTTATCATCATCCGGTGTTCTCAACCAGTTCTATTAATGCACAAGAGCAACGCTCAGCAATATGTGGTAAGCAAAACACTCATTTTGCTGGTGCCTATTGGTATAGCGGCTTTCATGAAGACGGGGTTAGGAGTGCGGTAGATGTTGCGCAGCGATTTGGTTGTCATTTGCAAAAAAAATCATTGAATCAAGATGATGGTTGAGCCTTCAGCGCATAGTCATATTTATTGTGGCCAGATCACTCATCGACGATTTACGCCAAAGTCGCACAGCTTTAGTTACCAGTTATATATGTTGGCGTTAGATGTTGATGAGATGCAAGCTAAGCAAAGTCCAAAAGGTATTTTTGGCTTTTCTTGGTTTAATTTTTTACGCTTTAAAGAAAATGATTACCTTAGAGGTGAACCAGAATGCCTCAAGCAACGTATAAAGTGCAAGGTAGAAGACTTATCTTGTGGTGAAGAATCTGGTGTTGCAGACATAAGTCGCATCACCATGTTAGTTCAGGTTAGGTGTTTAGGGCTATATTTTAGTCCAGCAAACTTTTATTTTTGTTATAACGCTGATGAAGTTTGTACGCAAGTGTTGGTCGAAGTCAGTAATACGCCATGGAATGAACGGCATTATTATTTAGTGCCGCTAGCAAGTGGTGATATTAATGACCCAGATTTAGCGCCACATGTAACGGATAAAAACTTCCAAGTATCGCCTTTTATGGATTTAAATATGTGCTATAAATGGCTGATTAAGCCGCCAATGGCCGATAGCTCAACATTATTAGTTCATATAGAGAATCACCGTAACACTGTTAATGATAATGGCAGTGAGGTAAGCACGGGCGAAAAAATATTTGATGTAACCATGAAATTAACCAAAGCGCCTTTTTCGAGGGCGTCTTTATGGCAACTCTGGTTTAATATGCCCGTGATGACCTTAAAAATAGTGTTGGGCATATATTGGCAAGCCATGAAGCTCTTCTGGAAACGTATACCCTTTATTGGTTATCAACAAGGTAAGCCGAAAAGGTAAACCAAAAAAACTTAAAGCAGGAGTTTAGTGGTGGAACAAGTGTCAGGACTGAAAATTAAAAAGCCAGCAAACTGGTTAGATAAACGCTGTCGTAGTTTAGTGTTGTCGGTTTTTGCAAAACTAAAAGTTGACCAAATTGAATTAGTCGACAATGGTGAGCATTTTCTTTTTCCCGAGGTTGTTCCAAGTAACGCCTTAATGGGTCGAATGAATATACATGACCATAGTGCGTACCGTGATTTTGTTAAAGGTGGCTCTATTGGCGTAGCAGAAGCTTATATTGCTGGAAAATGGAGTAGTCCAAATTTAACCACAGTCGTGCGTATATTTGCTCGTGCCCAGCAAGAAACTGATGCACTTGAAAAGCAAAGACCTTGGCTATCAAAGATTAAACATACCTTGTTCCACCGTCGTAATGGCAACAGTCAGTCAGGTTCAAAAAAGAATATTTTGGCTCATTATGATTTAGGTAACGAACTTTATTCACGTTTTCTTGATCCTGAAATGATGTATTCATCAGCTATTTATCCAGATCTACAAGCGAGTTTGGCGCAAGCACAACTGCATAAAATGTCGACTATTTGTCAACGCTTAGAGCTAACAGCGGATGACCATTTATTAGAAATAGGAACAGGTTGGGGTGGTTTAGCTATTTATGCCGCACAGCAATATGGTTGCAAGGTTACCACGACAACAATTTCTGATGCGCAGCATGCATACGCCAAAGAGCGCATTGAGCAGTTAGGGCTAGCAGACAAAATAACCTTGTTAAAAGAAGATTATCGCGACTTAACCGGTGAATATGACAAGTTAGTTTCAATCGAAATGATAGAAGCGGTTGGTTTTGAATATTTACCCAGCTTTTTTAAGCAGTGTAATGCCAGATTAAAACCAGGTGGTAAATTGTTGATACAGTCAATTACCATTGCCGATCAGCGTTTCGATTATTACAAACAGAATGTTGACTTTATTCAGCACTATATTTTCCCTGGTGGCTTTTTACCTTCTATTACTGTACTTACCGGGCACTTGACTGAATATACCGATTTAGTGACTGAATCGATTAGTGACATAGGCTTAGATTATGCAAAAACCCTAGCCCATTGGCGTGAAGCCTTTTTAAACTCTTGGCCTGAGCTCAAACCTTTTGGCTATGATGAAGAGTTTAAAAAACTTTGGCTTTATTATTTCGCGTACTGTGAAGGTGCCTTTCTTGAGCGCGCCACCAGTACAGTACATTTAGTCGCGAGAAAATAGTCAGCTTAATATTATCCCGATAACTAAGCTTTAGTTTAGTTATCGGGATAAACTCACCTTTTTATTACCTTTGTTTATTTAACCGCTTGCTGAAGTGATTTAAATTAATCATTTGGCTAAACATGTAACCTTGTACCGAATTACATGCATTTTCTACCAGAAAACTCAATTGCTCTTGGATTTTTGGGCCTTCTGCCGTGACACATAAATTTAAGTTGTGCACTATTGAAGTAATCTCACCTATTATCATTATGATTATCATCAGTAGCAATTCCTTTAATAAATGAACGGTCGTACTTAAATAATCTGAAGGCAATTTTTTAAGTACGACAGCGAACTATAGCCAGTAGCAAAGCTATCAACAGAGACACTCATGCCAATCGCTCTCACATGACTCAATAACTTCTCGGCCACTGAATAATCATCAACTAAAACATCTTCTGTTACTGCTAATTCTAATAGGCGGGGGATGATTTTATTTTTATTAATACAGGCGCTTAGGTGAAAAAATAAACTGTCATCAGCTACTGAGAGGCGACATTTTATACCGTTCAGTAAAAATTCTTGTTTAAATAATCAGTAAAAAGCGCATATTTAACATGCATTTAACGTATATTTAACGTGCAATTATTGAGTGACAAAAAATAAAAAAATGCTTATACTTAATTAGCTTTGTGGATACCTAGTATCTAACTTAGCAATTCAGAAATTGAACTGTAGTATCTTAACTACTCGTAGCCATGGTGTGGAAAGTTTTAGGAAATATAACTAGATAGGTTGTCAGTGAATGACCCCCCGCATAATCGGCAGTTAAATCTGCGAAGATCCTCAATTTTGATTATGTAGTACAAAATCTTATTGAACTATATTTTCTGTATTATTAATCCTCTGTCTATGGCTAGACAATTGCGTTATGCAACAACTGTCTAGAGTGGTGGAATGTAAATGAATAACAGGTAGCTCTCAGTGACCGTAAGGTCGACGTACCTTGAGCGGAATGACAACTTAAAATGGAATTTATTTTGGTATGAGTAATAGCTGTTAATAACATAAACTAAAATCATAAGCATTGAAGTAGAGAGATATAATATGAGTAGTAATCTCCGAAATGTAGTAAAGGTTGCGATACAATATTGCATATTGTGTTCGTTAATTATTGTGCTATCAGGTTGCGGAAACGATGATGACACACAGCCCACACCAACACCCGCACCAACACCCGCACCAACACCTGAAGACGCAGTCGATGAGTCTGGCTTGAGAGAAGTGAGAATGGATGGGCTGAGTAAGGATATTGTTCCAGCAATGGAACACGCTTTTGAAGGCGGCGCTACAGAGGGAAAAACAGACGTCACTGTAAATAACGTTCGTGCTGAAGAAGATCAAGCTGACAATAAACGTTTCGATGTACCCTCTAATGGTGCTCCTAGTCCATTATTTGGAGCCCAACCTTTTACTCAACAGTTTGTAAGGTTTGAGGAATTTGGTACCTCATCACTGGCTGAAGCAAACGTTGATCCAGAAACCGCGTTATCTCTACCGGTTCCAGCAGATGCAGCAAGTATGCCTGAATCTGCTGCTTTAGATATGTTTCTAAAACAAGATATTTATCCTGCTCCAACACGTTGGGCAAATACGGTTGAGAGCAATCCATGGCAAGAATTAATAGAGTCATTTCTTGGCCGTAATTTAGATACCCCGCCAATCGAAGGACGCCCTCCTGGCGAAGGCTGGGCGCATCAGCGTTGGGACGAATTTGCTCCCAAAGCCTATTTTAGTACAGCCCAAACGGGTGCCCGTACTAATCAAGGTTTACGTGATAATAAGCAAACACATACTTATAGTGTTGGTGAGTTTTCCCCTGGTGGTTTGTATCACAATACGACCGGAGAAGAAGGTTTTTCAGGCACAACAAAGGGTTTACAAGTAAGACTTCATCCTTACTTCCCCGTTCAAGAACAGGAATCGCTGTGGACCTTTGATGGTACTTTCCCTCCAAAATTACTAAAAGCTCGTTATGGTGAGCCAGTTCTCATGCGTCACCATAATGCTCTCCCCGTTGATGTTTCTGCAAATCGGGGATTCGGTTTACACACACTTACCACTCATGAGCACAATGGTCATAACCCTGCTGAAAGTGATGGCTTCGCTAACGCTTTCTTCTTTCCTGGGCAGTTTTACGATTATAGATGGCCAATAACGCTTGCAGGGCATGACAGCATTAATGTAGATGCCAAAGATCCGCGTGCAGGCTCTCCTGATGGAAAAGGTGGCATCACCAAATTGGCTGGTGATTGGCGTGAAACTATGAGTACTCACTGGTTTCACGATCATATGCTCGACTTTACCGCGCAAAATGTCTATAAAGGCAACGTCGCCATGATGAATTACTACAGTGCGCTTGACCGTGGTAATGAATCAATTGATGACGGTGTAAACCTTCGCCTACCTTCAGGCTCTGCATTAGATTGGGGTAATCGTGACTATGATGTCAATATCCTCTTGGCAGAAAAAGCCTGGGATGAAACGGGGCAACTTTGGTTTAACCCTTTTAATCAAAGAGGCTTCATCGGCGATGTTATGACCGTAAACTGGTTATACAAACCGTATATGGAAGTGCGCGCTCGTCGTTATCGTTTTAGAATACTAAACGGCTCTGTTTCTCGTTACTTTAAACTTGCCTTAGTCAATGAAGCGGGTGTTGCTGCTGAATTCCACATGGTTGCTAATGATGGCAACATTATGGAGCATTCAGTATTAATGGAAAATGGTGAAATGCCGACCCTTGGTGTTGCAGAGCGTTATGATATCGTCGTCGATTTCAGTAAGTTTAAAGCTGGTGACAAACTACACCTCGTTAATATGCTTCAGCATAAAAATGGTGAGGGTACCGACACTATTATACCACTTAGCGACATCACAAGTGGTGACTATGACCCGCGGTTGATCCATGACGATGCCGACGGCATTGCCGATCGTTGGAGTGCTGATCCTGTTGTTGGTCGTTTCTTGGAATTTCGCGTAGTTAAGTATACAGGTCAAGACAAGAGTCTCGATCCTGTTGACTATGTCGAAGGAAAAAAACAAATGATCCCACTTCGCCGTCCTACGGAAGACGAATTAGGCACAGCATTGCACCGTACTTTTGAATTTGAGCGTCAGGCTACCGACGAGAACCCTTGGGTTATTGAAACTGATGGTGGTAAAGGCTACAACATGGATCCAAGGCGTTTATCAGCCGCACCTGAAAAGAATTCAGGTGGCTTGGAAGTATGGCGTTTGCTTAACAGTGGTACCTGGAGTCATCCCATTCATATCCATTTTGAAGAGGGAATTATTCTGCGTCGTGATGGTAAAGAGCCACCACCTTGGGAAAAATATGCTCGTAAAGACGTGTACCGTTTAGGACCACAGCCCGATAGTGGAAATATGGTAGAAATCGCTTTACGTTTCCGAGAGTTTGCCGGTACCTTTATGGAACATTGCCATAATACTCAGCATGAAGATCATGCAATGTTATTGCGCTGGGATATTGAAAATCCAGGACAAACTTTAGTTATGCCATCACCCATTCCATCGTGGGATGGTGTTAGTTATGTAGATACACATGCGCTGCCAACTTTTCGCACCGGCGATACTATCGGCCAATATGGACCCGACCTAGATGATCAGGCGTTGGAGATTTGGCTTAAAGGCATGGAAATTGAAGAAGTTGACTTGTTAAACATGGAAATAGGCGATGCCTTGAATCCTACTGAAGATGAAAGGGCCGTTGGCAAAATACCTTTACGCCGCGGTATTAATATTGATGCTGATGGTGTCAAACGTGATGTATTCTTTGTTTTACATGATATTACTGACAAAGACTTGGCTGAAGAATATGGAATTATCTGGGCGGGTGGCTTAGTTGGAGTACCAGAAGCCGCAACGTCAGAAGCAAGCTATGATGCAGCGACGGATACCTTTACTTTCTTTGGTGATTTACCTAATCCACTTACGCGAATAAATGCTAATTTTGTCGACCAAAATGATGCCAATATTCCAGCCCAAAGTGCTGATAATACCTATTCACCGCTGCGCCGAGTTACAATGGATGGCAAAGATGTGATTGTAAATGCATTTTTTATTAATTGGGGCAATGAAAGTTGGGAGCAGTTAAGAGTCGATGTTAACTGTGATCCAAAAGTTGAAGGTACTTTCCCAGATGATCCACCAAATACATCTTGTATGTATAACGGTGAAACATGGGGTGGTGATACCGGACATGCGGTTGAAATAAATGTTGATGCATTTGAACCTTATGTACGGATGAAACTGCACAAGTCATGGACAGAAGATTCAGATTATATACCTTACTACATTGTAGTTGACTCGTACCCAGCGGGACCTGCCAACAACATGGGCGTGATTTACGTACCTAAGCATGAGTTTATGGCGCAAGCAGGTGTTCCCTTGATACAATGGTTACCACCAACGCCACTTAATGCAAGTTACCCGCCGAGCGATGTTAACGCTGCAACTGCAGGGGTCGATTTATCGATGCAACTCAGTGGTGGTGGCCCATTAGGAGGACAAATTGGTCTGCCTTCCTACTTCATGCCGGAAAAAAATTATAGCCCAATGTGGCATATTGGATTTGCCCATTGGAACAGTAAAGTAGCTAGCCCTGATGAAGTGTTTGTTGTTAAAGGCTTAGATGAGCTTAAAGCACTTAGGGAGGAAGGGAAGGTGATGATCCACGAATGGCCAGGTGCCTCTCCTAAAAAGATTGGTAGCAATGACTATAACTTTGAGAATCTAAACTCGCCTCATATAGTTAATTGTCCTACACCAGTTACTATCGATACGGTACTGCACAAAATTAGGAAATCAACTAAACCTTAACAAGCTAAGATCAATAAATGTACAGCATGGGTTACTGTTAGTAGCCCATGCTTTTTATTTTAGGCTGTGTGTTTTAATTGACAATGCAGGTAGTATAAAACAAGCGAGAGAAAGTTATGTTTAACCCATTACCAATAGCGAGTGCCGCGATATTACTGCTAGTATCCACATTTTCTATATCGGCAGAATCGATATGGGGAGGGGATTACTTCCCAAATACTGAACTCATCACCCATGAAGGGAAAACAGTAAAATTTTTTGATGATTTAATTAAAGATAAGATTGTAGCAATAAACTTTATCTATACCAGTTGCCCTGATGTTTGCCCACTTGAAACCGCCCAACTGACGCGGGTGCAAAAGATAATGGGTGATAGAATTGGCAATGATGTTCATTTTTATTCCATAAGTATCGACCCAGAAAATGATACCCCAGCAGTATTGGCTGAATATCGTGAACGCTTTGGCGCAAAATGGACATTCCTGACCGGTGATAAAGAGGAAATTAAAGAATTACGCCGTAAGTTAGGCTTGTATGTTGAAGGCATAGATACCGGACCCAACAAAAATAATCATAACGTGAGTATGATTATCGGCAATCAAAAAACAGGTAGGTGGATGACCCGTTCACCTTTTGAGAACCCTCATGTTTTGGCTGACCAACTTGGTAACTGGTTAAGTGGATGGGTCTCCAAACAAGAAGGAGATGATTATGACACCGCTCCAGAATTGCGTCCACTCACCCTAGGAGAGCCAATTTTTAGAACCCGTTGTGCGACCTGCCATTCTGTCGATGGGGTTGAGAATGAAGATGATATCGGCCCAGATTTGTTAGGGGTCACAAAGCGTCGTGAACAGCAGTGGTTAATAAAATGGCTACGCAGCCCTGATAAAATGATAGCCAATAAAGATCCTATCGCGCTAGCGTTACTTAAAAAGTACAATAATTTACCTATGCCGAATCTACGCCTTAATCAGCAGGAAGTTATGGAATTGATAACGTACATGGATGAGTTACACGATCCAAATGCAGCCCCACCTACATCTTTAGTGAGTAAGCTTAAAGCCTATCGACAGTCTAAGGTGGTTGCATTACCTGTTAGTGTTGACGTAGTTGCTGTCATGAATGCCTGGGTACGTGAGGCTCATCCTAAAGCAACAACAAACGCTGGTTTTATGACCCTTATCAATGTCAGTGACAAACCTGTGCAATTGATGGTAGCCAGCAGTCCGGATTTTGGACTAGTCGAATTTCACGAAATGAAAATGGAAGACGGTATGATGCAAATGAATGAGTTGGAAGAGCTCAACATCGAACCTGGCGCTCAGCTAAAATTTGAGTCGGGAGGAAAACATCTGATGTTAAAGCATCCTAATAGGTCATTGCAAGACGGTGATCAAACTGAAATTACGCTGGAGTTTGCAAGCGGGGAGACTCAAACACTCTCACTTAAGATCATAAAAGATTATTAAGTTGCCTAGACAAGATCTTATGTAGTCGCTTTGTAGCAAAACAGTTTCAGATTATTAACTGGAAAGCTGAGTTGAACGGTCTATACAAAATTAATGACATTTATTGTTAGCGTAAAATTTTCGAGTAAATTTAACCTTGAAACCTGATCGGTATAGTACTAAATGATTCACTAATATCAATCATAGATAGGAATAAAAAACGGTATCCGTTACGGGTACCGTTTTACGTTTAATAAGAGTGAGAATACTGTCTCCTAATTTGAGTTGTATGTTTGAGCTCTATTTATGGCTGTGCTTACTGTGAAGGCGCTTTTCTTGAGCGCGCCACCAGTACAGTACATTTAGTCGCGAGAAAATAGTCAGCTTAATATTATCCCGATAACTAAGCTTTAGTTTAGTTATTGGAAACTCTACTGTTATCAACATTGTTAACGTTTGTATGTATTTTGAGTATTTAGTCACTATTTATTATTTTGATTGAATGATGTCAATGTTAAGAAAAATATCGCCAGATACAGTATAAAAAAGCCTCAACTGTTGTTGAGGCTACAATATGCAAGTTAAGTTGAATTATTTGTTTTTAGCTATTATAAATAACTGATTTTTATTTGCTTTTCTATTGTTACTTTGCCACGCTGCGCCGCAAGCTATTAATAATAAAATACCCGCTAAGCTATAGTAAGCAAAGTTGTTAGGCTCCATGGTTTGCGTGCTTTGTTTATTAAGTTTTTGACCTTCAACTTGCTGTTCTGGCTTAGTCTCTGGTGCTGTTTTATTTTTTTGCTTGCTCAGTTGTTGGTTGTTCCTGGCTTGCTGTGCTTTGGCGCTCGCCGCCATTGCTTCCATGGTTTTCGTGACCAGTGGCGCTAAACCAAAACCTTCGGAAAGTTCATTCACATGCGCTTTTACCGCGTCATTTAAAATCACTAAGTCATTGTTATTAACCACGGCTATATATTGCTCGACTAATTGCTTTAAACGCTCAGGGTCTGCTTGCCAATAGTCTTTGCGTTCTGCTTCCAACATTCTTTCCATCATACGTGCAAAGGCATCGGGATTGATCTCTTTAAACCATTCATCAAGTTGTAAGGTCAATTTATCATTAATATAAATGTCCATGTATTCGTCCCATTGATCGTTTCTGATCAGGCTAGGATCAACCACTTGCCAGCCAAAAAAGTTATCCATTTTCGACGCTAATGACACAGCACCAGAATAACCTTCTTTTTGTAGCTCTTTTATCCAACGTGGATGAAACATGCGAGTACGCAGTTCTTTGGCAAGAAATAAACTGGCATCTTCAGCTTTAGCGTTTTTAGCGTCACGTAAGTTAGCCACTACCATGTCGGGGCTTTTGCCGTCGATATTACGCACGGCTAAGCTGAGTGAACCAAAGTATTCAAACGGGTCATCAGTACTTAGCATGCCGAAAAGGTTCGATGAACGGGCAAATAGTGCAATGTCGGTACCTGAAAGTTGCTTAGCATAAAGTTGTACTTCTTCACCTTGAGTATTCGCCGCTTTTTGTCCCCAGCGGCTATTATCTGCACCGAAGAAGTAGCCCATTTTACCTAAATAGTTATCTGATATTTTTTTATCCGTTTCCCATGTATCACTGGCCCATGCGGCATCATCAACACCGGTACCATAATCACCTGATTGATTTGAGAAAATTCGAATAGTTGATAAATACTCGGCTTCTTTTTCATCAACACCTTCGGCCAGTAAGTCAGCTTTTACTTTTTGACTATTTTGCCAAATAGAGTTGTTGTCTTCTTTTAAGGCTGCGACTTGATTGACCGCTTTTGCCAACATTTTTATAACATTAGGAAAAGCATCGCGGTATAAACCTGTGGCTGATACCACAACGTCAATACGTGGGCGTTTTAATTCACTGTAGGGAATTATTTCAGTGCCAATAACACGGCCGCTTGTACTCCATTTTGGCTTAACACCCATGGCATAAAGTACTTGAGATTCAAGTACGCCGTAGTGACGCATAGTTTCAATTGACCATAATGAGAAGGCCATTTTGTCCGGATAACGTTTATGTTTTTGATAGTAATTAGCGACCATTTGCTCTGTCAGCTCTTTACCTTGTTCAAAGGCGGCTTTTGTTGGCACGCGTGAAGGGTTAAAGCCAAATAAGTTATAGCCGGTGGCTAAAGATTCTGGGTGACGAATAGGATCTCCGCCAGACTTAACTGGAATATATTTAGCACTCAGAAAATCGACCATGGCATCTAGCTCATGAATACTGGCCATGCTTTGATACAGCTTTTTACCTCGTGCAATATCCGCTTGCAGTTCAGTTGTTAGCTCAGTAACTGGCACCGGGCGTTCGGCTGATTGATCTGCGGCAGCGGTGATGTAGTTTTTAACGGTTAAATAACCTGATAAACGAGTAATGTCGTTTTCTGTGGATGTATCATGTTTTTTATCACGACTCTTTCCATTGATCTTCTCATGACTCTTCTCATGGTATGTATGACTATGATTATCACGGTCATCTTCATTATTTTCGCCCGTTAAGTTGTTGGTATAGTGCTCATGTTCAAACTCACTGGCTCGTGCAGTAAAATCGTTGCCAAGCATTTGCACTAAGGTTGATATCGTTAAGGCTTGTTCTGGAATATAACCAAAAGTATGTAACCCCAAAGGTTGATTCGCTGTTGCCAAAGCTTCTAAGTGAATGTGTAAGGCGTCAATAAATTCATCAAATGCTTGATCAATTTGCGCTTGCTCCCAGGCTAAGTCTTTACAAATATTGGTATCAAAGCATAACTGCGTCAGCTGGACGGCCGTTTTTTGTTTTACGCCACCTTGGTCGAGCTGTTTATATTGGTGCATTAATTCATGCAAATGTCGAATGTCGCCTTCTAGTCCGGCAGCAGCAAATGGCGGCGTCATGTGTGAGATAACGGTAGCGCGGCCACGGCGTTTGGTTTGCATAGCTTCGCCAACATCATCAACAATAAATGGGTAGACCACAGGCGTATCCCAAACCGCTAAATTACCTTGGTCATATATAGATAAGCCACGTTCTTTACCGCCTAAATATTCTTGTGAGCCGTGCGTACCTAAATGAACAATAGCGTCTGACTGCCAATACTCGCGGGCATAATAATAAGCCGCAAGATAGAAATGATTGATAGGCACTAAGCCTTGGTGATAAATCATGTTTTCATCATTTTTGCTATCAGAGCGCGGTGGTTGGCGCATGATCAACATATTACCGTTGCGAATACGTGGCAGGATAAAAAAGTGTTTACCGTCTTTTTCTACCGACATAAAGTTGTCTTGAGGCTTGCCCCAATGGTCAGTTATTTTTTGCGTTAATTCAGTGGGCAGGGCATTAAACCAGGTTAAATAGTCATCAATTGGCATCAACTCGGCTAAGTCATTATCTAACAATTCGGTTAATTGGTAATCACGGTAGAAGGGATCGAGTATTTTCTTGGCATTGGCAACAAAGTATTCTGCATCACGTTCTGCGGTTTTATAGCCTTCATTGGCTAAGCGTTGGCTAATGGCTTCAATACTTTCAGGAATATTCATAAAGGAAGCACCAACATCTTTGTCGCCCCAAACAAATAGGGTGAGTTTTTTATCTTTATTGGCTTTATATTTTAAATTAACGACGTTAATCGCTTTGTTAACTAGGTGCTTTAGTTGGTAGTCGATAACTTCAACTTTTTGATCTGTCATGTTCATTGCAGCCACGATCATAGGATCAATCACGCCAGCGTTTTCTGGTAACACTAAAGTGAATGACATCATATTGGCGCTGACCCCTTGCATGTCATTTTCCCATGTTTCTTTATCACCAGAATAGTAAGTCATGGCCTGCATGACGGGCACATTGAATTTTTCAAACTCGACTTTACGTTGGTTAGCCCAATGAATGTTACGAAAGTTAATGATCAGATCAACATCGGTTTGTTGGCCAACAACTTGACCATCTTTAGTGATTGGCAGTTGTAGTAAATGGCTATAGTCATTGGTCACAGGACTAAGTTTGAAAAAGAACGGCACAACATAGGCGCCTCTGGCTTCTAGTTGGGCAATGGTGGCGTCAATTAACTGGGTTTGCTCAGATTCTATTAATGCCCGCTGTAACAGCACTGCTATTTTCGGTTGTTGGGGTTTTACCGGTCGGCGTTTTTTATATTCGGCTAAATCTTTGATCATTAAGTCTGGCAATGCCGGGTGATAAATTCCCTGTTGTGGAAAAATAATCGGTGCGGGTACTTTGCTGACGGTGGGTACTGTTGAAATTTCTGCCGTTGTGCTTTCTTGCTTGGCTTTAATAACATTTTCTGCAATATATGACAGCATGTTATCGAGATTACGACGTCCTGCATTCTGCCAATAATTTTCTAAGGTACTGGCGCTATTGGCGCTGAAGCCTTTATTTAGCTTGGTGTTTTGTAAGTATTTAAAGGCAACAACCCTAGCACTAACTTGCGAGATGGCCTTGGCGTAATTGTCAAAAGTGGCGCTGGCCTCTCGTCCAGATACTGCGTCAAGAATGACTAAGTCGTATTGATTAAAAAGCGCAACGAGTGTGCCAGTTTGGTGAGTAGCGTCTAGTAATGACTTTGCTGATTTTTGTTGTATATGCCAAGTCGAATTAACTTTTTCTTTTGCGATTTTCTTTAACAAGGTGATTTTGGCCGTATTGGCATGTGCCGTACTGATAAATAGCACACTATGTGCTTTGGCTGTTGGTGCTTGATTGTTTTTAGCGTTCGGTGCTTCAGCAAAAACATTACTGATAAAAGTAATGTAGGAAAACAATAAGATAGAAATTTTAATTAAAGAATTTTTCATATGATAAATATCGCTACTCTTTTACGTAAATCATGCTGCCGTCGGCCATTTCATAGGCCGTGCCTGCTTTTTTACCTGTGCCTGCACCCGTTTTTCCATCACTTTTAAAACTTTCGATGGTATTGCCTTTTTTAACGATAATTTCCATATTATCTTTACCGGCATTTTTAATAACGGTGACATCTTCGGCGAGAAAGGGGTTCAATGGATTTTGTGCAATGGCAATTAATAATGCTGCCACTAATACTAAAAACACATCAACTAAGTTTACGACCGATAATGCTGGGTTAATGCCTTCATCTTCATCAAGCAACCTCATAATCTTTCTCCACAGCGTGCACGGGTAAAGCGAGTTCTTGGCGCACATCATCATATGGCTTAGGGTTAATTAACGGCATTAAGGCAACGAGTTCTTCAACCATCCAACGCTTTTTCACTGACGCGATCCAAAAGGTAATTGAGGCGATAATTAGGCCAAAAATTACTGCGGAAAATGCGACAATCAAATTTTCGCTGATGCCTTGTATATTGCCATCGGCTAAGCTTTTTAAGGCTGGACCCATTGGGATCATGGTGGCGATTAAACCTAACATAGGTGCTAATCGACTGACGTTACGTACCCCTTCAAGTTCTTTTAATGCCGCGACATCAAGCTGGTCTTGGCTGATGTTGGGTATTTCATTTGCCAAACTTGCCATTGGGTAGCCGTTTAATGTTAATTCAGGTTTATGGCCTAATTGGCTGTTAAGTAATTCTATAAACGACTTATAGTGGCGACGACGCTGCAGGGTTTGACTAAAAAATTGTCCACTAGCAAATAGCGCGTAAATAAAGAGTAATGCAATAAGACATAGCACAGGTGCCATAAAAAAATCGGACAGCTGATACATGGTTTGTTCGATCAGGGCGATCATAGTATTTCCTAACAGGTAGTTAATTTAAGTGATAAACAGTGAAGGTGAGTCAGGGACTCAAGGCGCGCGAGAGGGTTGCGCCTTGAGTATGAGGTTTACTCGGGTTTACTCATTAGCGGCTTCGCCAGCAAGTTCGGTTACTTCATCAGCTCTGAAACTGTAATTACCCGATGTAGCTTCTTCATCGTAGTAGCTGGTTATTTGTAGCTTATGCGTTGTTGTTGGTGTTTTAATTAAGTAAATGTCGAATTGTGACCACAATAAATGCCCACCATTAAGTGCGTATTGGTACCAATTATGAGCAAAAGATTTGAACGCGTTTATTGAATAGCTACTGCTTTGAAAACCTAAAAATTCGGCTGCAGCAGGATCAATAGCCTCATAGCTGTTATCGAAGTCTTGTAATGCTTGTGCATCATCAGCAAGGTTTATTTCGAAACTTGCGCTCGTTTTATCTTCTGCACAAGGCAGGCTGATATCCCAAGCATCAGCTTCAGTTACTTCTTGATTACTATCAAAATCAACATACACATCAATTACGTCACCAGAACAGGTCAATGCGGCGTCGATTACCAGCGCTTGTTCTGTGGCAAAAGCAACGTCACTGCTACCTTGGTAAGCAGTTTGTAAGGTAATTTCACCTATACCTTGACCAACAGTGGCAATGCTTGTTGCTCTAAACTTAGTATAGGCAGCGTCTGAGTTAGTGATAAAGTATTTGGTATCTGCGGCACTAACCACATGTGTGGTCGAGTCATAGTCGTAGAAGCCTTCAATAATATTTGAGGTAATATCACCGACAAACAATGTTTCATCTGTTGGAATATCGCTAGTTTTTATCGCTAAATATGCAGCTAACTCAGTTTCAGCATTTGCGGCAATAAAGCTCGAAGCGATAGGAGCGCCATCGGTATCAAAAAAGTCACTGTTATTGCCCATTGCATAGGCGGTAATGGCATTTTCGCTGTTTTGATTAAGATAAATACCGGTACGTTTAAAGGCGATATCCCACACAGTGTCTGCCGCTGCGGCTTCTGCTGTTGCTAATTCAACAACAGCTTGAGAGTCTAAATCGTAGTAAACAAATACTGGTTCGCTAGTACTGCCAGTGCTATGTGGGCCACTAATATCAGCTTGTGTCGGCGCTGCCGGCGTAGGTGTTGGTTCAGGTGTGGTTTCCTTACTTGAACTATCGCTGCCACCACAAGCGGTTAATAATACACACAGTGCTATGCTGGTTAGTTTCAATGTACTGTTTAAACTTTTGTCAAATATCATGTTATTTCCCTATGTTCCCTAAAATTGGTAGCTAATGCCGGCACTAATAGTGCGGCTACTAACAGGTCTTGCATCAAATAAATTTTGACTGCTTGCAGTCGGCTTTTTGTGTTCATCAAAGATATTGTCAACACTTATTCGCCATGACAGGTTGTTTGTTATGGCTTGATTAAATACCGTGTTAAACGTGGTGTATTCGTTATTTTCGACGCCTTGGTAGCTATCAGGTACTGCTTCACCCGCTTGATAAACTGCGTAGGCGATAACTTCGATATCGTATGCGTCAATATCGTAATTAATGTTGAATTTAATTTGATGGCGCGGGCGGGAGAATAGGCGCTGGTTATTTTCATCTTCACTGGTTAAGTAGCTGTAATTTAATTGAGTTTTCCATTGGCTAAAGGTCAATTGCGTACTGATATTGAAACCGTGAATTGTCGCTTCACTGATGTTTTGATATTGATATATAGATAGGCCAGTTTTTTGTGATTTCTCCACATCAATGACTGAATCAATAAGATTGTCAGTTTTTGAAAAATGCACACTAATATCGCTACGCAAGTCGACTACATTATCAGCTAAGGTGCTATTAAAGGTTAAGCTTGAGTTAAGTGAATCAGCTGTTTCAGGTTCAAGCGCTTTATTACCCAAAACCATATAGCCTAAAGCGCTGTGGTCAAAAATATAAAAACGTTCTTTTAAGTTTGGTACGCGATAACTTTGGCCTATGCCTGCGCGCCACTGCAACTTACCTTTACCTAAGGAAAAATTCTTCATGCTGCTAAGTCGAAGCGCGTCATGCCAACCAAAGTCTGAATCATGTTGGCTGCGCATACCAGCAAGGAGCTGATAGTCTGGTTTCACCCAGTTGCCTTGCACAAATACTTCAACGCTTCCTCGGCTTTCATTGTCAACTTCAATAACGTTTACAGCGGGTTTATCTTGATCAAGTTGGTCAGCATGAATGGCTGCACCTGTAACTAGCTCAATGTTGCCTAGTTGAAAGACCTTTTGGCCATTAATTTCTGATAAGGTAATAGTCGTGTCACGTAAGCTGTTTGATTGGCCACTGGTTTCTTGATGGTTAATGTATCTGGCATTAATTTGCCAAGGCGTTTTGGGATGTTTAGTACTTTTTAATCCCAGATCTATTTGCTGTTGATCAACATTCGTTTGGTAAAAAATAACCTCGCTTTGCCCAGGAATTATCGAACTATCACGAAGTTTTTCATCACTTAACCATTGATATTTAATGCTAGTAGCAAGATTTTTATGGGCTTTATTTGCGCGCAATGTAATGAATTTTTTATCAACACTAGCAGCGTCTTGACTAACGGTATTACTGTCGTAATCATAGCCTTGGTCATCAATAATTAAGGCATTTAATTGCGTACGCCAGCCAACGAAATTTTCAACTGCATTTACTTTTATGGTGTGATTAAGGTCACCATCTTCAATGTTGTTACCTTGGTATTGACTAACATCGTAATCAAGCTGTAGTGAAGGCTGATCAGATTTATGGGTAATAATATTTATAACACCACCCATGGCAGCACTGCCGTACATAACCGAGGCAGCACCACGAATAATCTCAATTTGGGCGATATTACTAGCAGGGATTTGGTCTAAATCTGCGGATGAACCCGTAGGGCTAACAATTGGCTGACCATCAATTAGCACTAGAACATGGTCGCCGTCAAAACCTTGCATTTGAATGTTGTAGCCGTCTTTTACGCTACGTTTTATTACGATACCAGGAATATAGTTAAGTGCTTGCGCTAAGGTCCCTTGGCTGATTTTTGCAATAGTTTCACCGTCAATAACATCAACTAAAACTGGTGAGTTACTCAGTAGTTTGGCTGTACGGGTTCCCGTGACAACAATATGTTCTGTTTGATTTTTGTCTGGCGTTGTTTGCGCTATGGTGTCCATAGGTAAGGCCAAAATCAGCGCTGATATGCTAGCTTTAATATACATGTTAAATTAATACCAATAAGAATCTAAATACGAATGATTATCGATTACGATCGTAATGGTAAGGTGAATAAATAGCAAGTAGATTTATTTATTTTTAAGTATTAATTTTAATACTGGCTATTTATCTGGTTAGTTGTAGATAAAAACCTAGTAATAACATCAAGATAGTTGGTGCTTATTAGCACCAACTATCTTTTATGCGGCACTTTAACTATTCGATTAAGATTAATTTTTTAAGAAAACGTCTAATTGTTCGACGTAATGAGCGGGCAATATATGACCACTATCAAAATCAATACGTTGCTTCTGCTGACCTGCAATTAAACTCAATAGTAAATTATTTTCGACTGGATTTGCGTATTCATCATCACTGGCTGTGATGAATAGTGTCGAGGTATTGGCCATTATTGGCAGAAGATTTTTAGGGGCTACAACAGCTACTTTGTCATTTATAAAAGGTGGTGCGATAGCAATGACCTTATCGACACGTAGATCAATACTGGCAAGCAATATTCATCTCAATCAAGAAATAATACGACGCACCGCGCAGTAACCCCGATAATTCATCTTCATCCCACACTCGTAGTCGTGGTATTTACGCTGCTAATCGCGATTGCATTGGTAGTATAAATGACAGCTAAATCTTATATATACAAGTTGACCTGGTTCATCCCGACGCTTGCTAGTTTATCGAGCAATATAAGCCAGCAACAAACCGGCTGTCACACTTTCGTTATAAAACCTTCATCGTTCGGTCATTTTTCTTTTACCTTACTGTCATTTTTACTGCTTAGCATGTTAGTGGTGTTAATGCATCGGCATTAACAAACTCACTTTAACTAAAAATAACACCAAAGGAAGCATTATGAACTCGACATGGGTTTCACTTTCAGCTTTGTCATCTTTTTTACTCTCTAGCGTCGCTGTTGCTGGGGTTTTACCAAACGTACAAAAAGACAGTCAGTGGTTTGTTGATGGTCAGCAATCAGTGATAGCTAAAACCAAACTAATAACACGTAATAAAGCCAAAAATGTCATTCTATTTGTCGGTGACGGTATGGGCTTGTCAACCTTAACCGCTGCGCGAATTTTAGCCGGGCAAAACGAAGGAAGAACGGGCGAGGAAGGCTACTTAAGTTTTGAAAAGTTTCCTTATTCTGCACAAGTTAAAACCTATAATGTTGACGCACAAACGCCAGATTCTGCTGGCACAATGACCGCTATGATGTCAGGTGTGAAAACAGATGTTGGTGTGATTGGTGTTGATGAAGATATTGAACGTGGTGATTGTGCTTCACTCAGCGGTAACGAATTAGTCACGTCATTAGAAGCGGCTGAAATTAAAGGCTTGTCAACCGGCATTATTTCAACGGCACGTATTACCCATGCGACACCCGCGGCAACCTTTGCAAAATCAGCGGATCGAAATTGGGAAGATATTTCTGATATGCCAGCAGCAGCGGTAGCGGCTGGTTGTGTCGATATTGCAACCCAACTTATTGATTTTGAGAAAAATCTAGAACAGCGTTTTCCAGGGGTAGATGTTAATGGGATTGAAGTGGCATTTGGCGGCGGTCGTCGACACTTTCTACCAAAAGATGCCAGCTTTAACAGTGCAGATGCCAGTAGTGCTGTTGAAGGCGATCGCACCGATGGTGTTGATTTAACCGCTAAATGGCAAGCACAATATCAAACCGGTCAGTATATTATCGATCAAGCAGGCTTCGATGCCATTGACGCGAGTAGCACTGAGCGGGTGTTGGGACTATTTAATGAGTCGCATATGCAATACGAAGGCGATCGCAGTAATGATATTGCGGGTGAACCTTCGTTAACTGAACTTACCAGTAAAGCCATTGATATTCTTGATAATAACGACAAAGGCTTTTTTCTTGTTGTGGAGTCAGGGCGAATTGATCATGGTCATCATGCGGGCTCTGCTTATAATGCCTTAACCGATACCATCGAGTTCTCTAACGCAGTACAAGCCGCTATCAATAATACCAATCCTGAAGAAACATTAATCTTAGTTACAGCCGATCATAGCCATGTATTTACCATTGCCGGTTACCCAAAACGTGGCAATCCAATATTAGGTAAGGTGGTTAATGTTGGCGCAACTGAACCTGCTCTAGCAAGTGACGGCCTGCCGTATACCACAGTAGGTTATACCAATGGTAAAGGCTTTAGAAACTTGGTTAATGAAACCAATGCAGACGTAACCTATAACGATGATGCACTTGCCGGTCGTCAAGATCTAACCACAGTAGACACCACCACCACAGGATTTCATCAAGAGGCTACCGTGCCACTGAGCTCTGAAACCCATGCAGGTGAAGATATTAGTTTACACGCATCAGGACCTGGAGCGCATTTGGCACAAGGCGTTATCGAACAAAGTGTTGTGTTTCATATCATCAATCAATCGCTTGGCTTAATTGCTAACTAACTGGCTAATCGAAAGGAATTAATCATGAAAACAGTAAAAAATTTATCATTAGCCGTATTGACTGTATTAGCAGGTTGCGGCGGAGATGACGGTTCAAATGGTAGCAATGGTATTGACGGCGAAAGTGCTTTCAATAGTCTGGTTAGCCAAACCTTATTAAAGGTTGGCCATGCACAATGCCTTAATGGTGGGGTAAAAATTGATTCAGGTGTTGATGATGATAGCTCTGGCGTATTGGATACTAATGAAGTCGATGCAACAGAATTTGTTTGTTCACCCACACTAACGCAAACACAAGGTTCGTCATTGGCCGCCACCACTCATAATTTATGGTATGAGCAAGGCCAAAGTGTTTTAGCGCAAGCCGCACTCAATTCTCAGTCATTGGTTAATACTAAAGGCAAAGCGAAAAATATTATTTTGTTTGTTGGTGATGGTATGGGTATTTCTACTGTGACAGCAACACGCATTTTAGCAGGCCAACAGTTAGGTAAATTGGGTGAAGAACATCAATTAAGTTTTGATAAGTTCCCTTTTTCTGGTTTTGCTAAAACCTATAATGTTGATGCACAAACGCCAGATTCTGCGGGCACCATGACCGCGATGATGTCAGGGGTGAAAACCGATGCAGGTGTTATTGGTGTAAACGAAGCCATTAGTCGCGGCGACTGTGCTTCAGTCTCCGGAAATGAGCTAGTAACCGCATTAGAATTAGCAGAAATTGCCGGCAAATCAACAGGTATTATTTCTACTGCACGTATTACGCATGCTACGCCAGCGGCAACTTATGCTAAATCGGCAGAGAGAAACTGGGAAGATAACTCTGATATGCCAGCTGCTGCTGTGGCCGCGGGCTGTGTTGATATTGCCTCACAATTGATTAGTTTTGAAAATGATATGCAAAGCCGATTTTCTGGTGCAAAAGTTAACGGCATAGAAGTAGTGCTAGGCGGGGGCAGACGACACTTCTTACCAAAAGATGCGGCCTTTAATAGTACCGATGCAGCCAGTGCTGTAGAAGGTGATAGAACCGATGGCCGAGATTTAACCGCAGAATGGCAAGCACAGTATCCAGCGGGCAGTTTCGTTACCGACCAAGCGGGCTTTGATGCGGTTGATGCTAATACCACGCCGCGGCTGTTTGGTTTATTTAATGAATCGCACATGCAGTATGAAGTAGATCGCGTTAATGACATTGCCGGTGAGCCGTCTTTACGCGAGATGACTAATAAAGCGATTGATATACTTGATAATAACGAGCAAGGGTTTTTCTTAATGGTGGAAGCCGGCAGGATTGATCATGGTCATCATGCGGGTAGTGCACATGGCGCTTTAACAGATGCAATTGCTTTTGCTGATGCAGTGCAGGCTGCGGTTGAGGCGACCAATCCAGAAGAAACCTTAATTATTGTTACCGCGGATCATAGTCATGTCTTTACGATGGCAGGCTATCCCAAACGCGGCAACCCTATTTTAGGTAAAGTGGTGAGTGTGGGTAGCACAGAACCAAGCCTAGCAAGTGACGGTATGCCATACACAACATTAGGTTATACCAATGGCAAAGGCTTTAGAGATTTAGGTGCAGAAACTAATGCCGATGCGAGTTATAGCGCTGACGCCGTCACTGGCCGTCAAGATCTTAGTATGGTGGATACCCAGTCTACGGGGTTTCATCAAGAAGCCTTAGTGCCCACAAGTTCGGAAACCCATGCGGGTGAAGATGTGGGTATTTACGCCCAGGGTCCTGGTGCGCATTTAATTACCGGTACCAATGAGCAAAGTGTGATTTTCCACGTGATGGATTATGCCGCAGACCTTGTTGTAAAAGCTGAGCAAGCGCTAAATTAACTCGTGCTTTAGCAAATGCTGTAGCAGGGAAGTTGTCAGATTAAACATGGCAACTTCCTTTTATTTATTGACCTATTTACCCTGAGTTGGTTTTATTATGAAAATTATTTCAGCATTATTATGCCTTTTGTCTTTGAGCAGTAGCGCCAGTGAGTGCCATATTTCACCTAATGTGATCAGTGCTTATTATCAACTAAGTACTCAAGCGGCTAATAGCGAGCGGATGACAAAGCCAGTTCAGCAATTGTTTGAACTACACCGCAATAATAATACCGTGCTGCAACGAAATGTCAGCGCAGGTATTAACGATATTTGGTTGTTGAACGGTAATCGATTATCGCTAAACCGAGCATTTGAAAAGTATCAACACACCATAGAATATCAACCTAATGAATTGAGACATCAACCGCAGTGGCAAGATGCTTTTCAGTTGGTTATGACACCCGAACTGAGTCAGATGCAGCTGGTAGAGCAGAACAAAGCGGGTTGTTTACTTGAGCAACACTTTGTATTGAAAGATAAACACAGAGAATATCAGTTAACTTGGTTACCAAAATTACAGTTAGTAAAGTTTTTTCAAGTAAACGATGTCGAGTTAACGCGACAATGGCAATTGACAAAATTTCAACCTAATGCGGAAAAAACAGTATCACTACTTAAGCAATACGCCAGTTATCAAAGCACAGATTATGCTGATATCGGCGATAATGAAGGTATCCCGTTTTTGGCCACCATGATTAACCAAGGTTTTTCAATGCCGGTGCATAATCGCCCAGCTTTGGTCGACAAGCCGCATCAACATTAAGGCACCTGAGCTGCAGAACAGCCAAATAATTGCGTTAGCGGCAAGGGTGTTGGTTTTTTTATTAGCGATTTAAAACCGTGAGCTCTTTGTTAGAGCCCATGGCTAGTGGTATTACTTTATTTTGGTGTGATGTCGTTGTGGGAGTAACTTTACTTCAGTATTCGAATAGTCATTATCTTAGGCGTTAGGCGTTAGGCGTTACTCAACTCAACTCAAGGCATTAGTTGCCACTATATATATGCTTGGTGATAATAGCGCTTTCTGCCAAGGTTTTATTCTCAGGCAAATCGACAGCGCCACTGAGTAAGTAAATCACTTTCTCACCTTGCTCGGCTAGATCTAATGCGTGTTGGACATTAATCAAAATGCTTGAGGCGATTGCTTGAGGAAACTTGCTGGCGTCACGTCGAATATATTCTATCAGGTCGATATTAACCGCTTGGTCGTAAAAAACCGCATCGGCAAATTGCATTTCTCGATGGGCATTAAGGGTTAAGTGGTCGGGATTACCGTCACGGGTATGGATAAAAACAATTTCACCACTGGGTGGCGGCGCTTGTGTTTGTAAGCTGGCAATTAACTGTTGTTCAGCTGAAGTAGTTTTACCATCTAAAATAGCTTGTCCGATACTGCCGCGTAAAGTGCGCTCCCAAAAAGTGCGACGCTCGCGTAAGCTTTTCACGCGCGCTTTTACGTGGTCTCTAAACTTAAAAGAAAAGTCAGCTAATTTTCCATAGCCATTAGGTAATGTTTTTTCAATTTGCTCGCGTAACATCCGCAGTAAAATAGGTGCGCTTCCAGAACTCGACATGGAAATTATGATGGGACTTCGGTCAATAATAGCCGGAGTTATATAGGTGCACAGTTCAGGTTGGTCAACGACATTGGTCAGTAGTTTTAACTGAGTGCTTTCTGCGGCCACCGCGCTATTAACTTCAACACTGTCGGTGGCAGCAATGACAATATTACTCTTGCTCAGGTGGCCGGGTTGATAATTATGCTTGAGCCAATTTAATTGGTGCAAATTCACCAAACGCTCAACACTGCTATTCAGGGTTTCAGACATAATAGAAATGTTAGTTGTCGATTTTAATAACAGCTCTATTTTACGTGCTGCTACCTCGCCGCCACCTATAATCATAGCGTTAATATGTTTGGCATCTAGATATATAGGAAAGTACTTCATTATTTTACTCTGTTTTTTGGCTTTATTTACCCGCTTAGCGATACTGTGCTGACTAAGCGGGTAATCATTAAAAGGGGATTAATACTTTGCTAATGGCTAAGCCATTAGCGTCACCATAAATATATTGACCAGGATTAAAGCTTAAGTCGGCAAAGTGAATAACCTGGTTAATTTCACCTTTACCCAATTTCTCGGTTTTTATTGGGCAGCAGCCAAGGGCTTTTACCGCAATGGGTAAGGTTGCAATAGTACCCGCGTCACGTATACAGCCATTAATAACAATGGCTTGCCAGCCATTTTTTACGGCTAGCTCAGCTAGCATGTCACCGAGTAAGGCGTTAGTCATACTCGCTTTGCCATCAACCACCATCACTTTGTTGGTACCGTCGGTGGCTACCAACTCTTTGACTTTGGAATTGTCATTATGACAGCTAACAGTCACTATTTCGCCAGAGAAGATAGTGTGACCACCATAGTCGTTAAAAATCGGCTGAGCTAAAGAAAGCTGTTCGCTGTGATCATCAAATAAATCGGGTAGTAGATCTAACATTTTTATCCCTAAGGTATGCACGCTAGTATATTGAGTATAAATGAAGTTTTACTTTATCAGAACAGGCAATGTATATCTGCGCAGCGTAAGTAATATTGAGTATAAAGCTAAGTTATTTACCTTGCTGGTAAAGCGCTATTCATTTTTTTCATTGGCTTAAAGTCATTGGGTTAAGTCATTTGGTAATCTGCATCAGCCTTGATATTACCTAAGGCCTTTGTTCATACGAACATAATAGCGTTTTAGATTTTTTAATCTTACGGCACTATATAAGTCGGTAGCATAAGTCATTGGCAAAGATAGCTACTTGAGGTTGCGTTCCAGTGAGTTGGGAACAAGGCCCAGGAGAGAATTTTATCTTGGCTATTTGGTGCGCGGCTATTCGTGTGACTTAAATTATGTCGAGTATCATATCGCTAGCCTGACTTTTTCTATTAAGCAGTTGTTATACACTAGCCTCTTTACCGACAATGTTGAGTGGTTAAGAGCAAGCTAATACAGCTGTAAACCTCAAACGTCATGATATTATTTTTAGCATTTCGATAACGTTTATTTTGCTATTACTCTAGCAATGACGAAAGGCTATCAATCGCCAGATTATCTGTAGTTATTGCTTGAGTATATGGCTAAAGTAGCTATTTTGTCGCGGTAGAGGGTGATAAACTAGCAAAAAATTTTAATGAGAAAAAACATGCCTTGGATCCAGCTTAGATTAAGTGCCAATGAAGAGACAGCTGAAAAATATAGCGATTGGTTGAGTGCTTGTGGCGCACAAGCGGTGACCTTTATTGACGCTAAAGATACACCTATATATGAGCCGCTTCCGGGTGATGAAGTTATTTACTGGAATAATACTGTGGTAATGGGCTTATATGATGCCAGTCATGATATGGACAAGGTGTTGAATTATTTAAAAGGTATCCATCCAGACAAAGCTAAAATGGTTTATAAGCTTGAACAGTTGGAAGACAAAGATTGGGAACGTGAATGGATGGACAATTTCCATCCGATGAAATTTGGCCAACGTTTATGGATTTGTCCAAGCTGGCGTGATGTTCCTGACCCTAGTGCGGTGAACGTTATGCTTGACCCCGGTCTAGCATTTGGTACGGGCACCCACCCAACAACCGCTTTATGTTTAACTTGGCTGGACGGTTTAGACTTAGTCGGCAAAACCGTGGTTGATTTTGGTTGTGGCTCAGGTATTTTGTCATTAGCCGCGCTTAAATTAGGCGCAAAAAAAGTGATTGGTATTGATATCGATCCACAAGCGTTACAAGCGAGTTTAGAAAACGCGAAACGCAATCACTGTGAAGACCGTTTGGCATTATTTTTACCGAAAGACCAACCTGAATTTAAAGCTGATGTGGTGGTGGCAAATATCTTAGCCGGACCATTACGTGAACTTGCTCCAGTTATTATTAACTATCTAGCGAGCAATGGTGTGCTTGCTTTGTCTGGTGTTTTAGAAGAGCAAGCCGAACAATTACAAACTCAGTATGCTGAATTTTGTCAGATGGACGCTATTGCTGTTCAAGACGAATGGGTACGTTTATCTGGTGTTCGTTATTAGTTTATTATTAGTTGGCGATTAATGGCCTAAAAATGAGCAGCTTTTGTTATCAAATCGTACAGAAACTGCTCGCATCAACACTTTAGAAAATGTCAACACGAAAAACGTGAAAAAAAGCGCGTTTTGTTCAATTTATATCCTTTTCAATCCCAAAAAAAACACGTAAACTTAGCGCCCTTTTGACTAGTAGCTCAAAAAAACAGCAGCGTGAAGATAGGTCCATACACTTTAGCAAGCAATACTATGCTTGCACCCATGGCGGGTATTACCGATCAACCATTTAGACAACTATGTTGTCAGATGGGGGCAGGCTTAGCGGTATCTGAAATGATGTCATCTAATCCAAAAGTGTGGAATACCGGTAAATCTCAGCGTCGAATGTTGCATAGCGAAGAAGCAGGTATTCGTTCCGTACAAATCGCGGGCTCGGATCCTGAAGAATTAGCTTTTGCAGCTAAGCATAATGCTGATAATGGCGCACAAATTATTGATATCAATATGGGCTGCCCAGCAAAAAAGGTAAATAAAAAATTAGCAGGTTCAGCGTTACTGAAAGAGCCCGCATTAGTCGAGCAAATTATTAAAGCTGTGGTTAATGCGGTGGATATTCCAGTCACGTTAAAAATTCGAACCGGCTGGTGTGAAAACACTCGCAATGGTATTGAAATAGCCAATATTGCTGAGCATAACGGCATACAATCACTTGCGGTGCATGGCCGTACTCGTAATGACTTTTATAAAGGCAATGCAGAGTACGACACCATTAAAGCAATCAAGCAAGCGGTGAGTATTCCAGTTGTTGCTAATGGCGATATTACTTGTGCCGAAAAAGCGGAGCAAGTGCTGAATTACACTGGGGCTGATGCCATTATGGTTGGTCGTGGTGCCCAAGGGAGACCTTGGATTTTTCAAGAAATTAATTATTTCTTGAAAACGGGTAGGCATTTGCCTGCTCCTTCAACGGATGAAGTACGCACAATTTTGATTGGGCATGTAATGGAATTACACAAATTTTACGGTGAATTTATGGGTTTACGTTTTGCCCGTAAACATGTTTCTTGGTACATGCAAACGCATGAACAAGGAAAATCGTTTCGTTCTATTTTTAATGCACTCGAGTCAGTTACTGAACAACTTGACGCATTAACTATGTATTTTGATAATTTAACTTTAGAAAGAGTCTGAACTTTATGTTTGAACAAAATATTTCCTCTCCATTTATTACCGGTGATCTACAAACTCAGACAAAGGCCTCGCCTTTACGCACACAAGCAAAAGTAGCCATTAAAAACTACTTGTCTCAGTTAAACGGTAATGACGTTGATGATATGTACGACCTTGTACTTTCAGAAATTGAAGCGCCAATGCTTGAAGAAGTCATGCAATATACGCGCGGTAACCAAACCCGCGCCGCTAACTTATTAGGCATCAACCGTGGTACTTTACGTAAAAAGTTAAAAAAATACGGCATGAACTAAGAAGTACGACAGGCTAGCCTGTCAATTAAAAGCACCCTCGGGTGCTTTTTTGTTTTTAGAGAGATAAAAGTTATCCAAGTAGTCAGCTTTTATGCCATTTAAGAACTACCGCATATCAATAATGTAAAACAGATATGTGTCATAGGCCAGACAATCATTTTAATTTATAGGTAATTAGAAAACCATGGATACACCACGCCCAATCAAACGTGCACTATTAAGTGTTTCAGATAAAACCGGTATTGTTGAATTTGCTCGCTCGTTATCACAAAAAGGTGTCGACCTTTTATCAACAGGCGGCACCGCTAAGTTATTGGCCGAAAATGGCATTAAAGTCACTGAAGTATCTGATTACACCGGGCATCCAGAAATTATGGATGGTCGAGTTAAAACCTTACACCCGAAAGTACATGGCGGTATTTTAGCGCGTCGTGGTATCGACGAAACTGTTATGGTTGAAAACGACATCAGTGCGATAGATTTGGTGGTGGTAAATCTTTACCCATTTGCCAATGCCGTTGCTGATGAAAATTGTTCATTAGAAAATGCCATAGAAAACATCGATATTGGTGGCCCAACTATGGTGCGCGCAGCCGCTAAAAATCATAAAGACGTCACCATAGTAGTCAATGCCCATGATTACGACCGTGTGTTAGCAGAAATGGCGACAAACAATAATTCTTTGGTTTATCAAACACGTTTTGATTTGGCTATTGCTGCCTATGAGCACACGGCAGCTTACGACGGTATGATTGCTAACTACTTTGGTAAAATGTTACCTGCGTATGGCGCAACTGAATCAGCAGCATCTGTTGACTCATCAGTAGGTGAAAAAGTTAAATTTCCACGTACTTTTAACAGCCAGTTTATTAAAACTCAAGATTTACGTTATGGTGAAAACTCGCATCAAGAAGCAGCTTTTTACAAAGAAGCGAATCCTGAAGCAGCGTCAGTTTCTACGGCAACTCAATTGCAAGGCAAAGCCTTATCTTATAACAACATTGCTGATACGGATGCGGCATTAGAATGTGTTAAAGAATTTGATGAACCCGCTTGCGTTATTGTTAAGCATGCAAACCCATGTGGTGTTGCTATTGGCGATAATATTTTAGCGGCTTATGAAGGCGCTTATAAGACGGATCCAACGTCTGCGTTTGGTGGCATCATAGCGTTTAACCGTGAGTTAGATGCAGATACTGCGCAAGCAATCGTGTCTCGTCAATTTGTTGAAGTTATTATCGCACCTAGCGTGTCAGATGCAGCTGCAAAAATTGTTGCCACTAAAGCTAACCTGCGTTTATTAGTCTGTGGTCAATGGACAAGTAAAACTACTGGTTTTGATTTTAAACGCGTTAACGGTGGTTTATTAGTTCAAGACACGGATCAAGGTAGCGTAACAAGTGACGACTTAACGGTAGTGACTAAACGCCAACCCACGGACGAAGAGATGCGTGATTTACAATTTTGTTGGAAAGTAGCAAAATTTGTTAAGTCGAACGCAATTGTTTACGTTAAAAATAGTGCAACTATCGGGGTTGGTGCAGGCCAAATGAGCCGAGTTTACTCAGCAAAAGTAGCGGGTATTAAAGCGGCAGATGAAAACCTTGAAGTTAAAGGCTCTGTTATGGCATCAGATGCATTCTTCCCATTTCGTGATGGTTTGGACGCTGCTGCTGAAGCAGGCATTACTGCGGTAATTCAGCCGGGTGGCTCTATGCGTGATAATGAAGTTATTGCTGCTGCAGATGAGCATAATATCGCCATGGTATTCACTGGTATGCGTCACTTTCGTCATTAAGTCAAAATGGTAAAATAAAAATGCTCAGATAGAGTTAATTATTCTGAGCATTTTTATTGCAGAAATCATGCTAAGTAGTGTCTGGGTAATAAAATTAATCATTAGACACACTCAATTAAGTTCAAATGCTGTTTTTTGTCGATAAGATATGAGTAACAGCACTGATCATCTGAACGAAATCTGCTATAACTAGCCTGTATAAAAATTCACTAGTTAATGGAAGATAACAATGCATACAACAGCTCAAACTCTCAAAAAAGTTTTTACCGCGTCAATCGTGTCTGCAACTTTATTATGTTCTGGTTTTGTTAACGCTCATCAGGATGCTCATCAGCAAAGTCAGCTTGAAAAAGCTATCGCTGGCGAACATCGTTCAGCAAAAAATAAAGCGCGTGATGAATATCGTCATCCGTTACAAACTTTAGCATTTTTTGGTTTTGATCCGTCAATGACTGTGGTTGAAATTACCCCCGGCGGTGGTTGGTATACTGAAATTTTAGCCCCAGCAGTAAAAGGTAAAGGTAAACTTTACGGTGCTCATTATCCCGATACTGGCGAAGATAACTATTATAGTAATTCACGTAAAAAGCTAGTTGAAAAATTAGCCAGTGACGACGTATTTAGCGAAGTAGAGTTAACTAACTTTATTCCGCGTCAAGCAAGTGAACTTGCACCGGCAGGTACAGCCGATTTGGTACTGACTTTTCGTAATCTACATAACTGGCGCGATGAAGGTGTAGAGCAAGCTTTTAAAGACGCTTACAAAGCATTGAAAAAAGGTGGCGTGTTAGGTGTGGTAGAACATCGTCTACCTGAAGGCGTTGACGCTGAAAAAGCAAAGGGTTATGTATCGCAAAGCAAAACTATTGCACAAGCCAAAGCGGCAGGGTTTACTTTAGTAGCAAGCAGTGAAATCAACGCTAATGCTAAAGATATGGCCATCTATCCAAAAGGTGTATGGACCTTACCGCCAGTATTACGTTTAGGCGAACAAGATAAAGCAAAATATATAGCGATTGGCGAAAGCGATCGTATGACATTAAAATTTGTAAAATAACATAATTGAGCTGCTATAACTTGATATCTGCAGGTTATAGCAATTTTAAAATATTAGGAATGTAAGTAAATGAATGTTTTGGTCATTGGTAATGGCGGTCGTGAGCACGCATTAGCGTGGAAAGCTGCACAATCATCTTCAGTAACAAAAGTATTTGTTGCACCGGGTAATGCAGGAACGGCTACAGAAGCCAAGTTGGAAAATATTGCCATATCAGCTGGCGACATTCCAGCCTTAGTCGACTTTGCCAAAAGCAACGAGATCGTGCTAACTATTGTTGGGCCTGAACAGCCTTTAGTAGATGGCATTGTTGATGCTTTTCAAGCAGAAGGTTTAATGATTTTCGGACCCAGTGCAAAAGCGGCACAACTTGAAGGTTCAAAATCATTTACTAAAGACTTTTTAGCAAGAAATAATATTCCAACCGGTAGTTATCAAACCTTCACTGAAATCGAGCCTGCACTTGCGTATGTTCGTGCACAAGGTGCGCCAATTGTTGTTAAAGCTGATGGCCTTGCCGCTGGCAAAGGCGTTATTGTTGCGATGACATTAAAAGAAGCTGAAGACGGTATTAAAGATATGCTTGCCGGCAATGCTTTTGGTGATGCGGGTCATCGTGTGGTGATTGAAGAATTCTTAGCAGGTGAAGAAGCTAGCTTTATTGTGATGGTTGACGGCAAAAATGTTTTAGCCTTTGCTACCAGCCAAGATCATAAGCGTGCTTATAATGGTGATAAAGGACCAAATACTGGTGGTATGGGCGCTTATTCTCCAGCACCTGTTGTGACACCAGAGATCCATCAACGCGCTATGAATGAAGTTATCATGCCAACCGTTGAGGGCATGGCGAGAGAAGGTGCACCTTATACCGGCTTTTTATACGCGGGCTTGATGATTGATACTGATGGTACCCCAAAAGTTATTGAATACAATTGTCGTTTTGGTGACCCTGAAACCCAGCCAATCATGATGCGATTAAAATCTGATCTGGTTGAGTTGTGTATCATGGCTTGTCGTGGTGAGTTAGACCAAGCAACAATCGATTTTGATCTTCGCCCTGCAGTAGGCGTGGTAATGGCGGCAGCTAATTATCCTGCTAGTTATCCCAAAGGCGATGTTATTTCTGGTCTAGAGACAAATACTGTCACTGATCGAAAAATATTCCATGCAGGTACAGCTGAAAAAGATGGTGCAATAGTTACCGCAGGCGGTCGTGTCTTGTGTGCAACAGCATTAGGTAATAATGTCACTCAAGCGCAGCAATCAGCCTATGAATTATTAAAACAAATTTCTTGGCAAGGTGTTGAGTATCGTACTGATATCGCTTATCGAGCGATCGAGCGTGAACAAAGTTAGCTTAGCGCAATCACAACCGTATAATATAATCGTATAAAAAAGCCCAGTAATTACTGGGCTTTTTTTATATAACAATTAACGGCTTAGTTATTAAGTTTTGCTAAGGTTTCTTGTTTTGCACCACCGGCTATTGCAGCAGCAATTGCTGAATCTCTATCAAATCCTAAATCAATAGCGGCTTTAACAATAGCATTATTATGATTATCAGTGCTTTGATTAACCGCGGTGGCAATTACTCGGTCAGCTTCACCAGGAAATAAAGCTAATATATCTTTAACTATATTACTTGCCTGTTCCGGTATAGCTGTAATAGCGGCTGTTAAAATATTCAATATCTGACTAGGGTAATTTGATGCGGTGTTGTTAACTATGTTACTAACGTCGTAAGGTTCAGTCCTGATGGCAACTCGGACAATATTTTCTATTTCACTTGGATTAAATTTAACCGCAGTATTAACTATTTCTTGAGCATAAGCGGGTTCTGCAGTAATAGCTATTTCAACCAGCTCAGTACTAGGGGCAACTTTAGCTTTAATCGAATTTTGTATAACATCGCAGGCCAAAACAGGCTGCGCAGATAAAGCACCCAACATAATTTCACGATATTTTTCTGGATATCGGGCAAAAGCCACGGCCATAACAACATCTACTTTCTCTGGATAGCGTGAAAGTATGGCATGGACACTACTTTGAATTGATCTCTGTTTCTTTACTTGTTGGTTTAATATCTTAGCAATCAAACGTTCATGTTTATATTCGGCAACATCCTTCGCCACAACTGTACTACTAATGCCAGCAAGCATTAACAAGATGATAAGTTTTTTCATTTGTTATGCTCTCTGTACAAACACCGTGGTGAACCCCACTTTATCTGTAGTTTGTTATTATTATTATGCGCAAATACAATATAGAGCATAAAATACATTATATCTCCTGTTTATTTGTACATAAAAATATGGGTTTTGGAAAAACTGCTAGCCAAATCTTGCTAACTACGTAGTGATTAGTCCGTAAAATAGCCGAATAGTTCAATTAAAAAGCAAACAAACATTTAATCGCAATTTAATGACAATTAGGTGTTGACGTGAAGCCAGAAATCTCTAGAATGCGCTCCAGTTCCAAGGGGTAACCCAAACGAACGGTTTTAATGAGTTATCTAACTCGGTCTAGGCT
>NZ_JACGVF010000071.1:0-102321 GCF_014077085.1 Colwellia sp. MB02u-9
AGCCTAGACCGAGTTAGATAACTCATTAAAACCGTTCGTTTGGGTTACCCCTTGGAACTGGAGCGCATTCTAGAGATTTCTGGCTTCACGTCAACACCTAATTGTCATTAAATTGCGATTAAATGACTGTTTGCTTTTTAATTATACATCTGGTGCTTTTATTGACCTAGGAGCGTTCAAATAGCATTCGACCAGTAAAAAGTCATATGAAAACGTGGTCCTTTTTATTGCTTAATCACAAGGTTTATAACTTCTACTCTATATAGGAAGATTACAATAGCCATAATAGACAAGATAATTAACTAAAGAGCTATTCTATAACAGTTACTAAGTAACAAATCTTACTGTTAATAGTATTAATAGTTACTTGCCTAATTAAATTGCATGAAAATCACACTTATTCTTGCACATTACCAAAAGGTGGGTAACATAGAATTGCAAGTTAAGTTTTTATAAAATAATAATTAGGTATCCATTATGAAGTCTCCTCAAGCATTGACGCTAATTGTTGCGTTAGTATTTTCTGTTGCTATATATTTTTTGGCTAACAGTAGTGTATTCGAATTAACAAGTATGAGTGTTGCCGTTGTTGCTTTTGTTTGTGCATTTATCGCGCCCTTAATTGGAAAAGCCGAAACAAATGCACAAGAAGCAGATACAAGCATCAGCACACTCTATGTTGGCAATTTACCGTATAGAGCTAACGAAGCCGCAGTAAGAGAGTTGTTTTCTGAGTATGGTCAAGTTCAATCAGTAAGATTGATGAAAGATAAACATACAGGAAAAAGACGCGGATTTGGTTTTGTTGAAATATCAGCCGCAGATGCAGAGCAAGCGGTTTTGTCATTGAATGATAGTGAATTTCAGCAAAGAACATTAAAAGTTCGTGAAGCAAAAGAACGACCAGAGCAAATTGTTGAATAAAACCTCAGCATAACGTTGCTTGTTAAAACCGACCCATTAAGTAGTAAGAGTGTAAAATTTACAGAAGTCGTTTAACTCTCTTACTCACTAGTCATATTAAAGCCTGTAAATGATAAGTTTACAGGCTTTTTGTTTTACTACTATATAGGTAATCGGGGAGTTACTTTATGCGTTTGATAATATTAAACTCAAATGTTTTAATATTACTGACCACAAAGTCTATCAACGCTTATCTATAGTCTATAAAATAGCGGCTTTTATTAGCGGCTGTGATTAATAAGCCAGTGCTTCTAAGATACAGTCGTTGTTTAATAAATAATGTCTTTAATAAACAAAAACAGGCCAATCGCTAAAGCCTCGACTTCATCATCAGTTAACGACCTCCACTTTCAACAAGGTATTTCAATGTTTAGTCATATCCATCCCGATAATTATCAACAGCAGCTTGATGAAAAGCAGCAAAAAATTACAGAAAATTTTGCTCAGTTTGAATTACCAACATTTGAAATATTTACCTCGCCAAGCTTGAATTATCGCCAGCGTGCAGAGTTTAGAGTTTGGCATGACGGTGATGATCTGTATTACATTATGTTTAATAGCGAAACAAAAGAAAAATATCGGGTTGATGACTTTCCTGTTGCCAGTGTGCTTATAAATCAATTTATGTTGGCGCTATTAGCGGATATAAAAACTAACGAAGTATTACGCCAACGTTTATTCCAAGTTGATTTTCTATCAACGGTTAGCGGCGAAGTATTGATTAGTTTGCTTTATCATAAACAGTTAGATGAACAATGGATTGAGCAAGCGCAGCAATTAAAAGTTCGACTATCGGCAATCGCTCCTGTAGATATTATTGGTCGAGCTCGCAAGCAAAAAGTGGTCTTAGACAAAGACTTTGTGATGGAAACATTAACATTGAATAACAAAGAGTTTCATTACCAGCAAGTTGAAAATAGCTTTACTCAACCTAATGCTAAGGTAAATGAAAAGATGTTGCTTTGGGCTCAACAAGCGACTAAAAATATTGGCGGTGATTTAATTGAGCTCTACTGCGGTAATGGTAACTTTAGCATTGCTTTGGCGGAAAACTTTGATCGGGTATTAGGCACAGAGATATCAAAAACGTCAGTTAAGTCTGCACAGATTAACATTGCGGCTAACAAACTCGACAATGTTGATATTGTGCGAATGGCGAGTGAGGACTTTAGTCAGGCGATGAATGGTGAACGGGTATTTCGGCGATTACAAGGTTTTGATCTGACCAGTTACAATTATCAAACTGTGCTTGTTGATCCTCCTCGAGCTGGGCTAGATCCTGATAGTGTTGAATTAGTGAGTCGCTTTGAGCGTATTATCTATATTTCATGCAATCCGGAGACACTCCGTGATAACTTAACTGAATTGGTTAAAACCCATAAAATTGAGCATTTTGCTCTATTTGACCAATTCCCTTATACCCACCATATAGAAACCGGTGTTATTTTGTCTCGTCTTTAGCGCTACTACTGCGCTGTTCGCTACGGTTTTTATTACCTACGCCAATTTCAAATGCACCACGAGCAATAAACCTGAGCTGTTTAATTGTTCGTTGTGCTAATTCTGCTAAATCTTTTTTATCACAATCTAGTGCGTCAGAGCCGGCACTAAAAACAATGGTTACGGCAGCATTTGCTTGCAGATAGGCCACTTCAGCATCAAGTTTATTAGCCTGTTGTAAATAATCACACAACTCTAGCGTAAAATAACGAATTTCACGATTAACTGCAGCACGAAATGCTTTCGATGTGCCTGAACGCTCGCGTAGTAACAAGCGAAAAATATTGCCGTTACTTTCAATGAACTCCATAAAGGTACGCACAGAAATTTGGATCACCGACCCCCCTTTGTCAATACGCTGCCTTGCTTGACGCATTAATTGACGCAAGGTTAAACCCGCTTCATCCACTAAGGTTAAACCCAATTCGTCCATATCAGAAAAATGGCGATAAAATGAGGTTGGCGCTAAACCTGCCTCTTTTGCTACTTCACGTAAACTTAGGCTAGAAAAACTCCGCTCACTGCTGAGTTGCCCTAAAGCGGCATCGATGAGTTGTCGACGTGTTTTTTCTTTTTGTAATGCTCGAATACCGCTCATCGTCTTGCACCTAGTAATTATTTCAGCCTGTAACCAGTTTGATATGATACTGAAAATAGTTAATATTACTAGTCAATAGATGTTAACCACTCTGTGATATTCTGATTTTTATTCTGTATGTTAGCTAAAAAATCACCATCAACACTTGACTCAGCATCGAGTAAAGTTAAAGATAGCGTACATGTGTACACCGAAAAACTTTTCGGTGATTAATCTTAGATGGACAATTAATGAATAAACCACCTATTATTTGGTTAAATGTTTTTGTATTTAGCATTACCTTTTTATTTGCTGCCATTGCAGTGCCTTACCGTGCATTCACTCATGGCTTTGATGCCACAGAAATCACCGCAGCAACGATTTGTTTTATCTATTGCGGCATGTCGATTACGGCCGGTTATCACCGACTTTGGTCCCATAGAACCTACCAAGCTCATTGGTCATTGAGAGTGATTTACGCGCTAGGTGGCGCATTTGCTTTGCAAAATAGTGCATTGCATTGGTGTTCTGATCATCGTATTCACCACAAACATGTTGATAAAAATAATATTGACCCTTATTCCGCAAAGTTGGGCTTTTGGCATTCACACATCGGCTGGATGCTAAGAGATCATCAACCTGAGCACTACAATAACTATAACAACGTGCGCGATTTACAA
The DNA here is from genome assembly GCF_014077085.1 of Colwellia sp. MB02u-9. Classification (NCBI taxonomy): domain Bacteria; kingdom Pseudomonadati; phylum Pseudomonadota; class Gammaproteobacteria; order Alteromonadales; family Colwelliaceae; genus Colwellia; species Colwellia sp. MB02u-9. The sequence goes on from NZ_JACGVF010000071.1 coordinate 3,721, forward strand.
AAAGATGCGGTGGTGGTTTGGCAACATAAATACTATTTACTACTGACTATATTAATGAACGTCGGTGTCCCTATTTTATTTGGTTTATGGCATGGTGATATAATTAATAGCTTACTATTGCTTGGCTTTTTACGTTTAGTGTTAAGTCACCACACCACCTTTTTCATTAATTCATTAGCGCACATCTGGGGTAAGCAAACCTATACTGAAAAAAATACTGCTCGTGATAATGGCTTTCTCGCCTTTTTTACTTTTGGTGAAGGCTACCATAACTACCATCATATTTTTGAAAACGACTATCGTAATGGCATTCGTTGGTGGCAGTTTGATCCAACAAAATGGTTAATTAAAGGCTGCGCTCACTTAAAACTGACGTCAAAGTTACGTGTGACACCTGAAGATAAAATTGAAAAGGCACGTTTATCTATGGTTTTATTACGTAGCCAGCAAAAGATAGCGGCCCACCCTGACGCAGAGCAGATGCTAGAAAGATTGCAGCATGAGTACGATGAGCTTATTCATAAGATCAACGAATTTTATGCGGTACGTAAAGCGTTAGTTGCCAGTAAACGTGACCAATTACTAGCTGGTGTTGAAAATTCAGAGGTTATGGCGCAATACCAAGAAATTAAGCGAAGATTAGCTGAGCAACAGCGAAGCTGGCAAAATATGGTAGAAAAACTAGCATAAAAACAGTTACCTTAGATTTAATTCCTGCTAATATTTTTCTCCTTAAAGCAGGAATTAAAGGGTTAACCGTTGACTAAACAAGCACAAGCCGAAAATAAGAAAGTAAAAAACGCTGCTAAAAGCTATGATTTTGACGCCATCATTATAGGTACAGGGCCTGGTGGCGAAGGCGCTGCCATGAACTTAGCCAAGCGTGATAAGCGTGTTGCTATTATTGAACGCTATCATAATGTGGGTGGCGGCTGTACTCATTGGGGCACTATTCCATCAAAAGCGTTACGTCAATCGGTTAGCCGACTCATTGAATATAACTCTAATCCGTTATTTAATGCCGGACAAAATGCCAAGCAATTAACCTTCCAAGATATTTTAAGCCACGCATCTGCCGTTATTCGTAAACAAGTCAGTTTGCGCAGCGGTTTTTATAACCGTAACCAAGTTGAACATTTTTACGGTGAAGCATCATTTATTGATGCAAACACCCTCCAAGTATTACGTATTGATGGCTCAATCGATATTATCACAGCCAAACAAATAGTGATTGCCACCGGCTCTCGTCCCTATCATCCTGATGATGTAGATTTTTCGCATCCTAGAGTTTATGACTCAGACAGTATTTTATCGCTTGAACATTCACCACGCCAAATAATTATCTATGGTGCGGGTGTGATAGGTAGCGAGTACGCGTGTATTTTTCGCGGTTTAGGCGTCAAAGTAGACCTGATCAATACCCGTGATCGTCTATTGTCATTCTTAGACGCTGAAATGTCAGACTCATTAAGCTATCACTTATGGAATAACGGCGTTGTTATTCGACACGGCGAACAAATTGAACGTGTTGAGACCAGTAAAGATTCTGTTATTGTCCATTTAGAGTCGGGGAAGAAGATGCGCGCCGACTGCTTATTATTTGCCAATGGTCGCACAGGTAACACCGCCGATTTAAAACTTGAGAATGCCGGTTTAAAGGCTGATGGGCGTGGGCAATTGAAAGTCAGCGATACTTATCAAACCGACGTGGAAGGTATTTTTGCGGTGGGTGATGTTATTGGCTATCCGAGTTTGGCCAGTGCAGCATTTGATCAAGGGAGAATTTGCGCCAGCGCAATGCTTGATGGCACTGGTAAAGCAAAACTTACTGTTGATATTCCTACCGGTATTTATACCATTCCAGAGATTAGCTCTGTCGGTAAAACTGAGCAAGAACTAACCGCAGCAAAAATTCCATATGAAGTGGGCCGCGCGCAATTTAAACATTTAGCCAGGGCACAAATATCTAATAATCTAGTCGGCTCGTTAAAAATTCTTTTTCACCGGGAAACCAAAGAAATTTTAGGTATTCATTGTTTTGGTGAGAATGCCGCAGAAATCATACATATTGGCCAAGCCATCATGCAACAAACTAATGGTGGCAATACCATTGAATACTTTGTTGAAACGACCTTTAACTATCCCACCATGGCGGAAGCCTTTAGGGTGGCGGCATTAAATGGTCTAAATCGACTTTTTTAAACACAACCAAGGGTAAGGCTTCTATCGCTTTGCCCTTAATCCCTACTTTTTATGGACATTAAAGTGAAAATTATGAAATATCCTTTACTGGTTGCGCTGTATTTTTTTGTCTTACCAACGCTTGCTGAAGATAGCTTTAGTATTTATTTAGTTCGACATGCAGAAAAACAAGCCGTGCAGGATGATCCTAAGTTAACCCCTTGTGGTCAATTAAGAGCAGAGCAAATTGCGACTATGCTTGAGCACACACAAATCAAACATGTATATAGCACAGCCTACCAACGTACCATGGCAACAGCGGCCCCCTTTGCTAAACAGCAACAGCTGGCCATACAAGAATATTTACCAAAAAAACTGAGTCAGTTTGCACAGAAGTTACTTAAACAAAAAGAAAATGTATTAGTGGTAGGTCACAGTAACACCACGCCACAATTGTCGGCATTGCTCAGTGCATTTGATGTCGAAGATCTTACCGAACAACAATATCGTAACCTGTATCAAATACAAGTCAGTGACCAGGGTAAAACCTTAACCTTATTTACTCAGCCACTTATTTGCCAATAACTTACCGATAAGCTGAAGATAACTAGTCACTTGCCTGTTACTGCTGCTTGATCAATATTACATGTCGCCGTCATTGACTTTATTGCCTGGTTTTATCAGCTCAATATCGGTAATCGTAAAAGGTGTACCCCATTGTTGAATGGTCATAACATCTTTTACTTTGCCTTTGACTCGAACAATAGCCCCATTTTGCGCAAACTCTTTTGCCATATTCATTGGCAATAATTTTTTTCCTGAATCGGTAATAATGCCGTAAAAGCCACCTTCTAAGTTTAAAAACTGCACACGACCACGTTGCCAACCATTAAATTTATCTTTCAATTTATCTGTTGTGTCTTCCATATCATGACCCGTTAATGCTTTATTAGTATTTACCTGTGCCTCAACAAGTGTAGCCTCTGCCTGCTGGGTATTATTTTCCTGGCCAGTTTGCGCTATCGTCTCATGAGCTTTATCTATTTTAGCGTCATCCTTATCGGTTGAGCTACTACCGCAAGCACTGAGTAACAAGGTTATTGCCAACAGAGATAAAAAGTTTTTATTTTTGATCATTGTCATGTCCATTTAGAATCAATTTACAACTTCAGCATACCTTAATCTAAAAGTAATAACCAAAGCCTAAATATATAAAAAATCTGTTTTTAAGCCTATTGAGCAACTGATTAGAAACTGTCTAACTGAATTTTACAGGTCAGTCATGGCATTATAATTTCAAGGCAAAAAAAAGGAGCCTCAGGCTCCTTTAGATATAATCAACTAAACTAGTTTACGCCAACAAGGCACAAATAATATTGCTAACAAGTATAGCTTATCGATGATATGGCTTACTCAAACGATGAACCGACTCAATAAAGTGGCCCGCATGATCTGGGTTTACATCTGGATGTATACCGTGACCTAAGTTAAACACATGCCCAGTGCCACCTTCGCCAAAACCTGCTAATATTTTTGACACTTCTTGCTCAATTCTCGGTAATGGCGCGTATAACATTGATGGGTCCATATTACCTTGCAGTGCCACTTTATCACCAACACGCGCTTTGGCATTTTCAATATCAATGGTCCAATCAAGACCAACCGCATCACAACCTGTTGCAACGATATCTTCTAACCACATACCGCCATTTTTAGTAAATAATGTCACCGGCACTTGGCGGCCATCGTTATGACGAGTTAAACCATCAACAATTTTCGCCATATATTGCAATGAAAATTCTTTATAGTCTCGAGGTGATAAAACACCACCCCAAGTATCAAATACCATTACCGATTGCACACCTGCAGCAATTTGGGCATTTAAATATAAAATAACTGAGTCAGCTAATTTATCTAATAATAAGTGTAATGTTTTTGGCTCTGAGAACATCATCTTTTTGATTTTAGTGAAAGCCTTTGAACTACTACCTTCAATCATATAAGTGGCAAGGGTCCAAGGGCTACCAGAAAAGCCAATCAAGGGTACATCACCGTTCAACGTTTTTTTAATCGTGCGTACTGCATTCATAACGTATTGCAATTCGCCTTCAGGGTCTGGAATACCAATTTTATCAACATCAGCTTTACAGGTAATTGGCCGTTCAAATTTAGGTCCTTCGCCTGTTTCAAAATACAGACCTAAACCCATAGCATCAGGAATAGTTAGAATATCACTAAATAAAATCGCCGCATCAAGAGGAAAGCGACGTAAAGGTTGAATGGTCACTTCACAAGCTAAATCAGCATCACGGCAAACCGACATAAAATCGCCAGCCCCTTTGCGCACTTCACGATACTCAGGTAAATAACGCCCAGCTTGACGCATCATCCAAACAGGTGTGTAATCAACAGGTTGGCGCAATAGCGCACGTAAATACGTATCATTTTTTAATTCAGTCATGAAAATTTATCTCCGCTATTTGTATGCGCGCATTCTAACACTTCAAATTTTATTGATCTATGTCCAAATCAAATCTATGTACGCTTACAGCATTGATAAAAAATTTGCCTTATTTTTTCTATAAGGCAAAATACTCTCGCAACCTTTAATTAGCACACCCTAGCTAAAGCCAGATACCAGCAAATATCATTAGCTCAATAAGTTGCCGTTTTAGTGGCGCGATCATTTTTAGTAAAAATAATTTCATTAATATAAAAAATTTATTTTTTTATATTTTTCAGCAAAAGCTATAAGACAGTGAAAATATATTTACAAATGCCCTAAGTGGTTAACCAGGCGGAGTGTTTTTAGTCACATTTTTTCATTAGGTCATACTCACGTTACAACTTGATCGATAACACTTTTTTACATTTTTTTACCCCGCTTTAAAAAGGACAATTTATTAAAGCGTTAGCTTTTAGCTTAATCAACACCTACAAACAAAAAAATAGACTGAGCGTTGTGAGTTTACACATCACTTATACGAAGATATTCGTGGAATATATGCTCTATTAAAGTTGTTGCACAGAGAAAAAGCCTTTGCTATAAATGTCCCGCGCTAAAGAAAAACAATAATAAAAACAAAAACAATAATAATAAAAATAAAGAAATTAATAAAAAGAAGCTAGTTTACTAGACCATATAGCGAGCATTTCAAGCCTTACTTCGGTAAGGCTTTTTTATTGCCTAAAATAATGTATTTACATTAACCAACGTTAATACACAAAAGCTGCAGGCAAACACATGGCTTTTCAATATTACTCAAGATTAACGAAAGTAGATCGAAATACACCATCAAAGTATCCCCAGAATAAATCCCCAAGAGCAATCGAGTCTAATATCGAGACAGAAAAAATTCCCGAGTTAATGTTAAGAGTAACCTCGCCAGTGATATAACCTTTTAGTGCAAATACCTAACCGCTCCAATACTTCAACGACCGAATAACCACGTTTGTTGGTTTGTCTAACTGCTTCAATTTTAAATTCTTGGGGATAGCGTTTGCCTTTGCTCATAAGCACCTCTAATTGAAGTTACAATGTACTTATTGGGTGTCTAGTGAAGTCCTAGTGGTTAGATATAAAAATGCACATCCTGTGGCTATCAAGTTACTCAACACCAATCAATTTAAATTTGAAGAGTCAAACCTGAGAAATGTTGGATATTTGCTTATCGAACAAAATAAAGCCCCGCAAGCACTTGAAGTGTTTAAGCTAAATTCTCGCTTTTTCATCAGAGTCCAGATACGTTTTATTATTTAGGCCAAGCCTATGCTGAATTGAAACACTATCAACAAACTCTTTCTTCTTACTCGCGATGAAAAGGTAGTTAAGATTAACCCGCTATACGAAACATTTGTGAAAGATAAAATAGAAGGATTGCAGGAGAAATCTAGCACCTTCATTGAAAAAAAAACTTTATTCTTGGTATAAAAAAGCCCTCTACCAGGAGAAGGCTTTTTAACCTTGTTTAGCTGTAACCTTTATTAAGGTTAGATAACCCCCTAGTTACGGCTTTTTACTGATGTTTATCCTTGGTGTGAGCGGATTAGGCCCAGCAACTGTAACGATATAATCGCCAGCTTCAGTAATTGTTACGCTCAAGTTATCTTGCGAGTCTTGTACTAATACCAATGGTGAATCTAGAGTAACAACATTGGTATCTGCCGGAGCCCCTAAATTGACAGTTGACCAGTCACCCGAAGCCACTTTAAATCCATAATCACCAGCAGTTAGGTTTATTTCCACAGAGTAGCTGCTTGCGCCATCATAGTTAAGTAGATCAACTTCCTCCCAATCATTCATGTCGCCACGAATAAATACGGGTGTAGCACCAAACATTTCTGCGGCATAAATACTTAATGTAGGCTCAGCTAAGTTAGATGCGTCAAACACAAACGTGTAATCGCCAGCTTCAGCAAAGACCATACTGAAGTTATCAATACTACCTGACAATAATAACTGCACTTCACCTTCAAATATTTCCATATCATCAGCTGGTGCGCCCATGTCGATTGTAGACCAATCCGCAGAGGCTATTTTGAAGTTAGGCGTTGAAGCAGTCATGCTAATCGTAACTTGGTACTTGCCACCACCCACATAAATTAAGCGGTTATCTTCACTCCAGTCATTCATGTCACCACGAATAAACATAGGTGTTCCAACAAACGGCTCTTCATTTTCTACTAACAAAGTAGGTGCGTTGATATCAGAAGAATCAAGCGTGAAGATGTAAGTCCCATCAACGGCAATAGTAATACTTAAATTGTCATTGCTACCAGGCAATAAACTAAAGCTTTCATCTTCTACTACTTCAACACCAGAGCTTGGTGCGCCTAAGTTAATTGTTGACCAATCTCCTGAAGCAATTTTAAAACCGTAACTTCCTGCAGCAAGGGTAATCTTCGTTTGGTATATACCATCAGCTTGGTAGATTAAGCCATCGACTTCACCCCAACCATTCATGTCACCACGAACGAATGGAACCTTATCTCCGTAAGGAACAACATCAGGTGCTCCTGCCGTTGCATAAGCTGATAAACCTGAACCTTGCGTTTCGCCTTGTACTTTCACAAAAACAGCGGTCGTTAACGCAGGAACAGTAAAGCTGCCTTCGTCAGTACCTTGCTCAAAGCTAGCACTAGCAACAGCGCCATCAACTGAGTCAATGAGTAAAGGATGTAAGCTAAAATCACTTGCTGAGGCAATAGTATGTGTTTGTGCGCTATTGCTACCATTTACCAGAACGACTATCGCGTCATAATTAGGGTCAAGTTCAGTAAGGTTTGTGCCGTCATCAATACTCATGACAATCAAACCTTGTGTTTGATTTTTGCCAATATTGTGAAAACCAACACGGTTAATAATATCTGCTGCGGTTGTTAATCTAAATAATGAGCTGTTTGAACGAATTGATAAAAATTCATTGAAAACATTCGAGGCAAACAACATATCAGTCATTGCAGCAGTGCTTGATGGACTAGAAGCTAGTGCAACTAAGTAGCTGTCATCTCGGCCGCCTTTATCTAGAGGTAAGCCTTTATTCCAGTTGTTAATTTCAAAAGTGAAATCAACTAAGTTATACCAATCGCCAGCATCATAGGTATTTCGGTCTAAAGATTTAGAGCGAAGGAAGTCACCACCCATTTGTAAAAATGGAATACCTTGCGACAATAATACAATTGATTGTGAGATGTTTTGTGCACGAACACGTTCGCTGTTCGACATTTCAGGATTTAACTTAAACTGTAAGTTATCCCATAAGGTTTCATTATCATGTTTTGAAACATAATTAATAACATCAGCAGGGTCTTTCGCATACATACCGAAACTACTACCTGCTGCGTCTATACCATTGAAGTTTTTCAATACATAATCAGTTAGTGTGCCTGCCATGCCCAATTTCACAATGTCTTGTTGTTCAAATGGAGAATCTGAATCACTCACATTGTTAAATAGGGTCGCATTACGAATACCATCACGAATGCGATCGTTATAAGTGGCTATCTCTGTGCCCGCCATATTTTCTTGATCAGCGCGTTCGAAACCACGAGAGTCTTTGTACCAACCTTCACCATAAAAATGATTATCAGGGTCAATCGCTTGAACGGCGTCACGCGCTGCTAGCATTTGCGCTTTAGAAGCTTGGCTCATAATATCAAAACGGAATCCGTCAAATTGGTATTGCTGTGTCCACTGTTTTAACGAGTCAACCATCAACTTGTCCATCATGCGATGTTCAAGGGCAGTATCACTACAACAGGTGCTGTTTTGAACAGCGCCTGTAGTCACGTCACGGCTGTGATAATAACCAGGGACAAATTTATCTAGTACAGAGTTATCCCATAATCCGGCAGAGTTTGTATGGTTATAGACAACATCTAAGACCACACGTAACCCAATGTCATGCAATGATTTGATCATCGCACGCATTTCTTTAATGCGTGTTACGCCATCAGGGTTTGAAGCATAGATACCGTCAGGTACATTAAAATGTTTAGGATCGTAGCCCCAATTGAAGCTATCAGTATTACGCATCGCTTCAGTCAATAAAGCAACATCGTTTGTGAAAGGTGAATAGCTTTCAAAAACCGAACGCAATGTTTGCTCGTCAACGCCTTGATAACAAGGCGGTGCTTTGGAATCTACTTTACATAATGCTAATACCGTACTATCGAGATCGATAATTTTGGCTGCATCTTCATTAATGGTAGCGATATCATTAGCAGGTAACATATGAAATGTATTCAAGCCATTAGCCACTAATTTTTGTAGATGCAACATAGGCGCAGAGTCTATTTCGGTAAAGGCTAAGAACTTGCCTCTATTGTCAACTGAAGTACTTTCATCTTGTGCACTAAAGTCACGAATATGCCCTTCGTAAATTACCGCGTCTTCGTAGTTTTCGATAGTTGATACTGAGTGGCCTTCCCAACCTTCAGGTTGTAAGTCCTCGTCAGATAAGTTAACAAACTGAGAGTATTCACCATTGGTTGATAAACTTACTGAGTAAGGGTCAGTACTTTCAATTTCTTCAATCGCTTTATTTTGTGGATGGTAAAGCGTTAATGCTAAACGATAAAATTGACGGTCTAGACTTGTATCGCCGGTATAACTCCATACACCTGTCATTGAATCTTCAGTCATATCATGACTTGAAACCATGTTTTTATTCGCATCATAAAGATTTAATTTAAGCGTTTGAGCGGTTGGAGACCACACAGAAACTTTAATGCTACCGTTTTCATAAACCACGCCTAAGGTTGCTTCATCGGCATCAGCCTCGCCTTTGGTATAAAGGTCATCAAGTACTAAATCAGCTTGAACATAAGTTGCCGCAACAGCAATCCCTTCGGCGTTATAACCAACTAAAACTAATTGATTTTTAGCGATAGCTTTTGCTTCTTCAACAGACCAGTTACCTGAAAATGCAGGCCAGTCAGCAACTAAAGGTGCAGCTGCTTTTTGCTCGTCGCTTAAGTTAACTTCTGTTAACTCAACAACCGTTCCAGTGATAACATCTGGCTTCGCTTCGTCTCCACCAATACCAGCAGTCGCTGAATGATGTAATTTAACTGAAGTTACCAGTTCAAAATTCACATCCCAGGTAAAGGTGTTGCTATCAATCCAATGTGCTGAAAAATCATTGATTGCTAACGCTTGCTTACCCAGTGATACAACCGGGTATTCAAAAATAGAGGCTACACCTGAAAAAGTAAAATTCATACGCTGGTATGTTTCATCATCTTGAAACAGTGGCATTGTAAAGTCACCGCCACCAAATTCTTTTCCTGCGTCATCAGTACCTTTATGAACAATAAAGTGACCACATTCATTGTAACCCTCTTTAAGGTTTACTAGCCAATACGCGCCATATACGGGATCAACCCCAGTATGAACTAAACCACTATCCCAGCTTTGCGCTAAAGAATCTTCTGCATAAGCATCACATTCATCACTATTCCAATTATGCATTTTGTAGTCGTCGTATTCACCGTCAGCACGGTTATAAAACAACAACGCCTGATTTTCTTGAGGGAAAATAACAGGGGCAGGTGCATTGGGATCAATACCAACCACACAACTTTCATTTAATGCATCTGGTACCGTTGGTACAGGACAAACAATAGGCTCGGGGGCAACACAACTTGTACCGGCTGCGTCGGCAACCATTGGCACATCGCAACTAAGTAATACTTTACCTGACTCGGTAGAATCTGAACCGCCACACGCGGCCAGTATTATTGATAAAAATGCTAAGACAATAATTCTTAACACCGATTTTTGACTAAACATAACATTTACTCCAAAGAGATAATTGGCGAGCTAATACCGAAATGAATACGGAAATTATTAGATTCTTTTTATTTGAAAATATAATTTCATTCACTTTAATAACTCATGGCTAATAACTAACGGGCTCTACAACGCGTACGTCATACCTAAAAAGAACTGACGACCAAAGTACTGAATGGTGCCTGTTTGGCTTTGTACGCCAAAGTAACTTTTGGTGGGTTCGTCGGTTAAATTATTCACCTGAAAAACAACACCTAAATTGTCATTAACTTGATAGGAAGCCTGATAATCGATGACCAATTCATCGTCGTAATTAACGGTTTGTGCTTCGACAGCGACTTGCTCTGAAACAAATTCATCTCGATAACGTGCACTAAAGCGCGTTTCAAAACCTTCATGAGCCCAAAATAGTGTGCTTTGTAGAACATTTTCAGATAAGCCTGGCAGTGAAATAGGTAAATCTTGTTGCCCTAATTTTGAAATTTGTTGAATTTCACTTTTAGTATGTGAGTAACTTGCACTCAGTCCTAAGCCAGACCATAAACCGGGTAAGAATGAAAAAACTTGCGTGTATGTCACTTCAAGCCCTTTTATATAACCACCTTTATCATCGTTAAACGCTGTTTCAAAATTACCATTGCGAATTTCTAATGGCACGCCGCTTAGTGGGTCAATATATTCATCAGGGACAATTAAACCATTGCCAGCGAAGTCATATTCACTGATCGTTTGGGTAACAATACCTGCCGACTTTATGTCTTTATAGAAAAGGGCAAAAACAAAGTTACCATCCGATTCTGTAAAATATCTTTCATAAGAAATATCATATTGATTGGCATAAAACGGCTTTAAATGAGGGCTGTTTTTAGCGTTACCACTTATTTCAGCGTAAGTACCTCTCTCAGTTGTTACCTTGTTAATATTCACGCTACTGTTTGAAGCTAGTCGGTCAATATTAGGTCGGCTCATTACCTTTGCCGCAGCAAAACGTATTTGATCATCATCGGTTAGATGAAAATTTAAATTCATTTGAGGGAGATAATCGGTATAAGTATTACTGATGATACTTGGTGCATATTTTTGGTTGATTAGCCCTGCGTCGTCGGTAATAAATTGCGCGCCTAAATCTGCATTAGGCTCTACGACAACATCGCGCTTTGCATCCAGAACATCTTCGCCGTAGGCATCTTTTACCCTTGTTAAGCCAACATCTTGTAATGAGGTAGATGCTTGTTTTGTTCTAACAACACGAACACCAAAGTTACCCGTGACTGACATATTGCCAATTTCAGTATCAATGTTTGCCATAATATAAGCCGCGAAAATATCTTCAAATACTTCACCACTTTCTTTCATGGTCCAGTCTGAATTTTTTCCTAATGGGTCACCATTGATAACACCACTTGCAGAGCCGCCCCAGGTTTGAACTGGCTGAGGAACCCCCTCAGGAAACCAAGCATTTAACACTGCATCTTGATCAAGTGCTAAATAGCTTGGAAAATAAGAAAAGTCACCTTGCCAGTCAACCACTGAAACCATATCTTCAGTGAGCGTTAAAGGTTTTTCTTTCGAATTAAAGCCACTGTCGCTGCCAAATTCAAAGACTGAGCGGTCATTACTGTATTTTCTTTCTGAATAACGAGCACCAAATTCAATAGAAGAAATATAATTAGTATCAAGTGAGTATTGAAAATCAACACGAGCAGCGGTAACTTCGTCTGAATTGATATAAGGATAAATGCCGTATTTTGTCACCATAACACGGTTTAAATCTGTTAACGCATCGGCTTGATTTAAACTCACATCAGGTAAATCTAGGCCATTCAATAAGTAATTTATAGAGACATTATTATCAAATTCTGGCTCTGCTGCATTAGCATCATCTGATACTAGTGCCCAAAGTAATCCATTTCTAAAATCACTGGTGGCTGATGAATAAGATAAGTCTATCGCCATATTAAGGTTGTTGGTAATTTGCCAGTCTGCATTGATACCGAAGCTTTTTACTTCATCAGAATCGCTATTGTCGTCATTAACGACTTCAACACGCGTTGAACTATTAGAGGTTCTATTAAATGTACCGCCTATGACAGAGTTATCAACAATAGTGGCATTGCCTATTGCGGCACTACCACCGTCCAATTTAACACGATAACCACGGGCAAATTCTTCAGAATCAAATTTAGAATAAAAACCATCAAGCTTTAGTCTAAAGTTATCAACGGGTTGCCATTCAATAGTCGCAACGAAACCGTCACGGGTTTCTTCACCGCCTTTGTGCTGCAACTCAAAACCTTCACTGACATATTCTTTATTAAGGTGAATGCCGTCTTCTTTTGTTGGACCATTTGTATCGTTTTCTACCCCGTCTACATCTCTAAGTTTATTGTAGCTTTGTCCGATAAACTGTGTGCTGGCACTGGGTTGAAATAAACGTGCATAACCAAGCGCAATACCCAAGGTGTCATCAGCAAATTTACCCTGATATGAAACACTAAAACGATGACCTGATGATGTAGCATCAGGCACATCGCTGGCTAAATCGTTGTACATACCACGAGCATTCACATTAAAAGAATGTTGTTTTTCATTTTCCAAAGGACTGGCAGTTTTTAATTCAACTGTACCTGCCACGCCACCTTCAATGAGTGATACTTTAGGTGATTTAAAAACGGAGGCTTGTGAAATCAGCTCTGAAGGGTATTGATCAAATTCAACACTGCGCTGACCGCTGGTTGAGACTTGCTCGCGACCATTTAGGGTGGTCGATACAAAACCACCTGACATACCACGGATATTAATTTCAGCAGCTTGCCCACCGGTTCTTACAGCAGAAATACCCGGTAAACGTGTTAAAGCGTCTGCCATAGAAACATCAGGTAGTGCCCCTAAGTCATCGGCCGTTATTTGCTCTGATACGGTATCAGCAAAGCGTTTCTGATTGATAGATTCAATAAGTGAACGTCTAAAACCAGTAACTTCAATAACTTCAATGGCTTTTACTTTTGCTTTGGCGTTATCTTTTACGTCTACTTTTTCTGTTTCTAAGGTAGTTTCAACACTTTCTTGTGCATAAAGCCCCCCAGAAGATATTATAAAACCACAAGAAAGTAAGGCTATTGAAAGCTTACTCCGCTTAAATGTACGCATAATTATTTCCCCTAATATTCATCCATGACATATTTTTATTGTTAGTTTTCTAACTAACTTTTATTATTTATCGTTAACGTTATTAATATAAGGGATGGTTTTTTCTTTAGATATGCTTTGCATACGTATTCAATAATACTGAGAACTCAAACAATTTTGTAACATCAGCAAAACTCATAACATCTATATTGTCACTAATAAGCCGCTAGCCCATTAATACCCAAGATCAAATGTATTAAACATAGAGGAAAGTTGCAGCCTGATTACGCAGAGATTCGGCCAAAATTACAAGCCGCATACGAAGGCTTTAGAGACTTTAGCATTCAAAATGAAAAAAATATGGCATAGCAGGGCTAATTCATTTATTAGCTATTGACTCAGCCGGGCTGATCTCAAGTTTAGCTATTGCTGAGTACGTTGAGCACTTACCGCTATCTTATTAGCCTAATTGAATGCAGTCGCAATACAGTAGTAATGCCGGATTAAAAACAAAAAAACCAACCTAGGTGGTTGGTTTTTACTATACAAAAAGCTATAAAATTTTACTTAGCTATTTATCGCCAACTTGCGCTGCGGCTTCTGGTTTTTGAATTTCTAATAATTCAATATCAAACTGAAGCACAGAGTTACCCGGAATGCGTGGTGGGTTACCATTTGGGCCGTAAGCTAGATCTGCAGGGATAGTAAATTTAAACTTAGCACCTACTGACATTAACTGTACACCTTCGGTCCAACCTGAAATCACGCGATTAAGTGGAAAAACAGCTGGCTCACCACGTTCGTATGAACTATCAAAAGTTTCACCATTAAGGAAAGTACCCTTGTAATGCACTGTTACTGTATCGGTAGCAACAGGCTTATCACCATCAGCTGCGGTTAAAATTTCGTATTGAATGCCCGACTCAGTAACTTGAACACCTTCTTTTTTAGCATTTTCTGCCAAGAAAGCCTGACCTTCAGCTAAGCTTGCTTCTGAACTTACGGTAGCTTGCTCGGCTTGCTTTGCTTTCATTGCTTGATCTAAATTCATCAACAAGGCTTGAATGTCTTCTTGTTCAATTTGAGAGTTACCGTCCATGCTATCGGTAAAGCCACGAATAATAAGTGTTTTATCTAAAGTTAAGCCCAACTTATCGTGCTCTTCTAGATTACGCTCCATGTACATACCAATTGAAGCACCTAAACCGTAAGCTTGTTTTTGTATTTCTGTATCAAGCGCAACTGTTTGTTCTTCTTGCTTAACTGGTTCTTGACAACCCATTACTGATAATAAAGCAATAGCGACTACCGTTGGTTTAAAAAATCTCATTTATTTCTCCGTTTTACTACTCAGTCAGAAATTCCCGCTAAGTCATTTAAATATGTGTGAATTGTGAAACAATGCGGCTTATACTAACGATAAATGCCCTAAGAAAAAAGTATTAATATTTTGCTGAACTGTAACTTAACTAATCTTAAAGCCAAGCTTTTGTTTTTATTGGTGTTGATATTGCTAACAGCTTGTCAGCCTGTCGGTCAAGCACCAGAAAAAAGGTGGCAACATGCGGTAGAAGGAGCCTACGCGGCAAATATCTCTAATGACGCTAAGTTCAGTGTTGTCTCATCCATTCATCACGGCATTAGCTTGTGGGATTTAGACAAAAACGCGCTGAAATATAGCTGGTCGCAACAGCAAAATAGTGCTGATAGTTTAGTATTGGTGGCAGATATTGCTGATAATAACAGTCATGCCCTAACCGCTAATCGCCATGATTTTTCCCTGTGGAATATCAAAAATGGCCAATCAGAAGGGTATTGGTCAATTACCGAATCTACTATTCGTGATGTCGCCGTAGCAAATAATGGTGACTACTTACTTGTTGGACAGAGTAACGGTAAAGTCGTCCACATCACCATTGCCAATGGCCGCCGCTTAGAGTTTTTGGGTCATCAAGAAAAAATTAATGCAATCGATATGCTGCCTAATGGCCGAGTGGCTATTTCTGGCTCTAATGATTTTGTTGCTTATGTCTGGGATACCGTTTCGGGACAAGTTATTTATCGTTTTAATCACCCTAGTCGCGTGACTATGGTGGCGCTTGATCCTAAAGCACGCTATGCCTTTACCGCTGACAGTAAAAAGTCAGCCAATATTTGGGATTTAAAAACCGGTGAGTTAGTGTCCCAATTAAAATATTTTAATCGCCAAGAGATTTTTAGTGCGGTGCAATTTTCACCTGATGGCACCAAGTTATTAACTGGCGCACCTTCTCGTAAGGTTAGCGTCTGGGATATTGCTACAGGCGAACGACTAACCAGTTGGCGTGTTTTACCACGTGATGATATTAGACCGGCTGGGGCAGTTGTTTATAGCGTCGCTTTTAGAGATAATAACCAAGTAATCACCGAAAGTTCCTCAGGATACGCCGAATTATGGCAGGTAAATAAACAGTGAAATCAGTTAACGAATTAAACAAAGCCGTCGAAATGCTTGAAAGCCGCAATGCCTTTCAAGACGATATAATAGAACAACTTAACCACGAAATAACACTACATCAACGCCAGCTTGCAGAGCTGAAACAGCAAGTATCATTGCTTGCCAACAGAATTAAAGACAATACGCCAGAGCAAGACGGTAAAGAAGAAGTAGAGCCACCGCCACCACACT
Organism: Colwellia sp. MB02u-9; assembly: GCF_014077085.1. Taxonomy (NCBI): domain Bacteria; kingdom Pseudomonadati; phylum Pseudomonadota; class Gammaproteobacteria; order Alteromonadales; family Colwelliaceae; genus Colwellia; species Colwellia sp. MB02u-9. The sequence continues at coordinate 19,992 of NZ_JACGVF010000071.1, forward strand.
ATTAAACGCAATAAGCTAAATATTATAATCTAATTGATACCAAGCACTTCAATACCTGCAGGGTTATTAAAGCAGATATAAAATAACCCTAAGCGCTAATGAGTACGTTTTATTTAATTTACTCTGCTAAATTTCAAGCTACTGAGCGAATAAACTGGGGTTGGTGGCTATAAAAGCATTATAATTAGCGCTTGAATATTGTTAATCACAAAACTTAACGTAAGTTAACGCAACTGACAAAGGTCGCAGCATGAACACCAAAATATACAAGCAAGTGCTTTTTTTCGCTGATCACTTAATGGCAGCAGCTCAAGAGCAAGAGCAATCTACATTCGATGGTTTTTATGCCGAACTAAAACAACTCTGCGAAGAGAATGAAAATACCGATAAAGACCACCCTGTGCAGTGGGAAACACTCGCTGACTTTACTGATGACTTACCTTTAGCTATTACTATTTATGAGCAAGCTTTATTAAAAGCTGAAACGATTAACGACAAAGACTTCCGTTCGTCTATTAGTTATTCTATCGCGACAATGAAAGTGGCATTAGATGATCAAGCAGGCGCTATTGAGTCGTTAGAAAAAGCTAAAATCAGCTGTAATAAAATTTCGGATAAAGAATTAAAAGCGGAAATTCATGACTTACTGGAAGAGTTAAAACTTTCATCATAATGAATGTTAAAACTTAGCTGGGCTATATTGAATACTGGCTGGGATTTTCTCTGGGGTAGCACTGGGTAATTGTGCTATCCAAGATATTTTAGTTGCACAAATTTAAGCCTACTGAGTTTATCCCTTCCTAAGCACTAGCAGAGATGAAAAATTGTAAAAATTAATTCAGTCAAAAAAATTTAGTCTAATGACGCTAAAATAAAAACACTAAATGAGAAATTATCTTCACCAAATAAAGATGATTAGATTGTCAAATCGATAATACCAAATTCAGCACTAACGGCTATCTTTACTTCTGCCTTATTTACTTCTGACTCGCTACAAATCAAACTTAACGCCTAGTCGCTTTGGTAAAATATCAAAACCAGACAAAAGTATGGCTTAACAGTACCGGTCAATTAAGCGCTACAACTGAACACAGCCCCAGGCTAAACAAGATTTGATTTTTGTTTAATATTCAAGTCATTAATCTGGTTTAAAAATACCAATGACCTGCTCTTTTGGTCTGACGTCTTGTGCAACATGCTCTTCAGGTTGCGCCATTTGATGACCACAATTTACACAGGTGACTGTCTCAACACTATTTTCTTTCGTTAGCGCCATGGTATCGATTGCCTTACATTTTGGACAGGTTGCTCCTGCTATAAATCGTCTTTTCACTTATCTACTCAATTTTATGGAATTTTTTCACGGATTTTAGCAAGATATCTGCCTAGGATTTCTATTTTACCTTGAACTACCCCCTAAGGAAAAGCGACAATAGTGCTCTGCATTAAAATGAGTAACGATAAATGATCATAGCCACAGATTTAAGTTTAGCCCGAGGCGCAAAATACCTCATAAAATCATCAAGTTTTACTATACATCCAAATCATAAAGTTGGACTTGTTGGGGCGAATGGCTGTGGAAAATCTTCTTTGTTTGCCAGCTTACTGGGCACACTACCATCAGATGTGGGCAACCTTTCTATGCCCTCAAGCTGGAAAATTGCTACCGTTAAACAGGAAACGCCCGCGTTAGACCGCTCAGCTCTAGACTATGTTATGGATGGAGATGTTGAATATCGTGAGCTAGAAGCTAAATTAGAACAAGCGCGCGAAAACGACAATGGCACACTTGAAGCCACTATTATCAACCAAATTGACGCGGTCAATGGCTACAGTTTACCGGCACGAGCGGGAGAATTATTACACGGTTTAGGTTTTGTACAAGAGCAGCTAGTTAACCCGGTTAAATCATTTTCTGGTGGTTGGAGAATGCGCTTAAACTTAGCTCAAGCCTTGATCAGCCGTGCCGATTTATTATTACTGGATGAGCCCACCAACCATTTAGATTTAGATGCCGTGATTTGGCTGCAACGTTGGTTAAAAAGATTCACCGGTACTTTAGTGCTGATCTCACATGATCGAGATTTTCTTGATGATGTTATTGGCCAAATTCTGCATATTGAGCATCAAACCGCGAAATTATATTCGGGCAATTATAGTGCTTTTGAGCGCCAACGTGCCGAACACCTTGCACAGCAAGATGCGCAATATCAGAAACAACAAAAAGAAGTTGCTCACTTAACCTCTTTTGTTGACCGCTTTCGCGCTAAAGCCAGTAAAGCAAAACAAGCACAAAGTCGTTTAAAACGCCTGCAAAAATTACCTGATTTAGCGCCAGCACATGTAGACAGTCAATTTACTTTCAGCTTTGAGCATCCCGAAACCCTGCCTTATCCGTTACTGGCACTAAAAGAGAGCCAATGTGGCTATAGTGAACAAGCCATTATTTTAGAAGATGTTGCCATGACCCTAGTACCCGGAAGTCGCATTGGCTTACTCGGGCGCAACGGTGCGGGTAAATCAACATTAATAAAATCACTGGCGGGAGATTTAGCCCTACTAAAAGGTGAGCGTTATTGTGCGCAAGATTTAAAAGTTGGCTATTTTTCACAGCACCAACTTGAGCAACTCCACTTATCCAGTAGTGCCATTGAACATATTACACGGGCAAAGACCGATATAACCGAATTACAAGCACGGTCATTTCTAGGCCGCTTTGGCTTTAGTGGCGACCAAGCACTAGATAAAGTCGGCACTATGTCTGGTGGCGAAAAAGCCCGCTTAGTATTAGCGCTTATTGTCCTAGAAAAACCACAACTGCTATTGTTAGATGAGCCAACCAACCACCTTGATCTAGAAATGCGTCAAGCATTGGTGCTAGCTCTGCAAGACTTTGAGGGCGCAATCATTCTTATTGCCCATGACCGATATTTATTAGAGTCGTGTGTCGATGAATTTTACTTAGTGGCTAACGGCCACGTGACTGACTTTGATGGTGACATTGACGACTATCAACAATGGTTAAATGACGATAAAAAGCAAAGCGTTAAAGCAAATAAAATCATTAGCGAGCCACAAGTTGATAAAAAACAACAACGCAAAGAGCAAGCCGAATTACGTAAAAAAGCCTCACCACTGCGCAAACAAGCAGATAAATTTGAAAAGCTAGTACAAAAAAGCCAAGACGAGTTAACGGAAGTTGAAGCTAAGTTAGCAGACAGTGACATTTATCAAGCTGAGCATAAAGCCAAATTGACCGAACTACTGAAACGCCAAGCAAAGCTGACACAAGACTTAGAGGCCAATGAAATACAATGGCTTGACCTTGAAGAGCAAATTGAAGAGATAATGTCGCAAGCATTATAAATTTATTGCTACACTTAACACATTATGAATTACACATTGCAGCAACATACCTTGTCATTGCGTTTAATGGCGACAACACCAGACTATAGGACATTAAAATGAAAAAATTGACCTTACTCGTACTTAGTATTGCCCTATTTGCTCAGAACTTTGCATACAGCGCAGATTTAGATTTAGGCATATACGATCTTAATCGTGGTGAGTTTAACGCCGCAATAGCTCAATTTGAGCCTTTAGTAGCAGAAGGATATGCACCTGCTCAATATCAAATGGGCTTAGTTTATTTAAATGGTTACGGCGTGATGAAAAATCCAACAAAAGCAGTGGAATTATTTCATTTGGCGGCGTCACAAAATTATTCAGATGCTTTGTTTGACCTTTCTTTGTTATATAGTGAGGGTGAAGTCGTTAAAAAAGATCTAAACACCGCTTATACCTTAATGGAAAAAGCGGCAAAAAAAGGCTTACCTCGCGCACAATTTAACTTAGGGGTGATGATTTATAATGGCAGCGGTGTACCACAAGATTATTTGCAAGCATCGCGCTGGTATCAAAAGGCCGCGGATCAAAACTACGCACTAGCGCAATTTAACCTCGCCTTAATGTATTTTGACGGCAAAGGGGTCGCTAAAAGTACAGAGATGTCGTACATCTGGAATATTATTGCCGCTAGAAATGGCTATCGTATAGCAGAAAAAAGTCGCGATATGGACGAGCATAAGTTAACGGTAGAAGAAATTAAAATCAGCCGTGAAAAAGCCGATACTCTTCAGCGCAACATAATACAACAAAGAGAGCTGAAATTAAGGCAAGCGCTAATAGAGCAAAACCGTTAGGCGAAAAAATTCGTCTGTATTAGCCAGTTAACAATAACCTATTGTTGACCGGCTGCAATAAAAAAATAAACCCGCAACAAACGTTAGCGGGTTTATTTTTGCCTTTCAGTCAGTTATTTATCTAACGGTTTATTTAATGACAAAAGTCAGTAACCTCAGCGATAAAAAAGTTAAACTCTAAACTGCTTGTTTCTTACTATTCATAAAAAACCATACCTGAAATCAATACCTAAAATCCATACCTAAAGTCAATGCTAGCCTCCATTACTAGCCATCATATTCACAGCATACAATGGCAATGAATGTGATCTAAATCAATAAGTAGTACTGAGTTATTATTTACAATAGTTATCTAATTTTTTTACTATTTTGATGTTTTTTGGAGTCAGTTATGAACGTTTTAAATATGCTAATCAACGACCCTGTTGTGCTTTATTCTTTTATTGGCTTAGCGGTTTTACTGGGTATATGTGGTTTTTATGTCTATTATTTTTTAAAGCATATTAGTGAAGATGAAAAGTAAATCTAGCAAGAGTACAGTCAAGGTATATAGATTCAACATATAACAAGATCAATGCTATCGGCTCAGCCTTGATTTTTTACTCTGCGCTAAGCTTAATAAGCTTGTACATTGATGGCTAAACATTGGGCATCCACAGTGTTTTAACGTACAATAATTTTTTGCATTACACACTATTACCACGTTATGTTTACCAAAAGTTCTTTCAGCCCTGCTTGGTGGCTTAAAAACCCTCACTGCCAAACCATTGCCGCTAAGTTTTTTAGGCGTGGTCACACCATTAACACCACAAATGAAACGTTAGAGTTACCCGATGGTGACTTTGTAGATTTGGCGTGGACCGAAAAAGTTAGCCCTTCGTGCTCTCGGCCCATTGTCGCCGTATTACATGGCTTAGAAGGTTCAAAAAACAGTCATTATGCTAAAGGCATGTTATCTGCAATTAAAGCGCAAGGTTGGATAGGTGTTTTAATGCATTTTCGCGGTTGCAGTGGCCGACCCAATCGTATGGCAAAGTCTTATCATAGTGGTCAAACTTGTGATGTTGACTACTTTAGTCAATATCTTGCTGATACTTATCCTACCGCAAAAAAAGCGATTATAGGCTTTTCATTGGGGGGTAATGTATTAACCAAATATTTGGCAGAACAAAAACAAAATATCTATCAAGCCGCCGGTGTAATTTGTGCTCCACTTGACCTATCAAGTTGCTGCGACAGAATTAATCAAGGCTTTTCGCGCGTTTATCAAAAGTACCTAGTTGATATGCTTAGAGCCAGCACCATTGAAAAAATAAATGCAGATTTACTCAATAATATAGACAGAAACCATTTAGACAAGGTTCGCTCTATTCGAGAGTTTGATCAAATGATCACCGCCCCAGTTAATGGCTTTCGCGATGCCAATCACTATTATCAACAAGCAAGCGGTCGAGATGTACTTCAACAGATAACCACACCATGCTTAATCATTCACGCGAGCGATGACCCCTTTTTATGCCATGAAAACACCACAGCTATTGGTGTTCTACCAGAGCAATTAACCTTTGAAATTAGTGCTCATGGTGGCCATGTTGGCTTCATTACCGGTAAAAATCCACTTAAGCCACAATTTTGGCTTGAGCAGCGTATACCTGAATTTTTCACGAGATATTTATGATCATTCCATTAGAACAATTATCAACCGAGACTTTAAACGCCATTATTGAGAACTTTGTCCTTCGAGAAGGTACTGAGTATGGTAGTGAAGATGTATCACTCAGTGATAAAATCACCCAAGTGCGTCAGCAATTAACCCAAGGGTCTGCCCTATTGGTCTACTCAGAACTACATGAGACAGTTAATATTTTACCGACAGATCAATTGGTTGAAGACAGTGACGAAAGCGCTTAAGAAAAATGTACCTACAGTTTATTGCAATGAAAAAGGCACTGATTAAGTGCCTTTGATAAAGAGTAATGCTGTGTCAACTTAACGAATGTTGCACTTAGCCAAGTGTAGACTTAACGACCTTTAAACTTAACGACCTTTAATTTAACGAGTAAAGGTAACTGAAAAACTTACCGGCACGACATAATCAATACTCGGTAGAGACGCTAACTCTTTAAGTTTATTAATGCCCGCAACGACACTAAAAGCATCCGCTTTAATAAAAAATGGCTTTATCGTGTTGACCAATATTTTATCTGCGCTTAGCTTAACAACACTAACATCAATAATGACTACTTGTTGTAGACCATGAAAATCAAGTGTTCCGCTAAGACTGAGTTGTTGATTTTGGCCAGTTTTTAAAGTGTTAATTAATTCTTTATCCAACTGAGTCGTAAAATTTGCTGAGCTATATTTGTCAGTTTCAAAAAGGAATTTTTTCATTCGCTCATCGCGGATGGCAATATTGGTATTTACGCTAGCTAGGTCAACACTAATAGTCACCTGTGATTTTGCGTCAATATCGCCTGCAAGTTTTGCAAAACTGTGATTTTCAGCAATAGCCGATTTCTTCACCGAAGTAAAACTAAGTAGTGAACTTGAATTGTCGAGTTTCCATGTAGCTAAAGCAGGTAAACTGATTGTAGCCACAAGTAGGGTAATTAACATTAAAGCTGTTTGGCGCATTCTGTTCTCCATCTATGTCAGGCTTTCGCCTTGACCTTTATGCCTAAAAAGCAAATAAGTATGTTAACTCTTTGCTTAGGCTCTTATTGATTGTTAGCGTGTTGTTCTGTGCGGCTTAATAATATCATGCCAAGGGATCTCTTTATTCCCTAAAGATAAAAAATCAGGCTGCATTAAAGTTTTACGTTGATTATAAGTTAATGGCTTAAATTCACTGTCGATAATACTGCCACCCGCTTGTTCAATGATACAATGGCTAGCGCCAGTGTCCCACTCACCTGTTGGCCCAACCCGTAAATAACAATCAGCACCACCTTCGGCAATTAAGCAATTTTTTAGCGAGCAGCTGCCTAAAGCAACATGGTCGAAGTCGTATTTATCATTTAAATACTGCCCCATTAAGTTAATATCTTGGCGACGACTAATCGCGACTTTAATTCGGCGCTGGCCATCATATTTTGCTACTTGTATTTGATGACTACCGCTATCATTTTCTTTAAATGCGCCTAAATTATTTTGGCCATAGTAGGTTAATTGATGATCAGGTGCATGGATAACACCAATAGTTGGCCAGCCATTTTCCACTAAAGCAACATTGACAGCGAAATCGCCACTGCCAGCAATAAACTCACCGGTTCCATCAATAGGGTCTAATAGCCAATAGCGTGACCATTTGCTGCGCTGAGCAAGTGCTAATGCCCCCACTTCTTCAGAAATAATGGGAATATCAGGTGTTAGCCTTCTTAGTTCGTCCATTAGAATGTCATTTGCCGCCATATCAGCACTGGTCACTGGGCTATTATCTTCCTTCATTTCAGCCGTATAGTTGCCATGCTTATAGTAACTCGCGACTTCTTGTCCCGCTTTTTTGGCACTTTCAAGTGCTACTGACAATAATTTTTCTGGGCTCATAAAATACCTCCTAAGTGATCTTTTACTAATAATAGCGCGGCAATACTGCGTGCTTCATTGAAATCTGGCTCTTGCATCAACTGCCGATAATCGGCTAACGGCCAAGGTATTAATTCTAACGCTTCGGGCTCATCACCGAGCAGCTTTTCAGTATAAAGATTTTCCGCGAGAAAAATGGTCATGCTGGCATCAAAAAATGCGGGCGCCATGGCAACGGTATGTATTGAGGTTAATGTTTGAGCACCGTAGCCCACTTCTTCTTTTAATTCTCGATTAGCTGCCTCTGCCGCACTTTCGCCAGCATCAATCAGCCCCTTGGGAAAGCCGAGTTCATAAGTGTGAGTGCCGCCACAGTACTCACGTACTAGTAACATGGTATGTTGATCTAGCATAGGTACAATCATCACCGCCCCTCTGCCTTTGCCAGACATACGTTCATATTCACGTTTTTCGCCATTGGTAAAAGTTAGGTCGACTTGTTCAATCGAAAATAAACGACTTTTAGCAACTTGCTTGCGTGCGGTAATTTGCGGTAGTACTTTTTTTGTTGTCATAACGGCCTTTATTGCAACAACTTAACTGAGAATGCAACGTTGAAAAAACTAAAGTTTAACCTTAACACGATAACGTTGAATACATAACCAAACCTCTTTGGTATGCTCCTATAATAAACGTGTTTCTAGGGAAAAATCTATGCTTGATTGGTCAAAAATTTCAACTGTTTTACTTGATATGGATGGAACCATACTCGATTTACATTTTGACAATCACTTTTGGTTGCACCACTTACCTAAACGCTATAGTGATTTACACGGGGTAAGTTTAGCTGATGCGCAAACGTCATTAGCAAATCACTACGAAAAAGTGGCGGGGACTATAGATTGGTATTGCCTTGATTATTGGGCCCAGCAAACACAACTGTCGATCACCGACCTAAAACGCGAAGTGCAACATTTGATTCAACTGCGCAGTGACGCACATGATTTTCTCGTCGCGCTTAAGTCATCAGGGCGTGAAGTGGTATTGGTGACTAATGCCCACCCTGATAGTTTATCGCTAAAAATAGAGCGCACTAAGTTAGATAAATACTTTGATACCCTATATTCAACTCACGAATTTGGTGTGACAAAAGAATCACAACTACTCTGGCAACGCCTACATCAAAAGCATGGTTTTGCCTTAGAGAAGACACTTTTTGTTGATGACAGTATCGTTATGCTCGATTCTGCTAAAAAATATGGCATTGAGCATTTATTAGCGGTGGCAAACCCCGATAGTAAAAAAGCCAGTGTTGTGATTAATGACTACCCGTCAATTACTGATTATAGTGTTTTGCTGGCAGGAATAAACAACAGCAAATGGGACAATTAATCATCCCTGGATAGGATAGCCATTGCATTTCGTCAGTCATTATAACTGAGCTGAGGTATGCAAGAGCAAGGCCCTTGATGGCGCAATAACTGGTACTGGCGTGTGTGATTGAAAGTAACGCCGCTATAAATATTTAGGCCACCTTCGAATAATAGATTATTTATTTCAATCGCTATGACACTAACCTGGCGCATTGATTGCTCACATAAGAGCAATAAAGTATTTGATATAACTCACCTAGACCTACCTAGGTATAAGGTGAGTAATGGCTTATATAGTCGTTATGTAGCCGTTATTTAGCCATTATATTTTTAAGCGATATCGACCTTGATTATCTGGCTTACCCAAAAAGCTTAATGCTGATCTTAATTGCTCAGGAAATTTAGCCCCTGGGCTTAAATATCCACTGCCTGAGAAACGCCCGCCTTGCTTTAATTGGGCACGATAACTTAATCCTAAATCATTTTCAGGGTCTATATCAGCGACAAGTTCGCCTTTATCACAGGTTAATTTTGCCTTAAGTGTACCAAACTCAACTTTTTCATCAAAAGCGGTAATACCCGCATTACGCCATTGCAAATTACCCTGTAATTCAAGACATATCGGCGTGCCAATAATAAAACGGTCAATAGTTAGCGCTAATTGTTCATGGGCAATAACATTAACCGGTAAGTTAAGCCTTGCGGTCACTGTGTTGGCAGCAAGGTCTATCTGCGCATCTTCAAGAACCATGTCAGATAATAAGCCACTTATCGTCAACTGTCCTTCAGGGCCATTGACTAAAGCACCACCAAAGCTAATATCAAGTTTTGGGTCAAGCATTAACAAAGACATAAACGATAGCGAACTCTGCACTTGGTTAATCACAACGTCATCAACCATCACCTGCTTAACACGGGCTTGCCAAATAGTACCTTCTACGGCGGCGATAGTGATATTTTTCGGTAAATTAATTTGCGCCATCAACCAACTTGCCGGCATTAATGCTAAAACAAAAACGCTGTATGCGGTAAAAAAAATGGCGATATAAGCAAACTTATTTTTCATTAACTCTTTCCTAACTGTAATCGACGAACACGAACCATACCTTGCTGATCAGCTGAACTAAGATCTATATTTTTAACTTGTAGACCATCGCTAATAGCCAATTGCTCTAACCAAGTTAATAACTGGTTAAATGAGATTTCATCAATCCAGACCTGTAAGTCATCGCCTTGGGGCTGCATGCGAGTAATGGTTATATTATTAGCGCTAGAAGTGCGGTTGACTATGCTCGACAAACTTGCGCCCGAATTGGCTCGTGCACTACGTTTTGCTTGTTGATAGCGTTGGGTGTTTTCGGTCACCCAAGTTAACAAGGCTTGTTGACGTTCAAGCTTTAATGTTGTTTTTTCGATATTTTCCGTCAGCGGCTGCCAAATAAGACCATATAAAATAAATATCGATATAAGCACTGACATCACGCTGACCAAACGTTGTTCACGTATATTTAACTGTTGCCACCAAGCTTTCATGAGCGCCCCTTAGCTGCGGTATCTGTAATACTAAACGAGCCTGAAATTTGCTCGCCTTGATTATTTTGTGCACCTAAATTCACGGTTAATCCTACCTTTTCAAGCGCCACTTTTAACTTTTCAAAATATTGATAATCTTTGGCAATGGTTTGCATACGGACTTCATGGCGTTTACCGTCAAATTTTAGTGTTTGTGGTTTAATCTCAGGCACACTGGCTAATGCGGGCTCAAGCTTAACTAATAATGATAAAAATCCTATAGATTCGTCACTATTACCCACCTCAGCTAATTTTTGTCGTAACTGTGAGCGAACGGTTGACACTTTGACGCGCTTAGTCTGAGGAAATGCTGCTTTATAATTAGCGATAATTTGCGCTTCAATAACCGATTGCTGATCTGACAAGCGATATAATTCTACCCCCTTAAGGGTAAAGTTAAGCACTAAGGCTACACCGGCAATACCGGCGACCCAAAGCCAACTGGTCTTGGTTGCTGAACGTTTTTCTTTTACTTGAAACTCACCTTGTAGTAGGTTGAATTTAGCGGAATGATTATTCGCTAAAATAGCTAAAGGCAGCTCTTCGGGTAAGTATTCGACCTTTATTTCCGCCGGCACTTGCGGTAGAGATGAATAGGCTAAAATGGTGTTTTCATTGTCTGCTAGTACACTATTTTCTACTCGTGCACTATCTTCTGCCCGAGCACTAAAGTGTTGCGCAATAATAGGCCATGCATTGGCTTCAAATGACATAACTTGCCATGCACCAAGCCTGATTAAGACTTGCTCACCCAGCATCACTGCCGTGCTGCTTTGGCTGTCCAAGGGTAATGCCAGCGCATCGGGGATGATTGACTTAGTGAATATTCCTGCATTGGCCAGCCACTGTAGCCAAAGCTCTAACTGCTTACGCTCAAGTGCCGCAACAAAGCAGTTATTACCCTGCTCATCTTGTTTTGTATCACTAAAGGCGAAGCATAGTTGCTCAACATCTTGTGCCAGCGTTTCTTCCATCATATATGGCGCCGCTAAACGAATAGCACGTTGAGATGAGCCAGGCACTTTTAAGCGTTTAATGGCAATGTCACTTGCGGGTACAAAAACGACCACATCCCGTGCTGTCGATTTTTCAGTTAATTGACTCAATGCGTTGGCATTAGGTAACTCACCACTTGCAATAATATCTTCTTGTCCGTTGGTTTTGATCAGCCAGTGAATTTTATTTTCAATTTGGCTGCCTAAACGGATAAATAAGGTTTCACCCATTACTCTCGTCCTATGATGCGACTGATCACACTTATATTGTTTTTATTATCTACTTTCATAATGGTATTCAAAGCAAAGTAACTGTTATTAAAACTTGCTGTTGTTTTGAGCTTAAAATACTCGCTGGTAACGGCAAATTGTTGTTTTTTCTCAGGGGGTATTTTAGCTTTACTCAACTCACTTAAATTAAAAAATTCATCAACACTTTTAAAGCCTTCTTCACCGCGAGCAGTCAAAGCTTGTGTCGCTTCATTTTGACTTATCCCTAACATGGCGACAAGTATTTCAGGCTTATCTAATGCGATGGTATTTACGTTAATCTTATTGAGGTTAGTATTAGGTAAAACACAGGCATAGTCTTTGAGTTTATTAATGACATTGACCGTAAAATGCTCAACGACTCTTAACTCGCCGATACTCGCAAGATAATTATTTGCCGCTAAATAAGGGAATGCTTTTGCGGCATAATCATTATCTTCAGCACCACCTGAACTTGAAATGCTGCTATTAGCGTCTAACCAGTCGGTTAAAGCATCTGCCATATATTGCGCTTCAAAACTGCCAACACCTTCAATATTCATTAAAATAAGTAATTCTTCAAACGCGGCTCTTGCTGGCGATTTTGTCGCTACATTACCATTATTACGAATATTGTTACTGTCATCATCGTCGGCTCGTAAGGCATTCAAGTTGAAACAGCTATTTAAATCGGTTATCTCGCCGGTAATTTCGCCTAAATCGACAGGAAAAGTGTTCTCCCCTTGCGCCCATATTTGACCTAAATGTGTTACCTCGGCATTATCTGCAAAGGATTGTATTAACACTCTTTTTGCAAAGGCTTCTGCGCCCATGGCGTACCAATAGGCTTGCTGGTTTGAGGCAATATTGGTGGTGCGTTGCATTTGTAATTGTAAACGCGCGGTCATTTGCGTTGCCAAAATCGCGATTAATGCCACAATAAGCATAACTGTGATTAACGCAACACCTTTGGCGCTATGTTTACCGGCAAAAACTTTCATCACTGCTAGTCCCCATTATCTTGCAGGTTATCACCGGCAACAATAAATTGGCGACGAATAATGCCATAGTCTGTGGTGTCTATTTCAATCGCAATGGCCATAGGTAAAGTATTCTCTTGCAAGGTTTCTTGCCATTTTTTCCCATCATAAAATTCGAAATTTAGTTTTTCTACCTGCGATATTAATGGCCTGACTTTTGGCACTTCGCCTAACACCGCATCAACAAAGTTAAAGTGTACTCGCTCAACAGTATTTTCGTTTAGTTGATAAGCTACTGACTGCATATCGCTACGAGGTAACAGTAATCCTGGGTTAGTCCAACCATGACGAACAAAGGCGATGGCTTGTTCACTGCTAGTGAAGCTGTCGTTGTCAGTATGTAAAAAATCACTCAGGGGTGCTTCACCGTTTAAACGTACACTGCGTCGCGCTATTTGTAACATATCACGCTCGATAATTAAAAAACCCCGCTGCAGTTCGTTAATACGGTCAGTGCGTGCTTTGGTTGCTGCGTCGCTGTTAATCACGGTTTCAAAAATACTAAAACTTGCCATACTGATCACTGAAAAAATCGCAATCGCAATCAGCACTTCTAATAAGGTAAAGCCTTGGCTGCGCTTTGGCATAAGGCAAACGGGGTTTTTCAAAAAACCATGTTTAATGATAGCAATTTTCATGGGTTAGGCTTAGAGATATAAGTGGTTAAACTGGTTAATGCTGAAGTTTCTTTCTCATCAAGTCGCACTTGCATAACAATCGAACGCATGTCTTTGTCCGTTGTTTTAAGTACTTTTTGTTGCCAAAACCATGTTTGCCCTGCTAGCTCTACTTTACCTTTTTTATTGTTTTTTGGTGGCCATGCACTTTTGACTGTGACTTCAACTAACTGGTTAGATGCCACCCAACTCGCCATGATTTTACTTTCTAAATAACCTAAGTTTCGCACATTGGTATCTGCCGTACCTAAAATAGCAATACCGGCAATTGAAAACACTGCCATCGCCAACATCACCTCAATTAAGGTAAAACCTTTTGCCAGTTTATGAAAACTAAAGTTAACGAGAGTTAGCATTAACTAGTGGCCCTTCTATCGTTAATGGTGTGGTGTAGATGCCAGACACTTTAAAGCTGATGTTTTCATCGCCATCAATAGCAAACTCTGCCAATGAAAAGGTTAAGCTAAAAGGGGTGATATCACCGCCAGAGAGCATATACACTTGAGGGATGGTTTTTTTCTTTTCTTCTTCAGTAAAGTTATCGTCTTGGTCTTCATTAATTAATAACGACGAATCAAACAGCAAAGGTTCTTCAATAGGCAGATCATCGAGCTGCAAGGTAATTTCTATCCCTTCAGGTAAAGTAAAGACCTCAAACATAGGATTACTGGCAATCGGCGACCAACTAACACCGTCATAGCCAAGAAATTGATAAGTATTTTTTTCAACAAACAAGCCTAACTCTATATTATTTAACAGGCCGTATTCTGCTGCGACATCAAAAACGCCGGCAAAACGGATACTGTTTTGTTCTAATACTTGTTCCGCTTTATTACCAGAAAAAGTAAATTGTACTGCAGAAACCATCACGCCAATTAACACGATCACTAGCATCACTTCAATTAAGGTAAAACCTTGCTGGCGATGTTTATCTTTAGGCAGATGGCCGTTTTTAAGCTTCATAGTGAGTCAATAATTTAGGCGACTGATTATTGATAATCGCCTAGATTCCAGTTGCCAATGTCATCGTCTGTACCAGGTTCACCATCAGGTCCCATAGAAAATACATCCATAACGCCATGTTCCCCCGGGTTTAGTAGTTGATATTCATTGCCCCAAGGGTCGTTAGGTAAACGCTTAACATAACCGCCTTGTGGAAAACGACGTGCCGCTGGCTCTATATCCGTTTCAGTGACTAGGGCTTCTAAGCTTTGCTCCGTAGTTGGGTACTGATAGTTATCCATTTTGTACATAGTTAAAGACGTTTCCAACGCATTAATATCTGACACCGCCTTTTGGACATTGGCACGCTCTTGGCTGCCAAGCAAATTAGGCACCACCATACTGGCTAAAATGCCTAAAATGACGATAACGACCATAACTTCTAACAGGGTAAAACCTCGAATATTTCTTACTGCTTTCATTTCTAATTTCCTATTAACGTATTTAACTGAAGAATTGGCTGTAAAATAGCCATCACGATAAATAATACAATACCGGCCATTACCACCATTAAAGCGGGCTCAAATGCTTTTAATGATATATTAATAATAGCCTCAAACTCACGGTCTTGGTTATCTGCAGCTCGACCTAACATATGCTCAAGCTGACCACTTTTTTCGCCACTGGCGATCATATGTAGCATCATGGGAGGAAACAGTTTAGTTTGCTCTAATGACACCCGTAAACTTGTTCCTTCTCTGACTTTATCCGCTGACTCTTTAACACTTTGCTTAATATATAA
The DNA here is from genome assembly GCF_014077085.1 of Colwellia sp. MB02u-9. Taxonomy (NCBI): domain Bacteria; kingdom Pseudomonadati; phylum Pseudomonadota; class Gammaproteobacteria; order Alteromonadales; family Colwelliaceae; genus Colwellia; species Colwellia sp. MB02u-9. Next base: position 35,369 of record NZ_JACGVF010000071.1, read on the forward strand.
ATTGTCGAGTACTTCACCCGATATTTTCATACTCTCTAATAAAGGAACGGCACTCGCGGTTAAGATACTCAAGGTACGAGCAAATCTTGCGGTATTGACACTTTTTGCTACTTTACCTATGCCAGGTATGGCAAGAAAACGCTTATGATAGGCAAACCTAAAACTGGCTTTTTTCAGCAGTTGCGACCAAAGTAACATCAGTGCGACGACAATCAGCACAATAACTAAACCATAGTCACGTAAAAAGTCACTACTGGCAATGAGAAACTGGGTGGTGGCGGGTAAATTAGCGCCCATGTGCTCAAATTGGCCAACAATTTTTGGTACGACAGCGGTCAGTAATATAGCAATAACGCCAGTGGCCACTACGGTCATAATAACCGGGTATACCAAGGCTTGAATAAGCTGCGAGCGCAGTTGTTGTCGCTTTTCGGTGTAATCCGCTAAACGGTCTAATACTTTCTCGAGGTGGCCTGATTTTTCACCCGCAGCAACCATAGCGCGAAATAAGTGATTAAATATTTGCGGAAACTCCGCCATACTTTCAGCTAAGCCATAGCCTTCGGTGACTTTTGTACGCACCGCCATGATCATGCTTTTTATAGCGATTTTTTCACACTGCTCACCAACAGCCATCAAGGACTCTTCTATCGGCAAACCTGACTCAACTAAGGTTGATAGTTGCCGTGTGATTAATGCCAACTCCGACGCTGATATTTTTTTACCGCCGGCAAAAATAGACTTTTTACTTTCTTGCTTACTTTTTTGCAGACAGGGCGTAACCTCAATCGGCATTAAGCCCTGTTCGCGCAATAAATTACGCACATGTCTAGGGGTATCGCCTTCGATAACCCCTTTTTTATTTTTGCCTCGGCTGTCTACTGCCTGATAATCAAATGCTGCCATAATTTACAATTTATCTATACTTAGTTCAGTACTTAGTTCAGTACTTAGTTAGGTACTTAGTGAGTCGACTGTTAGTCTTCGCGCGTAACACGCAATACTTCTTCAATCGTAGTTTCGCCAAGCATGACTTTATCAAAACCGTCACGGCGTATACTGGGTGTCGATTTACGAATAAATTTTTCAATCGCTTGCTCACCTTTACCGTTATGAATTAATGCACGAACTTTCTCATCAACGACAATCAGTTCATGAATACCGGTTCGGCCCCGATAACCTTTAAAGTTACAATCTTCACAACCAACAGATCGGTATATTGGCGCGGTATCGTCGTCACTTAGTTGCAATAACTTGCGCTCTTCCGCTGATGGAGTGCTACATTCGCGGCAATGCGGACATAAGGTTCTGACTAATCGCTGCGCTAAAACCCCTAGCAAACTTGATGAAAGCAAGAAAGGTTCAACACCCATGTCTTCCATGCGCGTTATCGCACCTGCCGCTGTATTGGTATGTAAGGTAGATAAGACTAAATGCCCGGTCAAACTCGCTTGCACGCCAATTTGGGCGGTTTCTAAATCTCGAATTTCACCCACCATAACCACATCGGGATCTTGGCGAAGTATCGCGCGTAAGCCTCGGGCAAAAGTCATATCCACCTTGGTATTGACTTGTGTTTGCCCGATACCTTCAATAGCGTATTCGATGGGATCTTCAACCGTGAGAATATTACGTTCTTTACTATCAATTTGGCTTAAACCGGCATACAAAGTGGTACTTTTACCAGATCCTGTTGGCCCGGTAACCAGTATAATGCCGTGGGGTTTTTCAATTAATTCAGAAAAACGTGCTCGGTTACCATCGCTCATGCCTAAGTCTTTTAAGTCTAAACGTGTTGAGTTTTTATCTAGTAAGCGCAAAACTACACGTTCGCCATGGCCTGTTGGCATGGTGGAAACGCGTACATCTACGGCTCGACCCGCTATTCTTAACGAAATACGACCATCTTGAGGAATGCGTTTTTCCGCAATATCGAGCTTGGCCATCACCTTAATACGTGAAACAAGTAATGAGGCTAATTTACGATTAGGTTTTAACACTTCACGTAATACACCATCAACACGGAAGCGAATTTGCAACGCTTGTTCAAAGGTTTCAATATGAATATCAGAAGCGTTTTCTTTAATGGCTTCACTGAGCATGGCATTGATCAGTTTAATAATCGGCGCATCGTCTTCGTTTTCTAATAAGTCTTCGGTTTCGGTCATCTCGTCGGCAAGGGAATATAAGTCGACCTCGTTGCCAATGTCTTCCATCATTTGTTGCGCTTCTGATGAGTCGCGCTGATAAGCAATGGTTAACAATTGTTCAAACTCTTGGGCACTTTTTACGTCAAGGGTAAAAGGGGCTTTGAGTACACGGCGTACTTCCAACAAAATATGAGCACTGAGCAAGTCAGTGCAAACTAAACGTAACACACCATGATCATTTGCCACCAACACACTGTGGCGCTTAGCAAAACCAAAGGGTAGGCGAAAGCGAACATTTTCATCTTTCAAAATGTCACTAACGGCAATCGTTGACGACGCATCAGGTGCTAAGGTGTTTTCACTGGCAGCACTTTGCTCATTTGCGTTAACAAGCACTTGTGTTTGTGGGGCAATGTCACTCATGGCTATTCGTTTTCAGCAGATGACTTTTCTTCATCACGCTTTTTCATGTATTCGTCAAACGACGGCGGTAATGCCAATTGATCATTCCATTTTGGCAAAATAGGCAACTTCTCACCCGACATTAATTCAAGACCCGCTGCTTTCTTTTGAATTTCTAGCGCGCGAATATAGTTGTACTTTTCTCTACTCAGGTCATTCATCAATTTGCCATCACGGACAATAGTGGGCCGTAAAAACACCATCAAATTACGCTTACGCGTGGTATTACTGGTAGATTTAAACAAGTGGCCAATAAATGGAATGTCGCCTAGTAAAGGTACTTTTTGCACACTTTCTTGCACATCTTCATCAATCAAGCCACCTAAAATTACGGTTGCGCCATCATCAGCCATCACGGTGGTTTTAATTTCACGTTTATTGATTGAGATATCAACACCCGTAGCACCACTGACCGAAGACACTTCTTGTTCAATGGTTAACTGCACACCGCTACCTTCATTAATTTGTGGTGTGACTTTTAACTTAATACCTATTTCTTGGCGCTCTACTGTTTGAAAGGGATTACTATTGTTGCTGCCCGTTTGCGCGCCCGTAATAATAGGTACTTCTTGGCCAACAATAAAATAGGCTTCTTCATTATCTAGTGTGGTAATACTTGGCGTAGACAATAAGTTTGAATTAGTATCAGAACTTACCGCTTGGACTATCGCGCCCCAGTCATCTTTCACAATACCAAACATAGTGCCACTAACAGAGCCTAATACTTGGGCCAGTAAACTATAATCACCTTTAGTATCGGCTTGATCAGGGTTAACAGTAACCGCACCACTTTCTGATGTGACTGTTGAACCTTTTGTTCCCGGAGTTGAACGAGCAGCTTCTGCTGCTGCGGCAAGAGAACCAATAGGTGCTACACCGTTGTTGAATTGAGACACGGCACCCGATTCATGATACCACTGCACGCCTAAGTTGACGCCGTCACCTTCAAATACTTCGACAATAATAGCTTCAATCAGTACTTGTGCTCGACGAATATCTAACTGGCGAATAACCGCTTCTAATGAGCGCAACATATCTGGTTGGGCGGTAATCACTAAAGTATTTGTATCTTCATGCGCGTCAATACTGACATTACGTGTGTTGCTTTTTCGCGATGATGAACTGGTTGTAGAGGAGTCTGCTTCAATAGATTCACTCACCCCTTGAAGTACTTTCACCATGTCTTCAGATTTTGCGTACTTTAAATGATAAACCCGTGTGTTACCGTTCGATTCTAATTCACTGTCCAAGCGCGACACTAATCTTGCCACACGCTCACGTGCTTTGACTTCGCCGCTAACAATAACGCTATTGGTGCGTTCATCAGCCACAATTTTAGGGATTAAAAAAGTCGGTGTACTAGAGCTTTTACCTTGGCCAGATTTGTTCATTGCCTCAATAATACGGACCATTTCGCCAGCCGATGCATATTTAAGGCTAATGATTTGTACGTCTTGATCGCCGGCTTTATCAACCCGTTCAATAATTTGCACCAAGCGATTAACGACAGCCGCGGTGCCAGTTAACATAATAACGTTGGCAGGATCATAGTTAACCACGTTGCCGCCGCCTGCTTGATCTGATAATTGGCGCAGCAATGGCGTAAGCTCGCGAACGGTGACGTTTTTAACTTCAATCACACGGGTAACCATTTCGTCACCTGCACCGGGGTTTTCATTACCGACTACTGGGATAGATGAGGTTTTTGCATCTTTATCTCGAATGATTTTGACAATATTATTGTCCATTGATACGGCAGAAAAACCATATACTTCTAAAACATTTAGGAAAAATTGATAATATTGCTCTTCAGTTAATAAGTCATAACTACGGACATTAACTTTGCCACGTACGTTTGGATCGACAATCATGGTTTTTCTTAAGTTTTTACCGACAATATTAATAAATTCCCCAATTTCTGTACCTTTGAAATTAGGCGAATATTCTGCAGCACTGATATTGGCAGAAAGCAAAACACTATTGAGTAAAACTGCAGTAACAACCCCGGTAAGGCTTCGCTTATACCAAGGTGCGCTTAATAATTTGCGCATTTATTATTCCTTTTATTCTAATTGTCTATACTGAAGAGTATTTCTGTTATGTCACCATTACGGTCAAGTAACAGCGAAACTTCGCGTTGTTCTTTTAAAGATTGTAGCGCTTGAGCTGCCTCTTGTGGCGCGGTTAAATCAAAACCATTCATTTGTACCGCAACATCACCGGACTTAAGACCCGCACTTTGGAAAAAAGTTGGATCTTTTGCTGGCATTAATTGATAGCCGGTAATTTTACCATTTTCTCGTTTAGGGGAAATTTTTAAATAATCAGTAATTTTACCTGGGTCGCTAGCCAATTCTGTTCGCAGCGACTTGGTCACTTGCGCTAGCGCTTGATTATCTCGTTGATCAACAATATTGGTGGGTGAAAAATTATCAGGTGAAGACTTTTGAGTGGTATTTCTTGTTGGTTGCGTCACGGCTTGCTGGTTGTAACGTGGTTTAATAACCTTAATGTTTTTATCAAAGATTAAACCTTCAAACATTAAGGTTTCTAAGCCACCCGATACTTTTAACAGGACACGATCGTGAAAAATATCTTCTAACACCGCCCGAGTACCTTTAATATTTTCACCGATACTATAGGTTTCTTGCTTGCCGGCACTTTCTATTACGGCCGCGGCAGTCGCTTTGTTAGTACTAGCAACCACACCGGTTAGAATGAGTTGCAGCCGTGTTTCTGGCGCGTCTTCAACCACCTCTTCAACACGATTTACGTTTTGCTGAGAAAAAACACCAAAAAGATTAAGTGCTTGAATGGCTTTCACCTGAACTTGTTCTTTTGGCGCTACTGAAACAGACGATAAATTATTAAGTGTTAAGTTCGCATTATGATCGCTCTCCGCTAACCCTAGCCAGGTTATTTGCGCAAAGAGAAAGGCAATATAACTAAGCAACACCAAGATAATGACTTGGGTAATTTTTTGTTGCGGCAGCTTAGCAAGCTGCTCAAACGCGTTTGATAGGTTATTCGATAATGTCATTTTTTATAATTTTTTATTATCTGGAAATTTAAAGTCACTTTGATGATACTTGACCAAACGTCTGGCAACAAGACGTCATATTATTTTTTACCTATAATTATGCCATTTTTCATGATGTTTGTGATCTAGTTGCGCACAGCAAAAGTAAATCAGGGTAGGTGTTCATTGCTTCAAACTAAACATAACCGGCACTGTCCTAGTGTATTTTAAGCAATAAAAGTGGACAATAATTTAATGACCTTATTTAATGACCTTAGTATAAGCTTAAAAATGTAACCAAATGCATTCTAACTAGCGTAAACATTACCGTTATGTTAACTTTCGCCAATTTATAATGCCTGCACGGGATATAAACAAAACAATGACCAAACCTAACGTTATTGAGACAAACAATACCCAGTCAACTCGCTTAGACAAGTGGTTGTGGGCGGCGCGCTTTTATAAAACCCGAGCAATTGCAAAACAGATGATCGATGGCGGTAAAGTATTCTATAATGGCCAACGCAGTAAATCAGGCAAAGCTGTTGTTTTAGGTGATCGCGTTACCTTTCGCCAAGGTTTTGAAGAAAAACATGTTTTGGTCATTGCCTTGGCAGATAAACGCCGAGATGCAAGTTTTGCTCAAACACTTTATCAAGAAACGCCTGAAAGCGTTAAAACCCGTGAGAAAAACAACTTAGCTCGCCAGCAGGGTATTTTGCTCAGCCCAGCCAGTGACACTAAACCTGATAAGAAACAACGTCGACAAATTCGGCAATTAAAAGAAAGGATGTAAACAGTGACCATACAAAAAGATATCTTAAATCGCTATTTATTTGACAACCTACATGCTCGAGGCGAATTGGTTAACTTAAGCCAAACCTTCCAAGACATTGTTGCTGCACACGACTACCCGTTGGGCGTAAAGCAATTGTTAGGTGAATTGGTGGCAGCCACTTGCTTATTAACGGCAACATTAAAATTTGAAGGTGAAATCGCTGTACAACTTCAAGGCGATGGCCCAATAGGATATTTAGCCGTAAATGGCAATAATCGCCAAGAAATGCGTGGTATTGCACGTATGGTGAGCGAAACCGAGGCAACAGCGCTGAAAGACCTTATCGGTAAAGGCAATATGATCATCACTATTCGGCCGAACAATGGCGAACCTTATCAAGGTGTTGTAGCGCTTGAGCAAGATACCTTGGCCGAATGCTTAGAACACTACTTTGATGTTTCAGAACAAATCCCCACTAAAATCTGGCTTTTTAGTGATGAGCAAAGCTCGCAAGTAGCAGGCACCTTAATTCAATTACTACCTGATGGTGATGATAAAGAGCAACAACAAGCCGATTTTGAGCACTTGTGCCAACTCACCAATACGATTAAATCTGAAGAGATATTCTCATTAGCTAGCGAAGACTTACTTTACCGGTTATATCATCAAGAAGAGGTTAGACTCTTTGAGCCACAAGCCGTTAGCTATCAATGTAGTTGCTCAGAAGAAAAGTGTTTAAATACCATTTCTCAAATTGAACCGAGCGAACTTGAAAGTATTATTGTTGAGCAAGGTAGTGTCTCGATGACTTGTGATTATTGTCTGACCACTTATGAATTTAAGCGTCCTCAATTAGCACAATTTATTGACGGCACAACTCACTAAAAAACTACAAACATATAGTGCAGACTCGCTGTGTATTGCTAGTGAGTCTGCTGCTTAGATATTGGGGAATAGTCAACCTCTAGCTCCACAACAGAGAAGTTAGCATTACGCGTTAAATCTTGATAGACAAGATACAAATCACCTTTTTTAGTAGGCCAAACACGAAAAGTTTTTTTGGCTATTTTTTTCACTGTTTTAAAATAACTTTTGTTAAAAACACCTTCATCTGATAGCACTACCACCAGGCTACCTTTAATAGTTCCATACTCATGCATTAACGTATTATATACTTGTGCGCCTTGTTCTAATTTACCATCCACTAATGTAAACTTATTACCATTTAGGCTAATTGATTGATTGAGTTTCTGTGCCGCCTTATTTAGCAGCGCGTGATCACCCATTTCACTTTTCAAGTTGAGCCTTTTATTGTCGTTATTATTTTCCACACTATTTAACGCTTTTACTTCATGCTGCTCGACCGAATGTTCATGATCATTCGCATTATTACAGCCAACTATAAATGTCGAAATAACCACAGCGCTCATTAATTTACTTTTCATAACCTCACCTTTTATTTTATCAATATTTAAAAACCAATACCTATAAAAAAAGCTGATTGAATCATCAATCAGCTATTTAGATTACTTTACATTATCTACGACGACGTAGTAACGCTAAAGGTAATAATAAAAATGCCAATAAGCCTGTAGAACCACTTGATTTTTTCTTAGGTGGTGCAACTGGTGCTGGTACGTCATTCACTGTTACTGAAAAGCTCTGAGTAACTGTCTCAGTACCGTCATTAACACTGGCAACGAATGTTAGCGTTTCGCTACCTGATGCTAAATTCGGTGCAGTAAATGAAACCGCAACAGTGTCGCCACCCGTCAATGTTGCCGCTGTTCCAGCGGTTTGCTCCCAACTATACGTTAGAACATCTGCATTTGGATCTGATGCTGCTATACTCAAGCTAACACTTCCACCTTCAGTAACCCTTACCTCTGTTGCAGAGGCAGCACTCACGTTTGGCGCTCGGTTATCACAAGCAAGGCTATCACCAGCAACTACATCTGAGAAAATGCTAGTTTCCATATTGGTAAACGTCATGTCATCAATATACCAACCTGATGAGAAGCCTGAAAATGGACCCGGTGCATAGTAAGCATCTGTAACGATACGGAAACGGAATTGTACTTCGTTGCCATTTAAGTTCTCACCGAAGTTAATAGTTTCCTCACCATAATTTATTCCGGAAAACATATTACGACCTGCGATAGCCGTTCCAGTATTATCAAGTCCTATATCAGTGTAACCATCACCAAAAAAAGTACCTCCCATTTCGCTAACATCAGCCCAATCGCCACCGTTGACACTCACCTCGACAACAGCACCATCATACTCGGCTTCAAGATTGTACAAATGCCAGAATGAAATGCTGTAGTCACCATCAAAGCCAACTAACATAGTACGTGTTTTATAAGCTACATCAGACGTAAAGCTATGACCTGTTGCCGCAATGAGTCCATCGATTACATCCCATTGGTCAAGATGCCATGTTCCGACAGCTTGATCGCCACCTGCCATCACAACCTCTGTAAAGTCATTCAAGCGCGATAAGGTGTTAAAGTCTTCAACTTGCGACGTACCAACAAGCTCACGCTCAACAAAGTCAACGTTCGTTGTCGTTGAGAATGTATACTCATCAGCTTCCATTCCGTCTGTTAGCGTTGGAATAAATTTAAGTACTAGCTCATCACCAGTGCTCGCTTCATTCAAGGTGAATTCAAGTGGTGTACTCGTTGCTGAATCAAGTATTGCAATATCATCAAATGATACAACACCTTCGTTTGCAAAAGTTACCTCATGGTCACTGACGACTTCAACAGTACCCGTAAGGCCTACTAACACAGAATTACCACCATTTTTCAGGGTAAAACTAGCCGTACCGGTTTCGCCTTTATCTAAAATATTGTCATTTGAACAATAACCAGTCATTAATCCTTCATAGTTAGAATTCAATACGTGGTCTGCTACTGCGAATGTAGCTAAGTCTGTTTTAGTAGATCCAACAGCACCGGCATGATCAGTGGCGAATCGACTGGGTGATACTGCGCCTAGACCCATACCACGTTTAGCAAATGCCGCTAATAAAAGTTTGTAATCTTCCCTATCGTTGGCATATGCTGCCGCTAATATCGCATCGCGACCTTCAGTAAAGGTTGGCGCCATTGGCATCATTTTGTAACCAGCGACCAAGTAATCTTTCATTAGGCTCTTAGCTGCATCAAAAGTATGACGCTCGTCATTCACCATACTAACAAAAGATTCCCACAACATATTACCCCATACAGAACCAGGACGATGAACTTCGCCAGGGTATAATCCAATGTCTGCAAACATTGATGGGTTAATAGTTTTATTTGTCGAGTAAGGGTATGGACGTATTCCGTCTACAAAACTTGATACATAAGATGTATCAGCATAACCACCATCATATTCTTCATTACCTAAAACTAAGTTATCCTTAACTTCAGACACAAACAATAATGCATGGAAATCACCAAAACCTTCACCCATAGAACGGGCTTGTGGACTACTTAAACCTGAACCATTACCCACTAAGCGGTTACCGATATAGTGACCCCACTCATGCGCGACAACACCGTTATCCCACGAACTGTCCTTAAAGGCTCTTGAAAGGTCGTTTTTAAACATGTCGATTGAAACAGTTTCATTGGCTGCAAGCTTACTATAAATACTCTCGCCTGCCGCAAAAGTAAGACCCATACTAGCAATAGTTACTGTCTCGTCATCACCTCCCATCGAGGCAGGATTTCCATTGTTCTTATGGTTCACAATAAGTACAGCGATAGCACCAGCATCTTGCGCATTTTTAACTTTTTGCGTAAATTTACAAACACCACGATCTATGATGGCGATTTTACCGGCTAAAGCAGCACCATTGGTTGCAGCTTCACAGCCATCAGTTGCATCATCAATACGTACCACATCGCCAGACAATTCATAAATCTCTGGACCAAACGATGCAATTTGAGTATTTAAAACAAGGCCAATATCATCATGCGAAGTCACTGTCACACCATAGTCAACACCATTGGTGACTTGAGTTGTTTCCCACAAGTACATTTGCATACGAGGAGAGGCACCATCTGCTGGTGTAGACATGTTGGCATTATTTAAACCAGAATTGTCTTGCACTTCTACATTTAATGCATCACCTTCAACACCGCCACGTTCATAGTTTAAAGCTTGGGCATTGCCGGCTGCTTCGTCAAAGCCATGTTCATAATAGTCATCATGTAAATAGTTATTCACATAGAATAAATTAACAATGGCTGCTTTACGGTTATTTAAAGAATACTCCGCTTCATCAACGTTATATTTGTAATCAAAAGTATTAGCACTGCTAACCTCCGCCATATAATCGCCATTAGTTAAACCCTGCGGCGCTACAGCATCTACATACGCAGTAACATTGTTACCAGAAGTAAAAGTTGCATCATCGGCTAACCAAGCATCCTCTGTGCTGATAGGACCATGGCTCAAAGTTACTAACGGAGCTTCTAAGTATCCTGCAGTTAAAAACGCATTCGGATCAGCATCAGCTGGAGCGGGTACTACGTCACCATGAGGACTATCCCATGGTGTGCCACTTGCATCAGCATAGACACGGTAATTGAAATCAGCTGCATGACTCGTTAGGTTGTTTTTAAATAATACTTCACCAGTTCTAGCTGAAACAACGTAGCTAACGTATTCTGAATCAACGCTATCGATAGCGCTAGTTTCAATTTCAACATAATGCGCAGCGACTAGCTTATTCTTATGTTCAAAAAAAACTTTTTTAGCGCGAGGTTCACCAACGAGGACTTTATCCGTTGCTGAATTAACGACAGAAAACTTATCATATTTTCCATCAGTACTTTTAATTTTTAATGCCACAGTGTTAGCATTGCCACCCATTGCCGTAAATGCGGCATTGATAGAGTGCGAAGAGTCTCCGAATTCTGCAGTGATATTTTTAATGGCTGAAGAAAGAGATTTAGCAGCTCGTTTATCAGCTAAATAGCCTGATGAGGCAACTAAATTAAACTCGCGGTCCATCATGATATTGTATTCACGATTGAATACTTCGACACCAGCAACTTCTTGCTTATATTTCGCAACAATCGCTCCGCGTCCCAAATCATGTATGTTAGCTAATTTAACTTGTGCAACATTTGACTTAATTGATGACAAACCTGCTAGTTTATTAAGGTAAAAGTCCGCAGCATGGGTAACTCGGTGTGCCGCTGCTACTGGTCCTAAATCTGGTGTTTCAGCATTTTTACCTGCCCATTGAAAAGTGGTTTTTCCCAAAACAGAATCATATTGATTAATCATACCACTTGCAGTTTGCACTTTACTGCGCGCATTAGTTTCAGCAACGTTATCAACTGAAAAAGATTTATATGCTATGTTGTCATTAGCCGCTACACCTAATGCGGTCGTAGCTAAAGCTGCACCAACAAAGCTGGCGATTACAGATTTATTAAAATTCATTACATTCCCTTTTTATTTTGGTTTACTTTTAACACTTAAATATCAATATTGCCTTATTACAATATTACATCTTGTTATATTTTATTACATTTATTAACACTTTCTTTAACTCTCTTACAACAGTCCAGACTGTTTTTTATGATTTTAACTGTCACTATTTTACCCGGCGTTTCGGTAGAAGGTTTTTACTCACTTTATGCCAAAATTAAATCTAAGATACGGGTTGTTTGGACAATAAAAAAGCAGAACTGATTGCTCAGCCCTGCTTTGTATTAACGTCTAGCCTTAAGTATTAAAAGTGAATAGTGGTTCCAATAAACACACCATCAAATACAATATTGGTATACAGGCCATTTAAGTCGTCTAATGCGAACTTAACCACACGGGGCCCACATTAATATTACATCAACCGTTAAGTTATCAACAAATTCATAGCTCACGCCTACTTCATAGTCGTAAAGTGTGTGATTGTCGATTGATAAAAAATTGCCTTATGCATATAGATTTAAACCTGTTGAGATGGCGAACGACTAAATTCAGCTTCCGATAGCTTACGAAAGTTCGTAGGCTATCGCGCTTAAAATCACGAATTATCCCCAACGATTAAATACCTACTGCTTTTCCGGCCAAAATATATATTAATTAATAACATTTAGATTAAATTGCTAAACTTACTGTTAAATAACACTAAAAAAAGATACTAGATAGTTGGTCAATTAATTTTTGTCCCTCATGAAGAATTCATTTTAGACCTAATAAAAGTAAAGTGTACATTTTGTAAACACTACTTTCCACTTTCTATAATGAATATCCTCTTAAATAAAAATCCCACTCTCCATATATTTACATTATGTTTACATATTGCTATGTTTGGTCATCGCACTTTTGCGTTTCTCGTCTTATGGAATAAGTAGGTCTTTGATATTAAATGGATTTACTAAATATAAAATAATAACCCGCACAGCTATCTGTGCATTTAGGGAGCTTCCTTGTGAATAACAAAGTAACAATTGCTGTTTCTACAGCGCTATTATCAATGGCCACTATGCAGGCATCTGCCAGCACAGTTCAAACGCAATATTTGGCTGATTCATTAAAATCAGTCACACCAATTTCAATAAACAAAGGTGGTACATACAATAAAACGCAAGTTAAAAAATTTCGTGCTGAAAAAGACTTAACTGGTGGTACTTATACTTATATTATTCGCTTTAAAGACCAACCAGTTGCTACATACGACGGTTCTGTTGCCGGTTTAACAGCGACTAATCCTCAAATTGCCAAGAAGTCTCTTTTTAAATCTTTAGCCAATAGCAAAAAAAGCTCTAAACAAATCAGAAAAGAGTTACGGCTTGATTTTCAAGCGCCTGAAATAATCGCCTACAGTAATTATTTAGAAGCTAAACACCAAACGTTCCTAACAAAAGCGTCAGGAAAATTAGGCGGTAGTTTAAACGTTACTTATCAATATAAAAATGCCTTCAATGGTATGGCTGTGCGTTTAACGCAAGATGAAGCTAAAGCTTTATCGACATTTGCTGATGTAGCGTACGTTGAACGTGAAAAAACTGAGCATTTAGTAACTGATACCGGCCCAATTCACGTTGGTGCACCCTTAGTTTGGGATGGTCAAGGCCAAAGTGCTGTTAACATGGGTGAAGGCGTAATTATCGGTGTGCTTGATACAGGTGCAAATACTGATCACAGATCATTTGCCGACGTTGGTGATGACGGCTACAATCATACTAATCCATGGGGATCAGGTGTCTACGCGGGTGACTGTGCTGGCGATTTCGCTGCCTTGTGTAACGACAAATTAATTGGTGTACGTTCATATGCCACTATTACAGACAGCTATGACGATGCTGATGTATTTGGCAATACCCCACCAGCCAAAAATGGTGAAGATTACGGCGGGCACGGTTCTCATACTGCAGGTACTGCTGGCGGTAACATTTTACATGATGTACCTTTAGTTGACCCTCAAACAGGTGAACTTGAAGGTGACGGTATAAACACAACAGGCTTTGAATTTGCTCAAATCTCTGGTGTAGCACCGCACGCAAACATTGTTGCTTATCAAATATGTCATGGTGGCGACACTGGTGATAAATATTCGGGTTGTCCAGGTGCAGCCATTATTGCGGCGCTAGATGATGCGCTAGTTGATGGTGTTGATGTTATTAACTACTCGATTAGTGGTGGCGGCGATCCTTGGGTAAGTTCAACTGAGCTAGGGTTCTTAGCCGCTCAAGAAGCCGGTATTTTTTCTTCTGTTTCTGCCGGCAATGACGGTCCAGACGCATTTACCACTTCGAAAAATGCTCCTTGGTATACCGTTGTTGGTGCTTCCACACACGGCCGTGAAGTTGCCTTTGAAAAAGAAATTGGCGCATTCACCGGTGGTGATACTGAATTAGCTACTATTGAAGGTAACAGTGCCTCACAAGGTATTACAGCAAGTATTGTTTGGGCTGGTGATTACACTAACAGCAACGATCCTGATGGAGACCCTGCACAATGTTTACAGCCTTTCCCAACAGATACATTCTCAGGTGAAATAGTTGTTTGTGACCGAGGCGAAATTGCTCGTGTACAAAAAGCAATAAATGCTGCTGATGGTGGCGCAGGTGGTTTTGTACTTGGTAATATAGATGATGGTTCAAATGCTGTAGCCAATGACGTTTACGTGGTACCTGGTATTCATATCAACGCAGAAAATGGTAATGCTTTACGTGCTTGGTTAGCAAGTGGTGAAGGACATACTGCAACCATTACTGCTGCAGTCGCTGAGTTAAAGATTGGCCAAGCAGATGATATGGCTGACTTCTCTTCACGTGGCGGTAATAATACAGTTCCTGATATTATGACCCCTTCTGTAACGGCTCCCGGGGTTTCAATTTATGCGGCCTATTCAGATCAGCAATTTGGTCATGACGAAACCACACCAGCACCAACAGATTTTGCCTTTTTACAAGGGACTTCAATGTCAGCTCCTCATGTTGCTGGCGCTGGTGCTGTATTGAAATCAGCTCATCCAACATGGACACCTGATAACATTCGTTCAGCATTAATGTTGACAGCAATTACCGATGTTCGTAAAGAAGATGGTACAACAGCTGCTGATTTCTTTGATATGGGTGCTGGTAGTATACGGGTGAATTTAGCGCATCTAACAGGTCTTGTAATGAATGAAACTGCAGCGAACTATACTGCTGCTAATCCTGACGAAGGTGGGGATCCTAAAACATTAAACATTCCATCAGTTGCTAATGCTAGCTGTGTTGGTTTGTGTGATTGGACCCGAACTGTAACTGCTACAGCAGACGGCACTTGGACTGTTGAAGGCACTACGATTTCTGATGGTTTAATCATTACGGCTACTCCAGCAACATTTACACTTGCCTCCGGCGAAAGCCAGACTATAGCAATTAGTGTTGATGCCATTGCTGCAGAAAGTGACGTATGGTCATTTGGCCACGTTGTGATGACATCAAATATTCATCCAACAGCTAGAATTCCTGTAAGCGTTCAGGCTTCAAATGGTAACATACCAGACAGTCTATCTTTCGACGCAAATCGCGATCAAGATAGCTACTTAATTGAAAATGTTATGGCGGTTGAAATTACTGAATTTACCAGTCGTTCATATGGTTTGACTAAGGCAGACAAAACTGAGGCGACATTAGCTGTCGATAGCGATAATAGTGATGCTTACGATGATTTAGCCGATGGTATTAATGTTACTCTGCATACCGTTCCTGCTGATGCAAAACGTTTTGTTGTAGAAATATTAGCGTCTGCATCTCCAGATTTAGATCTACGCGTAGGTTTAGATGCTAACGGCGATGGTATCCCACAAGAAGACGAAGAAGTGGGTATCAGTGCAACCGCTACTGCACTTGAAAAAGTTGACCTAATTATGCCTGAAGCCGGTAGTTACTGGGTTGCTGTTCAAAACTGGGCGGCATCAGAGGAAGGTGCTGAAGATGCATATACCTTAGCAACAGCTATTGTAGATGCTGAAGCTGGTGATAACTTATCTATCGAAGCTGACACTGCTATAACTGCATTAACGGAATTTGACTTACGTGTTAAATGGTCACTTGACGGTGCTTTACAAGGTGATATGTACTACGGTGCTCTTGACTTAGGTACAAGCTTTGAAAATGCAGGCAACTTAGGATTAGTATCTGTTGACCTTATGCGTGGCATGGACGATGTGTCTATTTCAAGTAATGCAAATGCATACATGGAACGTCAAGACCGTGTTGATTATGAAGTGAGTGTAATTGCAAACTTAACCCCAGGCGAGCGCACATATACTGTTAAAGCAACAGTACCTGCAAGTATGACGCTTGATGAAGCTTCAGTTAGCGGTGATGCGGTAATTAGCGGTAATGATATTACTTGGACTGTTGTTCAAGAATCACTATTTGGTGTTGAGCCCTTCTATACTAAAACGACCAATGATAATGATACAAGTTGTGCATTACCAGATTTTGGTCAAGGTGGTGGCTACCTTGATTTAGCTGCTTTTGATATCTTACCTGGTACGCTAAATGGTGACACAGTTACCGCGACATATAGCTTAAACGCCAACTTTTTAGGCAAGTCATTTAGTTCAGTTTCTGTAACAGATGATGGGTTTATTTACTTAGGTGGTTCAGCCGGTTCAACACCTTGGATTAACCAGTTATTACCCAATGCCGCGGAAGCTAACAACTTAGTTGCACCATTTTGGCGTGATATGGAAATTGTTCGTACCGATACCTCTGGTGTTAGTACTGCCTCAGCTGGTAGTTATAGCTTCATTGAGTTTGATGACATGAGACCTTGGGATTTCCATAATGGCGATGCAAGTGTTTCTGATAATATCGATTTTGAAGTGGTATTTGATAACTCTACTGGTAATGTCATGTTTGCCTACGATAATGTGACACATGTTGTTGGTGCTGATTTAGGTGTAACTGTTGGCCTTGAAAATGCTACAGGTACATCAGGTCGTACCGACGTATATGCAATATCACCGTATACAGGCGGTGAAGCCGGTTCTGTTGGTGATATTTCAGATATATATTCTGGCTTAGTTATATGTTATACATTAACGCCTGTCGCAACTGATCCACAAGTATTTACTTTCTCTACTGAGATTAAAGATACGTTTAAAGGTGGTCCAGCAAATGTTGTTCTTACACACAGTACAGACGATATAAATACAATTGAAGTTGTTAATAACTCAAGCGTTGCTATTCAGGTTGAAGGTGCTCCTACCGCGATGATTACAGGTAGTACAGCTGTTGTTGAAACCGAAAGTGTACAACTGAGTGGTGCTAACTCATCAGATCCTAACGGTGATGCACTGACTTATGCTTGGGTGCAAATGGCGGGGACTCCAGTGACTATCAACGCAAGCGCTGAGTCAATTAGCTTTACAGCACCCAAAGTCTCGAAAGATGAAACTATCTCTTTTCAGCTGACAGTAAATGATGGCAACGACAACTCAGATTCAATGGTTGCTTCAGTATCAATTGTTAATAAGAAAGAAAGTGGTTCATTCGGGTGGTTAATGTTACTGCTGACACCATTGTTATTTACTCGCCGTAAAAAAGCGTAATTAGATAATCTAAACTTTTATTAAAGCATCTATAAAAGTAAAAGCCATCAACATTATGTTGATGGCTTTTTTATTACCTGATGATACTGGAATTTCCTCTTAAAAGTTCATCACTGCCAAGCACCCGAAATCGACATATAATACACATTTGATTAATTAAGTGGTCTACTTTTTCATGCAGAAAATAGATATATACAAGGCATGAAATTTAGTCAATCGTTATTCTACTTATGAACTTCATAACGTCGTAGTTTTTCATTTTAACCATTAAAAATGAGCAGGTAATTAATCAACTTGATCTAACTACCCACATTATTAATCGGTAACTGCTCATAAGTGAATTGTTAATCTTTCACATCGCCATATATGGATGTCGATACTTAATTTTGTCTGGAACAAAAAAATTGATCATTTTTCTTAAACACAAAAAAACAGAGCTGATTACTCAACTCTGTTTTTTATAATGTAACTAACTTAACGCGTTAAAAGTGAATAGTGGTACCAATAAACACACCATCAAATTCAATATTGGTGTACAAGTCATTTAAGTCATCTAACTCTAACTTAACGGCACGGTAACCGGCATTAATATTGACATCAACCACTAGGTTATCAACAAGCTCATAGCTCACGCCGACTTCATAGTCGTAAAGTGTATGGTCATCAAATGATAAAAAGTTACCTTGGGCATATAGATTTAACCCCGTTAAAGGTAAGCCAACGTTAGTTCTCGCATATAACATAGGTACTACGTCAGTCACTTCAATGCTAGCTGATTGTGTAACCGATTCAGCGCCTGAATTGGCTTGTGCTGATACCGTTACGTCACCATCAAAATCACGGGCGGTCAAACCAAAATCAAATGATAATAGATCATTATCAAATAACTCATAATACAGTGTGTAATCAAGATAACTGACATTAAAATTAGCATTAATATTAGCATCTGTGCTAAAAGTTTCACCTTCAAATTCAAAGTCAGTCGTTAAGCTTGTGTTACCTATAGTCTCTAGTGAAGTAGAGGCAATACGTATGTTTGGAATTAACGGCACAGGGTGCTCAAAGGCAATAAAAAAGCTGTTTTGTTTTTCATCAGCTAAGTTAAAATCAATTTGTGAGCTACCATCGCCAAAAGTGCCAGAAGCTTGGTTGTCCCATAGTTGACCACCCAAATAAATACCTAAAGCATCCGCTTGAACATTAGTAGATAAAATCGATGCAAGTGCTGCTGCTAGTGCTATTTTTTTCATGTTTTATTACCCTTGACTCAATAAGTCGTCTAAATCAATCAGTGCTGCATTTGCACGTGATATATAATTGGCCATTACTAACGAATGATTTGCCAGCACACCAAAGCCATCCCCATTTAAAATCATGGGACTCCAAATCGGTTCTTGGCTTGCTTCTAGTTCGCGAATAATTTGTTGTACACTCACTTTAGCATTCTTCTGATCTAGGACATCATTGAAGTCTATTTCGATGGCCTTCAAAAAGTGCAATAAGGCCCAACAAGCGCCACGGGCTTCATAAAATTCATTATCTATAACCCACCAACTTGTTTTTAACGCCATGCTTGCTGCGCTTGATGTCGATTGTTTTGCGACTCTATCGCCAGCAAGATCAACGTTAATTTGTTCACGGCCAACACTGGCACTTAAGCGTTGAGAATAACTACCTAAACGTTTAGTGGCTTCTTGGATCCAAGCGCGTAAATTATCAGAACGCGCGTAAAACTGAGCTGATTGATTATTTACCTGAGTCAATGCAGTTCTGTAGGCATATAGCTCATTCACTGCTTTTTGGTATTCACCTTCAGCGCTAGGAATAGCCCAACTGGTGTTATCAATATTGAGCTGTGGTTGAGCCACTTTTAAATTTTTGTTTTCAACTGACTGAGATTGCGAACGACTAAATTCTTGGCGCATTACCAACGACATATCTCTTATCATTTCAAGTGCGCCAAACTCCCATGCGGGGATATTATCTAAAAACACTGACGGTGGCAGCGCATCATTAGATAAATAACCACCTGGCTTATGCAATAAGGTTTCAGTCACACGAATTAATGCCGTTGTGGTGGTATAACCCACAACAGGAGTGACATTTTCTGCTGTTGCTGCTTTTGTCACTTCAGCACGAATATCGAATTGTTCTGGTTCAAAACTCCAATAAACGCCAAGTAAATACAGCACAAAAAATAGCGCTAAAAATCCTGAAATAACAGTTTTTATTGAGATATTAACTTTCATAACTACTCCTAATGGTGCTCATGCTTTTTCTGTTTAAGACCTTGAACCGTATAATTTACATCGATGCTAGATTGATCGTCAAAAGACAGGGTGATTATAATATTTTCTTTCGCCTTTAATGGTTGTTTTAAATCAAAAATCATTAAATGAAAACCTGAAGGCTGAAATACGGTACTATTTTGAGCTGAAATTTCTACATAGTCACGTTGGCGCATACGCATTAAGCCATCAGACATGGTATGTTGATGAATTTCAATCCGGTCGCTTACTGCACTTGCTGCGCCGATAAGTCGAATATTTTTTGCTGATAAATTTTTTATCGTCATATAAGCAGAAGAAATCGACGTGCCGGGGATACTCTCCCTTGCATAGCCATTTTCAACTACCAGCTTAGCGTTCTCACTTGCCAAGCTTACATTGGCAAAAACACTACTCACTACTATCATCAGTAAAATTATGGGTAAAAGTACATTCCTCATAAGCTGCTATACATCCTTTTTATTCATATTATGATTCGTTACTATCATTGTAACTAAGCTTGGGCGAAATGGATAACTTAATTATTTCAAATAAACCCCAGAGTATTCTGCTCATCGGCATTAACTCCTTAATAAAAAAATCCATATTGAGCTCTGTGGTTTATTTACGCTGACGAATACCAGTGATGAAATTTTCTGGATATTGACCCAAGATGAAAAAAAGTGGTTTCGTGTAGGTAATGACTTCAATGACTTTATTAAGTGTAGCTAATTTAGTTAATAGCAATCAGTAAGCTATTTTAACGACCTTCTGCTCATAGCTCTAGGGCCATAGGTTCAATATAGAAAGCTGAAAGCTAATACTACTAACTACTAACTACTACTATTAGTGTCAGTGTTTTTGCTGTGAACATAAGTGTAAAGATCAACTAGCTATGTTGAACATTTTACTATTTTTAACTTTTCTGCTGACATTTCATCTCCACTAATATTAATATCCGCAGAAAAGCATTAGCATTGAACAGAGCTTTTATCTCGTGTGATTAACCAAATAACACCAGCCACTAAGAGTATTGGCCAAAACACACCCACCAATAACATAGCGCCGCCACCTAGCAACAGCATAACAATAAAAATCAATGAACCAAATACACTCATCGCTATTGCTAAGGCAACTAACACCAGTAGCACCACCACTAATGCTGAAATACTAATGGCCTTTAAAGGTTCAACCAATTGCTCTCCCATATAAATGTCAACATCAAATAAATCTATAAAACTGACACCTAACACATAAGTTAAAAATAGTGTGGCAAAAATGGCTAGAAATAATGATTTAAAAAATGACATAGCTGGCTCCCTTTAATATCTTCAAAAATATATTCAAACAAATTTAACGCGTTAAGCTTTAGTCGGCATTAACATGGTAGCGACTAAGTAGGCGACACCTGTGGCAACAGGAAACATCAATAAAGCGAGAATAGCGCCTACTCTAACGGCTATTCGAGGCAAATTGTAATACTTAGCAATACCGCCACAAACACCTGATAATTTTTTATGTACTACATCTTTAGTTAAGGTTTTATTAACTGAATACTCGCGATTAAAGCTCATCACTTACTCCTCGTGCCCAAGCTGAGCACTTTTATACATTAAATTGAAAAATATTAATAACACGCCAATAAAGTAATTAACCACAGGCGTTATAAACATAACACTAAGGATTATCCAAGATCAAAGCGCGACATTAATAATTACTGCCCGTTAACTTTTAGCTACCTTTAGCTACTTTTTGCTTTAATTGCGCTAACGCTTGCTCAATGGTTTCATCATTTTCTAACGCGCGAAACTGGCTATCTAAAGATTTTGATGATGTCATATCATAGGCTTCAACTTCCGCTTCAACACGGTCAATTTTTTGTTGATAACGCTCAAATTTACTGATCGCTTGGTCAATATTATCAATGGCGACTTTCTCACGCACTTTCAAGCACACTTCTGCAGCTTGTTGGCGTATTGCAAAGGCTTCCTGTTTGCGCTTCGCCTCCGTTAACTTATCTTGCAAACGTTGACTATCTAGCTGAAGCGCATTTAGATACTCATCAAATTGGCCTAACTCTTCATTAAATTTTGCTAGCTTTTGTATACAACTTTGTTTTTCAACTAGCGCAGATTTGGCTAAGTCTTCACGACTCTTATTTAAAGCAAGTTCAGCTTTTTGCTGCCAATGTGCAACGCGACTTTCCATTGCACGGATATGGCGCATCAGTGTTTTCTTTTCTGCAATCTGCTTAGCCGCTGCTGAACGTACTTCAACCAAGGTTTCTGCCATTTCTTCAATGATCAACTTGATCATTTTTTCGGGTTCCTCTGCCTTATCTAACATGGCGTTAATATTGGCGTTAATAATGTCGGTAAATCTTGAAAACATGCCCATGGTATATCTCCTATTAATACGCTGAAGTTTGTTGTTTTTTTGTCACTAATTTTTTTTGCTTTGAAACTGCCGCTAACTCTTGAGTTTTCACTGTGCTGTAGCGAGTCGAAAAACGCTCTAGCTCAGCCTTGATTGAATGTGCGAGTTCTGCAGATAAATCACGCTGAACTTTTTGTTTTTGTGCCTGTACGGTTAAGGTTAAATTTTGCGCTAAGCCAGTATCTTGTGCATAAGCATTGATCGTAAATAGCAACGTACAAGATAATAAAACGGCGCGTAATGTTTGTTTACTTTGTAATAGTTTCATTATTAATATCCTTATGTAAGTAACATAAAGCGTGAATAGTTAACGCTTCATCTTGGTATCTGATATTACTATTACAAGTGCTGTGCCAATTGCTTTAAAATATGTAACCACTTGTTATTATTGTTATTTTAAAGTTATGGAGATAAGTCCCTATCGCAAGACATAATATGTCAAACTATAATTTGGTCAATATCTACACTGAAATTAGTGAAATTGACCAATAATTAATTTAAGATTTTACTTGGCCGCTTTGTAGCTATAATCAAATTTATAGCTAGGCCATTAGCAGGTAGATTTGTGGATATGATGACAGCAAAATAAACGCTGGTGTCATCATAGTTGGGTTGGCGGGACAGTACTGAT
Source organism: Colwellia sp. MB02u-9 (assembly GCF_014077085.1). Lineage (NCBI taxonomy): Bacteria > Pseudomonadati > Pseudomonadota > Gammaproteobacteria > Alteromonadales > Colwelliaceae > Colwellia > Colwellia sp. MB02u-9. The sequence continues at coordinate 58,177 of NZ_JACGVF010000071.1, forward strand.
AACCTTATTTTTACTCAAAGTTATTCGTGGCGGTTTCAACGATGGTGTTAGGTAACGAGCCCCATTCGCTCCAAGATCCGTCATATACTCGCACATTTTTATGACCGATAATGTCTGCAGCCAGCGCCAAAATGCAAGCGGTAACACCTGAGCCGCAGCTCATGATCATCGCTTGTTTATTAGCGTTAATATGCGCAAAAATTTTGGCTAATTCATCAGGTGATTTAAACCGCCCTTGATTGAACAAATGCTTGTAGGCTAAGTTTTTTGCATTTGGTATATGGCCACTACGCACACCCGCACGAGGCTCTGCATCTAGTCCCTTAAAGCGACGTTCAGCACGCGCATCGAGAATAAGTTCAGCTTGCGAATCAGTTTGAGTGGCAACTTCACGCCAGTTACAAAAGTAGCCTACTTGCTCTTTGGCAACAAAATTACCAATAACTTGCTGCTGCTTAGCATGGATATTGGTTTGGGGATCCGCGACCGGTTTCTTTAATTTGAGCCAATAAGGTAAACCACCGTCTAATACAGCAATATTTTTATGGCCCATGGCTCTAAACATATACCAAGCCCGCGCGGCAGAAAATAAACCTAAATCATCATAAACCACAATTTGGCTTTGCTGGTTAATGCCTAACGCTTTTGCAGCTTGCTCAAAATGACTAGCTGATGGCATGGTGTGGGGTAAATCGCTAGCTAAATCTGAGAAGTGTTGATTTAAGTCGAAACGGCGAGCGTTGGGCAGACGATATTCAGGCCAACTATATACTGGTGCAGCCATGTTACCCACAGGTGGAATACTCGCATCTAACACCACAAGGTCTTTACTCCCTAGTATTGCGTGCAAATCGATACAGGAAATTAATTGCTGAAAATACGTCATAATCTAAACTTTTGCTGATAAGCGTAAAGCAAAATTAGCCGAGTTAAACACGAAAGTACAGTATTTAGCGAAAGAGAGCTTTCAAAAGCGTAATCAAGGTATAAAATGCAGTTAGATTGGTGAGTTATATTACTAAATAGCCATAAACAATTTTAGGTCATTTTTCGTTAGCTTTACGCTTTACGCTTTACGTTTTAAGGTAACAGATAACAAGGATTAATTACCTTGTTCTAAATGAGCGACAATCAATGAGGTCGCCAGCACACAAACACTAGGCAACATAAATAGCGTAAATAATAGCGTGAAACTTTGCATGGTATAATTCCTTTTAAGCTGTTTATAACACTGTATTTTTAACGTGTTATTAAATAAGTTATATAAACACTTACAAAGGTTATGCCAAGGTTTAAATCAAACCTAATCCATTGTTTTTAAAGTTAATTTATTTTCACACAAGCTTTAACTAGGCTAAGTAGACGCTAATATCCCTTCGATGTGGTTAAATTTACTAATATATAGTGAGATTTGTGCAAACATCAATTAAACAAAACCCTACTGATAAAATGATAGCGAAGTGCCAAAATCGAGTACAGACTTTCCGGTATTGGGACCTTTAAAGTGCTAAATAGCGCTAAGTATTCAGCATGTAAAGTAGCTAGTTCGTGATAATAAACCGACATTAAGGCTAGATTACCTTTAGATGACCTTTAGATAATTGTCAGCTCAGGGTTAAGTTGTAATACTTTATCAAAAGCTTGTTGCAGTACTTCACCACCGACATTTTCGCCATTGGCATTTTCACTTAAATAACGACGAAATTGTTTAGCGCCTGCTAAGCCATTACATAAACCTAACATATGTCTTGCCACATGCCAGGCACGACCACCACTGGCAACGTGACGGTCAATATAGTCAACCATTTCATTGAGCACGGCTTGTCGTGACTTAACCTCAACACCAGCTTGCCAAATTTCATTGTCAGCTTCGGTTAGCATATAAGGATTTTGGTAAATTTCGCGGCCAATCATCACGCCATCAATATGCTGCATGTGCTCATTCGCTTGTGCAAACGTTGTTATACCGCCATTAATTGAAATATCTAACTGTTGGAAATCTTGTTTAAGTTGATAAACCCGCTGGTAATCAAGTGGTGGAATATCTCGGTTTTGTTTTGGGCTTAAACCACTTAGCCAAGCTTTGCGAGCGTGAATAATAAAGTGCTGACACCCCGCCGCACTAACCGTTGTTAAAAACTGCTGCAAAAACTCATAACTGTCCAGGTCGTCAATACCAATACGAGATTTTACCGTTGTGGGGATCTTAGTCGCGTTTTGCATACTAGCAACACAATCGGCAACTAACGCTGGCTCAGCCATTAAACAAGCACCAAACTTGCCATTTTGCACTCGGTCTGACGGACAACCCACATTGATATTGATTTCATCGTAACCTTGCTGCTCAGCAATTTTTGCACATTCGGTCATCGCCTTTACATCACTACCACCAAGCTGTAACACCAATGGGTGCTCCTGCTCGTTATACGCCAAGTAATTACCTTTTCCGTGCAATATTGCCCCCGTAGTCACCATTTCGGTATACAAGACCGTTTGCTTAGACATTACGCGATAAAAATAACGACAATGGCGATCAGTCCAATCGAGCATAGGGGCAATAGAAAGTTTATGTGAAATCATAAAGTGGTAAAAAACCTTTAAGTGTAAAGCGAAGGTAGCTGTAGATAACAACTCCTGAAATATTGACTAATTATAAAGGCTTTAGTGATGCGAAACAAAAGAAATAATATTGTGCTATGGCACTGACAATGCCAATAGCTTGCAATTTTTTGTTTAAATATGACTAACAAGACAAGCTTAAATACTTAAATTTAGCTCATCATTAATGAACAACTTATCACTTAAGCTGCTAAATACTGCTTAAGTTTAGCCCTTAATTCTTCGTTAGACTTACCCAATATAGCGATATCAGCTAACGCTAGTTCTAACTCAGCTTGCACAGCCAAGATGTTACTTATGGTCTTTTTTTTATCTGCCTGTGCTGAAACCTCACGAGCTTTTACTTTAGCTAATTGCGCTTTGGTTTCGCCCAACAGCGCTAGTAAGCGAACCACATCTTTATTTTCTTTAACTATTTGGTCACTGCCTACTTTAACTATCATCGGTTCATCTGCGTCAATAAACTCATCGGTTTTATTGAGTAAATAAAGCATCGACAAACGCAGAATAAAAAATAATAGGGTCAACAATAACACCAGTACATATTGATGAGAATGTTCAACTAATGCAGCATTTAATCGTTCTGTAAAACCACCATGACTGACAAAAAAAGTAATAAAAATTTGATTGTGCCAAGCCAGTGATATTAAAAGATAGATGAGGATAAAGTTTGGCGCTTTATTTTCTGAACGATTAAAAATTAGCACTGATTTTAGAAATTTTGAAAACATAAAAATCCTTTTTTATAGATAACAGGGGTTAATATCGCTGAATATCGCTGAATAAAGCTGAATAAAGCTGAATAAAGCACTGGTTCTGCATACTTTACGACTACAAAAAATTCGTGAAATTTAACCGGCCTATTCTTGTTATAGATTACAAAACGCTAAGAGCTTTTAAAATAATTCATCTTGTATTCACTATACCAAATAAACAAACTTATACTGCTGAAAAAACAACAGATTTTAATCGGTCAGTGCAATCGTTTCATCTTCATTAGCATGAGTTAATCATAACTTTCGCTGCATTATCTCTTCAACAGTTCGAGGTTAACATAGTTTTTAAGCTCAGTAATATCACTAAAACCTAGGTGTTGAATGGTGTGATATTTTGTCTATGACTTGAATCCAATAAACAATTTTTTGATAGAAATGCTGTAACTATTGGATACCAGAATGTTAACAGCTGCCAGAAAGTATTGAGTAAAGTGCTCGTATTAATCCTTAGTGCCTAATCGGTTCCGTCACGATAAACATTCAACAGCAACAACTTAACCTATTTATTGTGCAATTTGTCGCATATTTCACTTCACCAACCTGACCTATTGGTTAAAAAAGTGTTATAACGCATGATTATTAAGAAATTACTCGGTTTACAACTATCAGGGGAATCATGAAATATTCAATTAAATCAGCCTTACTTTGTGTTTGTATTGCTGCTAGTGGCCAGGCCTTAGCAAAAAACAGCATAAGTGACGATAAATTTCGTCAACTGGAAGAGAGCTTACCAACGCCAAATACTTATCGTACCGCGTCTGGCGCACCGGGTCATCAATATTGGCAACAAGATGTTGATTACAAAATTAATATTCGATTAAATGACGAAAAGCAAACCCTGTCAGGTGATGAAACTATTGATTACACGAATAATTCTCCTGATACCCTGCGTTACTTATGGATGCAGTTAGACCAAAATAAGTTAGCCGAAAATTCCGGTGCAAAAACAACACAAACCGCGCCTAAGAAAAAAGTGACTTACAGTAGTTTCCGCAATGCCATTCAAACAGACGAGTTTCAGGGCGGTTATGATATTACTCAGGTTACTGGTGCAAACGGCAAAGCCTTAAGTTATGTCATTAATGGCACTATGATGCGCATCGATCTGCCAAAAGTACTTAAATCTGGCGATAGTGTCGAGTTAAACATTAATTGGAATTACCAATTACATGAGCAAAAAGTACTAGGTGGCCGCTCAGGTTACGAATACTTTAAAGAAGATGACAATTACCTTTATGAAGTTGCTAGCTGGTTCCCACGCGCGGCAGCCTATTATGACGTAATGGGTTGGCAAAATAAGCAGTTTATTGGTAGCGGTGAATTTGCCTTAGAGTTTGGTGATTATAACGTAAGCATTACTGTTCCTGCTGATCACGTTGTTGCGGCAACTGGTGTCTTGCAAAACCCGAAAGAGGTCTTAACAAAAAATCAGCGTAAGCGTTTAGAAAAAGCTAAAAAATCTGATAAGCCCGTTTTAGTTATTACCCCTGAAGAAGCGTTAGCAAACGAAAAGTCTCGCGCGACTAAAACCAAAACTTGGCAATTTGAAGCGAAAAATGTTCGTGACTTTGCCTTTGCCTCAAGCCGTAAATTTATTTGGGATGCACAAGGCTATCAAGAGGGTAAAACTGACACTATGGCAATGTCTTACTACCCGAATGAAGGTAATCCATTATGGGAAAAGTACTCTACTGAGGCCATTATCCATACGATGGAACAATATAATAAGTATACCTTTGCTTATCCATATCCTGTTTCTATCTCAGTAAACGGTCCTGTTGGTGGCATGGAATATCCCATGATCACTTTTAATGGCCCACGCCCGACGTTAGATAAAGAAACCGGTGAAAAAACGTATTCTCGCAAAACTAAATACGGCTTAATTGGCGTTATTATTCATGAAGTAGGTCATAACTATTTCCCCATGATTGTTAACTCTGACGAACGTCAGTGGACCTGGATGGATGAAGGATTGAACACTTTCCTACAATTTGTCGCTGAGCAAGCATGGGAAGAAGGCTATCCTTCTCGCCGTGGTAATGCCGCTAATATGATCAGTTACATGAAAAGTAATAACCAAGTGCCCATCATGACTAATTCAGAGTCAATTTTGCAATTTGGTAACAACGCTTACGGCAAACCAGCAACCGCATTAAACATTTTACGTGAAACTATTATGGGTCGTGAATTGTTTGATTTTGCTTTTAAAGAATATGCCCAACGTTGGAAGTTTAAACGCCCGACCCCTGCTGACTTTTTCCGTACCATGGAAGATGCCTCAGGTGTTGATTTAGACTGGTTTTGGCGTGGTTGGTTCTACACCACAGATCATGTTGATATTGCTTTAGGTAACATTCACTTGTACCGTCCGAATAGCCAAAACCCAGATACAGAAGAAGCTTGGGAACGAGCACTATACAACGAACAACCTGACTTTATTAGCAAAATTCGCAATAACGGCCAGTGGCTTCGCACGGATGACAAACCTCAATTGTTAGATTTTTACAACGAACATGACAAGTTTACCGCGACAAACAAAGCACGTAATAAATATAACAAAAGCCATGAAAAATTAGAACAATGGCAAAAAGACCTACTACTTGACGAAAGAAACTTTTACATTGTTGATTTTGAAAATAAAGGTGGCTTAGTTATGCCGATTATTTTAGATCTTACTTATGCTGATAACAGCGTTGAACGGGTCACAATACCCGCTGAAATCTGGCGTCGTGACAGCAAAAAAGTGTCTAAATTATTTATTCGTGACCAAGAAATAACCGGCATTGCGATTGACCCTAACTGGGAAACAGCGGATGTAGATGTGAGTAACAACTACTGGCCTGCACGTCCAATTAAGTCTCGCTTTGATTTATACAAACGTAAGAAAAAAGACATGATGCGTGATTACAACGTTGAATTAAAAAGTACTGATGAAAAAAATGCAGAAGCACAAGCGGAGGTTGAACAGCAATAATGTTGCTCAACCTAGCTAAACGCATTTTTGTTTTGCTATTGTGTGGGCTAGCCGTTAACGCGGTTGCCCACCGTTATTTTTTTAGCATGACGGATTTAACCTTAAATGAGCGTACTCAGTCGATTGAAGTTATTCACCAAATAACCGCTCACGACATTGATAACGCGATTGCAGAATCAAAGCAGATCCACTTTTCAATTGCTCATCCAGATTACGAAAATATTATTCGCCAATATATTGAAGAAAATTTTCAGCTTTATTATCAAGGCCAAGCAATACCCTTGAACTGGATCGGATTTGAAGTCAATAAAGGCAAAATTTTTCTTTATCAAGAAGCGGCGTTCGATCATTCCTTGATTGGACTAAAAATAATCAACAGCTTGCTAACCAAGCGTTATCCACAACAGGTCAATACCGTTAATTATTACAGTACAAGGATAAAAGGTAGCTTAACTTTCAACAAATCAGTTACTATGCATCACATTAAAATTAATGATTAATATAGTTACATTTAGGTTTTGCTGATAAATGTGCAAAATCAAGTAACTACATTAAAGAAAAGCTTTTGGAAAAACATTTATGAATGTAGACTTTATCAACCCCTTTCTTTCTTCAATGCTAAACGTTATGTCAACCATGGCGCAAATGGAATTAACGCCTGAAAAACCTCGTTTGAAAAAAAATGAAATAGCAAAAGGCGATGTTTCAGGTTTAATTGGTATGGTAGGCAAACAAACTAAAGGTTCTTTATCTATTACCTTTGAAGCCAAGTTAGCACTGGCCACTATGAAGAAAATGGTTGGTGAAGGCCCAGATGAAATCAATGACGAAATTACTGATTTAGTGGGTGAAATTACCAATATGGTTACTGGCGGCGCAAAACGTATGCTAAGTGAGAAAGGCATTGAGTTTGATATGGCAACCCCTATAGTGGTTTCTGGCATTGATCACACTATTCATCACAAAGCTGACGGACCCGTTATCATCATGCCGCTAACGTCTGAATACGGTACTGCGTATATTGAATTTAGTTTCAATAAATAATCGATTTACATAACAATATTTAGCCTCGTTTACACGGGGCTTTTTTATGTTCAGAAAAACCTAATTACCTAAACTAAGTACCTGCATACAAACACGTGGGGATTCGTTCTAGTCACAACCCAAGTATCAAGATCCATGTCGCTACAGGTTTATGGTTTAAGCAAACATTAAATCAACATTACATATAGCGCCTCTGGCAGGCTATATAGTGTTTGGCCATTTCTTTAGGTCGAACTTCAGTCTGTCAACGTGACGGGCCAAATATAAACAACCCAGTTAATTTCATCTGAGGCGACAACCATTAACCACAACAAAGCGGCATATTAAGACCTGACTCTAACGCGGTATATTCATCTCATAACATACACCTCAATGTAAAAAACCTATACACTATAATAATACGTTTATTAAAATTACCTTTGGAAAAGCCTTATGTGGCAACAAGTAGAGTTAACACTACAACCTTATCAACGTGGTTTTCACTTAATCACAACTGATATTGAGCAAATACTCGCTGAGCTCTCCCCCGTGCGTTTTGGCTTGTTACATCTTTTCATCCAACATTCTTCAGCATCGTTAACGATTAACGAAAATGCTGACTCAACAGTGCGTGATGATATGGAACGACACTTTAATCACTTCGTCCCAGAAAATGCCTCTTATTATCGTCACACTTATGAAGGCCCTGATGATATGCCGGCCCACATTAAGGCAAGTACCTTAGGCAGTAGTGTCAGTATTCCGTTAAAAAATGGCCAAATGAACTTAGGACTTTGGCAAGGAATTTATCTAGGCGAGCACCGTGTTCATAGCAGTGCAAGAACCCTAATACTGACCGTTAGTGGCGAGTAATGTATCGCTATATTATACCAATCTCATTAATTATCTGATCATTTTTACTGGTTAAAACAACCAACTACTGCGTTATTTATTTAATAATTAGCACAACTAGTTATTAAAATAAATGCCTTATATTTGGCCATTTTTCCTGCGTATAAAGTAGACCACCTAATTAATGAAATTGGCATTACTCGGCTACACACTAGATTTTTGTGGTTAAAAGTTTAAAACATAGCTATTTATCTGCTATCGAAGCATAGTTTTATAAGTGTTTTTCCGTGCCTATTTGAGCGATTGAACTTAAAAATACCCTTTGGTACAATATAGATATTCAAACAAAGTGAACGGATATTGTTGTGGTTAGTGGTCGCAAACGCAAATTTAATGAGCAAACTGCATTGCAAGCAGCAATGGAAGTGTTTTGGGCGAAAGGTTTTGTGGGCGCTTCTTTAGCTGATTTAACAACGAGTATGAATATTAACAAACCTAGTATGTATAGCGCGTTTGGTAATAAAGAAAGCTTATTTATTAAAGCGACTCAACACTATATAGAAAATAATATGAAAGCCCACCTTGGCGCTTTATACGCAGCAAACATACCATTAAAAACACGTTTAAAAAACTATATGATGTCAATTGTCGGTATGCAATGCAGCACTGAGCAACCCAAAGGTTGTTATTTGGTACTGTGTCAATCAGAAGTCGCTGGTGGTGATATTCCAACAGAAGCGGCAAAGTTACTTATTGACATAGAAGCAGCGCCCAAAGCTTTATTGACCGAGTTATTCTCCACTGATGAGGAAGCAATATCCTTAGGCTTAAATGAAAATTCAGCCGGTAACGCCTTAAGTTTATACACGGCACTAAAAGGCACAGCATCGATGGCGCGCTCAAAAGTACCACCAACAGAACTTGAATTTGTTATTGATACTATGTTGACTGGCGTATTTAGTACCGGTAAAAACCATGCTGCGCCAACACCAAAATTACCCTAGTCTTCTCTACTACCTGCCTCAACTTTACTGCTGAAATTCGAAGGCCCTATACCTATTGATAGCCATTGATAACCATTGATAACCATTGATATGCATTATCATGAGTTCAGCTTAGCGCTACAACTGCCTACGCTTTATTTCCTTGCTCAACTTTAATTACGCTTAATCAACCTCAGTAACTCTTAATCTACTTTAATTGCTAATCACTAAGGCAATACCAAATACCAGAAATACACATAACTATCTGATTTTATAACTTAATAAATATTTTACTTAACAAAGTCCTAGCAAACTAAATTATTTATATCGCTGGCTGTTGACTTAATCATACCGATCGGTACAATAATAGGCAATTACTTACCGACCGGTATATTAAATATATTCTTAGCTGGTTGGTCAATTTTTTAAGCATTAAATAACAATAAGCTTATTGCAACAGCAATCTGTTGTTACAAGCTGCTTTTATAAAGGAAATTTGATATGACGACATTAACTACACACACGATTGAATCAGCACCAGAAGCAAGTAAAGCACTATTAGAAAAATCAGTTAGTGCATACGGTATGTTACCTAACTTGCACGGCGTGTTAGCTTCGTCACCCGGTTTATTAAGCGCATACCAAACATTACATGAGCTTTTTGTTAACTCTTCATTTGACGCAGAAGAACTCACCGTAGTTTGGCAAGGCATCAATGTTGAGCACGGCTGTACATACTGTGTACCCGCTCATACCGGCATTGCACACTCAATGAAAGTAGATCCTGATTTAACGCAAGCATTGCGTGATCAACAAGCAATGCCTACGGCTAAACTGCAAGCTTTACTTGATATGACCTTAATTATTGTTCGTAATCGAGGCAATGTTACTAATGAAGAATTAGCGGCATTCTATGCTGCTGGTTACGGTGAGCAACAGTTGTTGGAGATCATTTTAGGTTTATCACAAAAAGTGATCAGCAATTATACCAATCATATTGCCGAAACACCTGTTGATGATGCATTCAAGCCATTCGCTTGGGAAAAAACAGCCAAGTAACGGGCGTTTTTATCTAGCGACTAAACCATCTACATGGCTTTAGTCGCTATTTTCTGTGCTAACAGCAAAAGGCAAAGTGTACGATTGATAACCGCGCTATTATAAAATGCAATCTAGAACGGCTTTACTGTCATAGCCTAGCCACTTTTTATCACTTTTTATAACTTTTAAGAGTGAATTTTTATGGTTACTTTGCCAGCTGAATATGCACACGACGGGTAATATTACACAAAAGTTCGTAAGGAATAGTTGTAGCAAATTCAGCCACTTCTTCAACTGCTAAACCTTTGCCCCATAACGTGGCAATATCGCCAACGCTATCTTGGCTTTGAGCGCCTAAATCTACCGTGATCATATCCATAGTTACCCGGCCAATAAGCGGCACACGTCGACCATTAATTAAAACCGGTGTACCGTTAGGGGCATGGCGGGGATAACCATCACCATAGCCAATAGCAACTACACCTATAATAGTCTTACTTTCACTCACCCAAGCACCGCCATAGCCAACCGCAGATCCTGCCGCAATTTCACGTACAGAGATCAAACTTGATTGCAAAGTCATGACTGGGGCAATACCGTCTATGTAGCTATCTGCTGCTAGTGGTGAAACACCATAAAGTAATAAGCCAGGTCTAATCCATTGATAATGGCTTTCTGGCCAAAGTAAAACGCCAGCAGAATTAGCTAAACTTTTTTCGAGGGGTAAATCAGCGCTAAGTTGATCAAATAAGGAGATTTGTTTCGCTGTTGCTAAGTTGTTTTTATCATCCGCACAACCTAAGTGGCTCATCAGCACTATGGGCTGCTGAACATTTTTTGATTGACTTAACGCTTGATAAAAATGTGCTAGTTGCTCGGGATTAATACCCAGTCTATGCATGCCAGTATCGATTTTCAGCCAAACTTTTAGCGGAGCATCCAGTGTAGCATCCAAAATAGCCGCCAGCTGTTGCTCGTTATGCACTATGGTTTGTAAGTTACTCGCCGCCAGTATATCAATATCTTCTTTAGCAAAAAAACCTTCAAGCAATACAATAGGTTTTACAATGCCCGCGGCTCTAAGTGCCAGCGCTTCATCAATACGCGCGACACCAAAAGCATCAGCATTGGGCAGTGCTTTAGCAATCAGCTCTAAACCATGACCATAACTATTCGCTTTAAGTACCGCTAAAATTTTAGCCTTAGGCGATAATGACTGAATAAGCTGGTAATTATCACTTAGTGCATCTAAATCAATAATCGCCGTGGCTGTGTGCAATGTCATGGGCGTTTAATCTTCGCCTAATACGTGCGGGCCAGCATAATTATCGAAACGAGAAAATTGTCCTTGGAAGGTTAAAGGCACTCGACCAATAGGGCCATTACGCTGTTTACCAATAATAATTTCAGCCATACCTTTGTATTCAGAATCATCGTGATAAACCTCATCACGATAAATAAACATGATTAAGTCAGCATCTTGCTCAATTGAACCTGATTCACGTAAATCTGAGTTTATTGGTCGTTTATCAGAACGCTGCTCCAAGCCACGGTTAAGTTGAGATAACGCCACTACTGGCACTTCTAATTCTTTTGCCAACGCTTTTAATGAACGAGATATTTCAGCAATTTCCAAGGTTCTGTTATCAGAAAATTGTGGCGCACGCATCAATTGCAGGTAATCGATCATGATCATACTAATACCGCCATGATCTCGGGCAATACGTCGTGCTCGCGAACGCACATCGGTTGGTGTTAAGCCCGCCGCATCATCAATAAACATTTTACCTTTTTCAATTAACAAGCCCATGGTTGATGATAACCGCGCCCAATCTTCATCTTCTAATTGACCGGTACGAATTTTAGTTTGGTCAATACGACCAAGTGATGCCAGCATACGCATCATGAGTTGCTCTGACGGCATCTCTAAGCTGAAGATTAACGCGGGTTTATCTTCAGTCATGGCAGCATGTTCGGCCAAGTTCATGGCAAAAGTCGTTTTACCCATAGACGGACGGCCAGCAACAATGATGAGATCAGATTTTTGAAAACCTGCAGTCATTTTATCTAAATCAGTAAAGCCACTTGAAACGCCAGTAACACCGTTAGTCGGTGATGCACAAAGTTTCTCAATACGATCAACCGTTTTTTCTAAGACTGAATTAATATTTTCTGGGCCTTCCGACTTATTAGCACGTTGCTCGGCAATCGCAAAAACCTTAGTTTCGGCAAAATCGAGTAAATCGGCACTACTACGCCCTTGTGGATCATAACCCGCTTCTGCAATTTCATTAGCCACACTGATCATTTCGCGCGTTACCGCACGTTCACGCACAATAGTCGCATAGGCGGTGATATTGGCGGCACTTGGTGTGTTTTTCATCATTTCAGCGAGATAAACAAAACCACCAACATCATCAAGCTTTTGATCGTTTTCAAGCGCTTCAGATAAGGTGATCAAATCGACCGGCTCACCTAACTCAATTAACCGACCAATAGTCTCAAAAGTAATACGATGTGATCTACTATAGAAGTCTTGTGCAACAACTCGTTCACTTACGCGGTCCCAAGTTTCGTTATCTAACAATAAACCACCTAGCACTGATTGCTCTGCCTCTAAAGAATGCGGCGGAACTTTTAACTCATCAATTTGTTTGTCTCGAGGAAACTGATTGTTTTTACTAAACTTGGTTGGCTTGCGATCGGCCATATCACACCTTAAATGCTTGGCGATAATCTCTGCTTATTGGCGAGCATATTGGCGCAATAAACTTTATAAAATTATTCGAAAATAAAGAGAGCAAATATAGCAGAAATTCCCCATAAGCAAAATGATATTAACAAGAAATATCTCACTATTTTAGCCGCCAAAAAGGATTGAATTTTCTTGTTATAACGTCAATAAATAAAGCACGACTAAGCGATTTAACGCACTATTTAGCTATTTCAAAGCGTCGAGATCACGCGTATGTATATTTTGTAAGGTATTTAGCAACTCTATATATGGCCAAATCACGTGATTTAGCTATGATGAACAACTTAAAGCGATCTTGGCAGTTAAGAAAAATAACAAAATTTATTTTAAGCGACGTTAAGAGGATAAAAATGTTGAGTTAACATGACACACAAGCTTAATTTTTGACAAAAAAAAAGCACCTAAAGGTGCTTTTTTCTACTGGTATATTAGCAGAATTACTTCTTGCTAAGAGCACCAAAACGCTTGTTGAATTTATCAACACGACCACCGGTCTCAGCAGATTTTTGCTTGCCAGTATAGAATGGGTGACATTCTGAACACACGTCAAGATGTATGTCTTTAGTTACAGTTGAACGAGTTGTAATAATGTTACCACAAGAACAAGTTGCCTTGAACTCTGTATAATTTGGATGGATACCGTCTTTCATGGGAAACCTCTGTTAAGGCCGCATCGCCACTCGGTCAGTCATTATTGCTGCCAAGCACCATACGAGTTAAAAATAATGGAGGCGAATGTTATAGTATCGCTCTTCCTATGGCAATAAAAATTGCTAAAAAATTGAGCAATAAAGCGCTTAATTTCATAAAAATCCCCCTGGTCTAATTTTCGAGCTTGGCATTGCGTCATTAAGCAGTAGAATATGCATAACATTTTATTTCTATATGACAGTATTTTTGGCAATAACTTCAACAGATATATACCTGCAAGTTGCAATACCCGTTCCTATGCGCCAGTTGTTTACTTACAAACTACCGGCGGAACTCAACACTAACGCCGTGCAATTAGGTGAACGAGTTATTGTGCCTTTTGGCTCTCGTCAAGTGGTTGGTATTGTTTTGTCGATAGATGAAAGCACTGAATATGCAGCTAAAAAATTAAAATCAGTGCTCAGTCGCGTTAATGACAACTTCAGTTTTTCACCTCAATTACTGCATTTTATTCAACGCTGTAGCGACTACTACCATCATCCTATTGGTGATGTGTTCCAACAAGCATTACCGGTTTTATTGCGACAAATAAAACAACCTGATGTTGAGCTACCGCAAGTTTGGTTAACAAAAGCAGACTTAAGCGAAGAAGAACAAACAACTACCGCCAAACGCTCACCCAAACAAGCTGAGTTACTCACTATGCTTAACCAGCATCAAGGCATGACATGGTCAGAGTTACTAACCCTTGGCTTTAATAAAGCACAGCTTAATGCCCTTGAGAAAAAAGAATTCATTTATAATAAAAGCCGTGCGGTAACTTTATTTCAATGGCAAGAGCAAGCATTACAGCAAGATAACCGACTAGAATTATCAACAGAACAAGCGTTAATTGTCGCCACGGTGAAAGAGCTGCAAGCGCAGTTTTCTTGTCACTTAGTTGATGGTATAACCGGTAGTGGTAAAACCGAGGTTTATTTACAGGCCATGGAGCAAATACTGGCCAACAACAAACAAGTGTTAGTCTTAGTACCTGAAATTGGCCTAACACCACAAACCTTAAGTCGCTTCGAACAACGCTTTAATGTGCCGATAAGCCTGCATCACTCAGGTTTGAACGACAAAGAACGCTTACAAACTTGGCTAGAAGCACAACGAGGAACCGCGGCGATTGTTATTGGTACCCGCTCGGCTATCTTTACTCCGCTTAATGATTTGGGCATGATCATTGTTGATGAAGAACACGATGCTTCATTTAAACAGCAAGACAGCTTTCGCTATCATGCGCGCGATATTGCCATACTCAGAGCTAGGCAACTTAATATTCCCATTATACTCGGCACTGCCACACCCAGTTTTGAGTCACTGCAAAATGCCTTGAGCGGAAAATATCATTATCATCAATTACGCAAACGTGCCGGTAATGCCTCAACAGCAAAAATCAGCTTAATAGATGTGGCGCAACAACAAATGGAACATGGCCTTTCCGGTAGCTTAAAACAAGCCATAAAAAATACCTTAGCCCGTGGTGAGCAAGCATTAATTTTTCTTAATCGTCGTGGTTATGCCCCCGCTATTAACTGCCAAGAATGCCATTGGATTGCTGATTGCCAACGCTGTAATAAACCTTTTACCTTACATCAGGGCCAAGGGTTGCTGATTTGCCATCATTGCGCCAGTCAAAAACGCATTCCACCACAATGCCCAAGTTGTGGCAGTGTTCGCATTAAACCCTTAGGACAAGGCACAGAGCAATTAGAAGAAAAAATTGGTGAATTGTTTCCTGATTATTCTACCGTGCGCATTGACCGAGACAGCACGCGTAAAAAAGGTGCCTTAGCTAAGTTATTAACCGAGGTCAGTAATAAAGAGCATCAACTCTTGATTGGCACCCAAATGCTAGCAAAAGGCCATCACTTTCCTGATGTCACCTTAGTTGCTGTGCTTGATGTTGATGGGGCTTTATTTAGTTACGACTTTCGCGCGGCTGAACATATGGCACAACTTTTAGTACAAGTGTCAGGCCGAGCCGGTCGCGCAAGTAAGCCTGGTAAAGTCATGGTACAAAGTAAATTCCCTGATCATCCATTACTGCAAGACTTAGTACAAAATGGCTATCAACACTTTGCTAAACAAGCGCTTATTGAGCGCCAACAAGCCTTATTGCCACCCTTTAGCTTTCAAGCATTATTTAGAGCTGAAGCAAACTACCCTTCTTACCCAGAAAAATTTTTACGTGCTATGACCCAAATAGCCTTTGAAGGTTGCCAGTTTGCTGGGCCTGTGCCAGCAGCAATGGGGAAAAAAGCGGGTAAATTTAGATTCCACTTAATTTTGCAAGCCAAATCTAGAAAACAGCTGCATCAAGCCGTATTTAAGCTAATTCACCATAGCGCCACAAATGAATGGCAATCAAAAGTTAAATGGTCAATTGATATCGACCCAGTAGACTTAAGCTGGTAATTGCTGCGTCGAAAAACACAGCCTACAGCCTACTTCACCAGGAGGAAAAACCAAGCTAAAAACTTGTCTTTAAACTTCCCTTAATCCCTACTCAGGCTTGTCTCACTCTTCCCTCCCTGTAAAAAAAACCTAGTTAACAGGGAGAAAAGCAGGAGGACTGCAGGAGCAAAAACACAGTAAAACCAAGCTCAAAGCTTCTTTAACTTACTGACAGCTGACAGCTAAAAACTTGTCTTTAAACTTCCCTTAATCCCTACTCATGTTTAGCCTGGGCTGAGTTTTATGCAATTAATGCACTCAATGGGTGATATTTCTTTAGTAGTTGGTTAGAATTGACGAAAGTTTTCTAGTATAAAGTTTTTCATGGCACATCAAGATTACGTTTCCCGCTCTCGAGTAAAAAATAAAAAACAAAGCCCATATAAAAAAAATGTTGAACCAGCTCAAGGTAGCTCATTGAAAGTAAAATTAATTGCCGCTTTTTTAGTGATCGCGTTGCCCAGTTTTGGCTACCTGCTGTGGAGCATTAAAGACAAGCAACCTGCAGTCGTTGTTGCCCCTAAAGTGATCAAGGTAAAAAAGACTACAGAAGTCGCTGAATTACCTGAACTACCAAAGGAAAAATGGACCTACGTTGATGACCTAAAAAGTAAAGAAATTGAAGTAGGTCAGTACGAAGTTAAGAACAAAGGCCCCTATAAAATGCAATGTGGCTCATTTAGAACTCGTAAACAAGCAGAGTCATTAAAAGCAAAAATAGCCTTCACTGGCCTAGAAGCACAAGTGGGTAAATCTGTCGGTAGCTCGTCAACCTGGTATAAAGTTTATTTAGGCCCTTACGATAAAAAACGTAACGCAGAAAAAGATAAACATAAATTAAAAAACAACGCGATCCACGCTTGTAAAATTTGGGGTTGGGATTAACTCAATATTGATACTTTAGCAATGTATGTATTTATATATGTATGAATTGCTTAAGGCCTTTTCCAGCCGATTTATTAAGGTATCTCAATTAGTATTAAACCGTCAGTTTCAAGGCATAACTTGCCGTGGTCAACTAGCCCCCTTTTAAAGCGACAAATACTAACTCTGTATTCAAAGACTGACTCAATGCTTGCCTCGTTTATCGGTATTAATACCGATAAACGACAACAATAAAATACCGACAGCTGATCATAAAAATAGTCACTTCATCTCATAGCTACAAGCTAAAATTCAACCTACAGCCAACTTAACACTGAACGATATTGTTTTTAACAGACAACGCAAATGTATAGCTTAAAATCGTTTAAAGTTGTCTGTTTACTATTATTCATCACCGCTCCCTTGAAAAAGCTTAAGCCACCCCTTATCTAATCTACATTAGACAAGCCGACTATATCAGTTGGCAATATGGAAGAGGTTAATTGTGACTACTATTGTTTCTGTCCGACGTAATGGCAAAGTTGCCATTGGTGGTGATGGTCAAGTTTCCCTTGGCAACACTGTAATGAAAGGTAATGCACGCAAAGTGCGCCGTTTATATAATGGCAAAGTACTTGCAGGTTTTGCTGGCGGCACAGCTGATGCATTTACCCTATTTGAACGTTTTGAAAGCAAGCTAGAAATGCATCAAGGTCATTTAACTAAAGCGGCCGTTGAACTAGCAAAAGATTGGCGCAGTGATCGTGCGCTGCGCAAACTAGAAGCTTTATTAGCCGTTGCTGATGAAACAGCCTCACTCATCATTACCGGTAATGGTGATGTTATTCAAGCAGAAAACGATCTCATTGCCATTGGTAGTGGTGGGAATTTTGCCCAATCAGCAGCCACAGCATTACTTGAAAATACCGAGCTTTCTGCCAAAGAAATCGTTGAAAAATCATTGAAAATTGCTGGTGACATTTGTGTATTTACCAATCAACAACATGTGATTGATGAACTATAACCGCCAATTTGTAAGGAATTAATATGTCGAATATGACACCACGTGAGATAGTTCACGAACTCGATAACCACATTGTTGGTCAAAGCGATGCCAAACGAGCGGTTGCAATAGCACTGAGAAACCGCTGGCGTAGAATGCAACTGAACGAAGAGTTGCGCGATGAAGTTACCCCTAAGAATATTCTGATGATTGGCCCCACAGGTGTCGGTAAAACAGAAATAGCTCGACGCTTAGCTAAACTAGCCAATGCACCCTTTATTAAAGTGGAAGCAACTAAGTTCACCGAAGTCGGTTATGTCGGTAAAGAAGTCGAAACTATTATTCGTGATCTTGCTGATATGGCCATTAAGATGACCAAAGAGCGGGAAATGGCTCGTGTAAAACACTTAGCCGAAGAAGCTGCTGAAGAACGTATTTTAGATATATTACTGCCGCCAGCTCGCGACAGTTCAGGCAACGACGAGCAACCAGAAAACAGTTCAACTCGTCAAGCCTTTCGTAAAAAATTACGCGAAGGCCAACTCGATGACAAAGAAATTGAACTCGACTTAGCCGCACCACAAGTTGGCGTTGAAATTATGGCACCTCCTGGCATGGAAGACATGACTTCACAATTACAAAACATGTTCCAAAGCATGTCGAGTGATAAAACCAAAAAACGTAAACTGAAAATTAAAGAGGCTTTCAAGGCCTTGCAAGAAGAAGAAGCGGCGAAAATAGTTAATCAAGACGACATCAAAGAAAAAGCAATATACGCGGTTGAACAAAACGGTATTGTCTTTATTGATGAAATAGATAAAATTTGCAAACGTGGTGAAAGTTCAGGCCCTGACGTATCAAGAGAAGGTGTACAACGAGACTTGTTACCATTAATTGAAGGTTCTACCGTTAGCACTAAACACGGTATGGTGAAAACTGACCATATCTTATTTATTGCTTCTGGCGCTTTTCAAATGTCAAAGCCCTCTGATTTAATTCCAGAATTACAAGGTCGACTACCGATCCGTGTTGAATTAAAGCCGCTCACCGCTGAAGACTTTGTGCGCATACTCACTGAGCCTAATGCCTCTTTAACAGAGCAATATATTGCCTTGTTAGCGACTGAAGGCGTGCATATTTCATTTAGTGAAGATGGCATTAAAGCGGTTGCTAATGCTGCGTGGCAAGTTAACGAAAGTACTGAAAATATTGGTGCGCGACGTTTACATACCATGATGGAACGCTTAATCGAAGAGCTTTCGTTTACCGCCAATGATCGCGCTGGAGAAAGCATTCTAATCGATGCTGAATTTGTTGCTAATATTTTATCTGATCTGATTAAAGATGAAGATCTAAGTCGCTTTATTTTATAATAGATAAAATACGGTTAGGAGTAATACATGAGTAAAATTAACCGCTTTGTGATCAATAATGCTACAGCGAGTTTGTCGGTTTCTTTTGGTAGGACTGAGCTTGAAGATATTGAACAACAAAACGGCGAAGCGATTGATTTAAGCTTCGAATATTTACGTGTGTTTGCTCCAACCACAGACAAAGGTCAGGTAGCTGGTTCAGCGCCAAAGGTTTATCATAAAAAGCAGGTACGTCTGCTAAAAATTGAGTCGGTGGGCAAACATGGCTACCGATTTATTTTTGATGATGAACATAGCAGTATTTATAATAGCGATTACTTAAAAACACTCGGCGCAGAATATCAACAGCGTTGGCAAAATTACCTACAAAGTACAGGCTCAACGGTAAATAGCCGAGAAGCATCGATAGAAATTACAGAAGTTAAGTAATACCCCTTAGGCACTGTAATACCGGCCAGCACAGTAAAGCGTCTCTGATTTTAAATGTAAAAATTTTCACTGAAATCTTTTACGCTTTAGTTACTGAGTAAACCCATATTCCATTATCGCCTACTAATGCAATAGCCTTACTGATGCACTAGCCTTACTGATAAAACCCCCTTAAACAGCATCACTAGCGATATAACCTAATAGCTACAATGGTGAGTAAATTTCGCATCCTTTTGCTAAAGCTATTTACCCAGACCGATTTACTTAAATCTGACAATAATCCACCTATTTTCAGCGCTATGATAGTTTCTGGAGAAAAATCAAGCACAAGCTACCCCCAACAAGCATAAATATAACGCTTATTAAAAGCTAATAACCATGATTAAGTCCCACTTTTTATATATGCTTTCGTTAGGTTTATTTAGCAAGTATAGCGGCTTAGCGGTTGTGCCTGTCTATTCAACCGTTATACTAGTTAATAAGAAACGCGACCTAGGAAAAACTTACTATGGAATACAACACCTCAGAGCTGTGTGATATATACACTGATTTAATCGATGTACTTGAACCCTTATTTAGTAATTATGGTGGCAAAAGTTCTTTTGGCGGTAAAGTTGTCACGGTAAAGTGCTTTGAAAATAATGGCTTAATTGCTGAGCTAGTTGACACTGACGGTACCGGCAAGGTCTTGGTTATTGACGGTGGTGGCTCAACACGTCGCGCACTGATTAATATTAGTATTGCTGAACAAGCCGCAAAGAATAATTGGGAAGGCATTATTTGTTTTGGTAGTGTACGAGACGTTGACGCCTTAGAAGATATTGATATTGGCATACAAGGCTTATTGTCGATCCCTGTTGGCGCCAGCACCAGCAACATTGGCGAAAGCGACTTGGCAATAAACTTTGCCGGCGTAACCTTTTTACCTGATGATCATATTTATGCCGATAATACCGGTGTTATTTTATCGCCTGACCCCTTAGATATTGACTAGTTAAGCCTAGTTTTATCTCGTTTGAATATGTAAATACTGTTCATAATGCCACTTGCCATACTTAAACCGTATGGCAATACTTGCTGGCTTATCTTTGCTATAGCACTGGCTTTGAGCAAACGCCTTGTCTGTCGTCATCAAGGTGTTGTCGATTACGACTATATAATATGCCAGTTACATCGACTAAGTAAGGCTGAGCAATCACTAGCTGTTCTAGTGACCCATGCAACTTCAAGTTAACTCACCCTAAGCTAAATCACTATTTCCCCAGCCTTCATTAGACGAGTCAGCGGATTCACACCAAACTGATAACATAATTCAGCCGGCTGATTAATATCCCAACAAGCAATATCCGCATCATAACCCACGGCTAACTGCCCTTTACTGCTCGACAAGCCTAGCGCTTTTGCGCCGTGACAGGTCACTCCCGCAAGAACTTCAACCGGCGTTAACCTAAAAAATGTACAAGCCATATTGAGCATTAGCTGCAGTGAGTTAATCGGTGACGAACCGGGATTTACATCGGTAGCAATAGCCATACTCACACCGTGTTTACGCAATAGCTCAATTGGGGGTAACTGGGTTTCACGTAAGAAGTAAAATGCACCCGGCAATAATACCGCGGTCATATTAGCCACTTTCATGGCCGCAATACCTGCCTCGTCTAAAAATTCAATATGATCAGCAGATAGCGCTTGGTATTTTGCGGCTAACTTAGTGCCACCAAGGTTAGACAGCTGTTCGGCATGCACTTTTATCGGTAAATTATGCGCCTTGGCTGCCGCAAATACTTTTTCGGTTTGCGCTAAATTAAAACCAATACCTTCACAAAACACATCAACTGCATCAGCTAGTTTATTTTTTGCTATGTGCGGTATCATCTCTTTACAGACCAAATCAATGTACTCATCCGCACGACCTTGATACTCAACAGGTAGCGCATGCGCACCTAAAAATGTTCTTTGTACTGTCACCGGTAATGCTTGCCCTAATTTAGTAGCGACATTGAGCATTTTAATTTCAGTATCCGTGTCTAAACCATAACCTGATTTAATTTCGATGCTAGTAACACCTTCTTGATGCAAAACCGTTAAACGTTTTAATGCGCTGATAAATAACTCATCTTCGCTAGCAGCACGGGTTGCTTTAACCGTTGAAATAATACCACCGCCAGCCTTGGCAATTTCTTCATAGCCCTTACCTTCAAGGCGCATTTCAAATTCATTCGCGCGGTTGCCACCATAAACAATATGGCTATGACAATCGATAAAGCCTGGCGTTAACCAAGCGCCCTTGCCGTCAATTACCTTTACACTAGCCGTATCAAAGTCAGGCAGTTCGGCGGTTGTGCCTAGCCAAGCAATTTTTCCATTCGCAATCGCTATAGCGCCATTTTCAATCGTGGCGTAAGTTTTTGCTCCATCGGTCATAGTGGCTAAATTGACATGAGTCCAAAGGGTTTGCCAGTGTTGTGTTTTCGTCGACATAAAAATTCCAAATTGCTTATTTACCGCTAACCTTAATGCTACTTTTAGGTTACTTTTAAAATGCCATGACTTATGGCATTTCAATATGACCCAACATGACCCAACATGACCCAACAAAACTTAGCGTTTATTTATAATTTCACTTTAACTGATAGCAAATTAACAAGCAAGCTTGTATATACAACTCTTGACCTTGCAGAGAAAAAATGAGATTGTATATACAAGTTAGAGTTTACTCTGCACATTATCCCGTATTAGGTATGACAATGACACAAGTAAAAACCGCAAAGTACCGTGTTATCAAACAGCACATCTGTGAAAAAATAGAATCTGGCCAGTGGCTTGAACACAGTAAAGTCCCATCAGAAAATGAGCTTACCGAGCAGTTTTCGGTCAGTAGAATGACCGCTCGCCGTGCTTTACAAGAGCTTACTGAGCAAGGTTTATTGGTGCGTTCTCAAGGCTCTGGTACTTTTGTCGCAAACTTTAAGTCACAGTCTTCATTACTAGAAATTCGCAATATAGCCGATGAAATACACGAGCGTGGTCATCAATATCATGCTCAACAACTTATCTTAAAGGCCGTTAAAGTCAACGAAGAAGTGGCGATTTTATTAGCCCTTAAAGCCGGTGATATCGCCTATTACTCAAGCGTGCTGCATTTTGAAAATAATGCCCCCATACAATTAGAGCAACGCTTTGTTAATCCAAAATTAGTGGCTAATTATCTTGAACAAGACTTTACACAAATTACGCCACATGCATATTTATCATCCGAAGCACCATTGACCGAAGCAACACATGAGGTGGAAGCCGTATTAGCCAGTGAAGATATTGGCCGCTTATTAGCGATTAGCCATATCACCCCTTGTTTACAGGTTAAACGTCGCACCTGGTCAAGCCAAGGTGTGGTGAGTTTAGCCACTTTAACCTCACCAGGAAATAAATACCGCTTAGGCAGTCATTTAATTTTTTAATTTACGCATCTTTAATTTACGCATATCGAAGCGAGAAAAGTTCTCATTTTAGCCAACAATTTACATTTGTAGAGGTCCACCATGACAATAAATAATAGAATCGACACTAGCCGTAAAATTCGTGCCGCACGTGGCAGTAAAATCACTGCAAAAAGCTGGTTAACTGAAGCGGCAAAACGCATGCTAATGAATAATTTAGATGAAGAAGTTGCCGAACACCCACAGTCATTAGTGGTTTATGGTGGTATCGGCCGTGCTACACGTAACTGGGCATGTTACGACAAAATTGTAGAAACATTGGATCGCCTAGAAGATGACGAAACCTTGATGGTGCAATCTGGTAAGCCAGTTGGCGTTTTTAAAACTCACGCCGATGCTCCACGGGTATTAATTGCTAACTCAAACTTAGTGCCGCACTGGGCAAACTGGGAGCATTTTAATGAGTTAGATAAACAAGGTTTAATGATGTACGGCCAAATGACCGCAGGTTCATGGATTTACATTGGCTCGCAAGGCATAGTGCAAGGCACTTATGAGACTTTTGTCGCCATGGCAAAACAGCACTTTGCTGGAAACGCTAAAGGTAAATGGGTACTTACCGGTGGTTTAGGTGGCATGGGTGGCGCTCAACCACTGGCAGCAACTATGGCGGGCTTTTCTGCCTTAGTTGTTGAATGTGATGAGTCTCGTATCGATTTTCGCCTAAAGACTCGCTACGTCGATAAAAAAGCCACCTCGTTAGATGAAGCATTAGCGATGATCAATGATGCGACAGCAAAAGGCGAAGCGATCTCTGTGGGTTTATTAGGTAATACCGCTGATATTTTCCCTGAATTAGTCAAACGTGGTGTTACCCCCGACATAGTAACGGATCAAACCTCAGCACATGATCCGCTCAACGGTTATTTACCACAAGGCTGGAACATGGCGCAAGCGGCAAAAATGCGTCTTGAAGACGAAGCTGGCGTTGTAAAAGCGGCTAAACATTCAATGGCTGTGCAAGTACAGGCCATGCTTGATCTACAAGCGGCTGGTGCTGCTACCACAGATTATGGTAACAACATTCGTCAAATGGCTTTGGAAGAAGGGGTGAAAAATGCCTTTAATTTTCCTGGCTTTGTACCGGCTTATGTTAGGCCACTATTTTGTGAAGGCATTGGACCATTTCGCTGGGTAGCATTATCGGGTGATCCAGAAGATATCTATAAAACTGACGCCAAAGTGAAAGAGCTTATTCCAGACAATCCACACTTACATAACTGGTTAGATATGGCGCGTGAACGTATTGCTTTTCAAGGCTTACCTGCCCGTATTTGTTGGGCAGGTTTAAAAGACCGTGCTCGCTTAGCATTAGCCTTTAACGAAATGGTAAAAACTGGCGAATTATCAGCACCCGTTGTTATTGGCCGCGATCACTTAGACTCTGGCTCAGTTGCTTCACCAAATCGTGAAACTGAAAGCATGCTTGATGGCTCTGACGCCGTATCTGATTGGCCGCTACTTAATGCCTTGTTGTCAACTTCAGGCGGCGCTACTTGGGTTAGCCTACATCACGGTGGTGGCGTAGGCATGGGCTTTAGTCAGCATTCTGGTGTGGTTATTGTCGCTGATGGTACTGATGCCGCGGCAAAACGCATTAGCCGTGTATTATGGAACGACCCTGCTACCGGTGTTATGCGTCATGCCGATGCCGGTTACGACATTGCAATTGATTGTGCAAAAGAACAAGGCCTAGACCTGCCTATGATTGATGGTGCTAACGGCAAGGTTTAGTAACAACCTGTTTAGCTTAACGCATAATTGCACCTTTTTTAACGATGATCTTGGTGCAATTTTCATTGAATTCATAAAAATTTAAAAATAGGACAGATAACATGTCAGTAATGAACACATTAAATATTATTCCAGGCCAGCTTACGCTAAAACAATTACGCGCCGTAACTAAGTATGAAGGTATACAATTTAGCTTAGATGAAAGTGCCTTTGAAGGTATTAACAAAAGCGCTGAAGCGGTGCAAAAAGTTATCGCGGAAGATCGCGTGGTTTACGGTATTAATACCGGCTTTGGTTTACTGGCCAGTACCCGTATCCAAAATGACCAATTAGAATTATTACAGCGCTCAATCGTATTGTCTCACTCAGCCGGCTTTGGCGAGTACATGGATGATGCCACTGTTCGTTTAATGATGGTTTTGAAAATCAATTCATTATCACGCGGTTTTTCTGGTATTCGCTTAGAAGTTATTCAAGCGCTAATTACCCTATTAAACGCAGAAGTCTATCCGTGTGTGCCTAAAAAAGGCTCTGTTGGTGCTTCTGGTGATTTAGCGCCGCTTTCTCATATGGTATTACCCTTATTGGGTGAAGGCGAAATGTCGCATAACGATGAAGTTATTTCAGCGGTTGAAGGCTTAAAAATAGCCGGTCTTGAGATCATGACCTTAGCGGCAAAAGAAGGTTTAGCACTACTCAATGGCACACAAGCGTCAACGGCATTTTCATTAGAAGGCCTATTTCACGCGGAAGATTTATTTGCTGCTGGTGTGGTTATTGGCTCTATGTCAGTTGAAGCGGCCATGGGTTCTCGCGCCCCTTTTGATGATCGCGTACATCAAGCTCGTGGTCAACGCGGACAAATCGATGCCGCTCACGCATACCGTCACATTTTAGACCACAACTCAGCCATAGGTTCTTCGCACCTTGATTGTGAAAAAGTGCAAGACCCTTACTCACTGCGTTGTCAGCCACAAGTGATGGGTGCATGTTTAACACAAATTCGCCAAGCGGCTGAAGTACTTCATGTTGAAGCCAACGGTGTGACCGATAACCCGTTAGTTTTCGCCAACGAAGGTGACTTTATCTCTGCGGGTAACTTCCATGCCGAGCCTGTTGCCATGGCAGCAGATAACTTAGCGTTAGCGATTGCCGAAATTGGTTCAATATCAGAGCGTAGAATGGCGCTATTAATCGATGCAAACCTCAGTAAATTACCCGCGTTTTTAGTCGATAATGGCGGAATAAACTCTGGCTTTATGATTGCACAAGTCACCTCTGCCGCTTTAGCCTCAGAAAATAAATCATTAGCCCATCCAGCCTCTGTTGATAGCTTACCCACTTCAGCAAATCAAGAAGATCACGTCTCTATGGCTTGCTTTGCTGGCCGTCGTCTTGCTGATATGGCTGAAAATACTAACGGTGTGTTAGCTGTTGAATACTTGGCGGCGGCACAAGGTCTAGATTTTAGAGCGCCATTAAAAGGTTCTAAAAATGTTGAATTGGCTAAATCAATTTTACGCCAAGTTGTCAGTTTTTATGATAAAGACAGATACTTTGCGCCAGATATTGCTGACGCATCGTCGATTATTGCTGAAGGTGAGTTCAACAATTTCATGCCTGAAGCCTTATTACCTAGCTTCTAGTTCCAGTTAAATTTAAGTTAAGTTAACTGTATCAAGCCAAATATCCATGTTTGGCTTTTTTATGTTCAGGAGGAAGGGTATGTTACGATCACATGGATGTGAAAGAGTAACGATGTTCAAGATGAACCGTATGTCACCATCACATGGATATGAAGAAGTAACCATGTTCAGGCCTTGCTCAGACATCCTGCCTTGCAAGGCATTAGTACCTTCATTAACTCCAACCATGCTTATACCTAATTGATTACTTACCTGATCAAATAATGCCTAGCGCCAACTTTCTTTCACATAATTGCCTTTAACCTGAATCACTTGACATAATATGTCGTGCTTGCTACTTTGAATGGATCGCTGTTAACGTAAAATTAACCGCACATACATCATAGAGGTGGCAATGGAATACATACTGTTTTTTGAAACTTGGCTCGCCCTAGCTATTTTATTCGCCTGTTTAGAGATTTTTGTTCCAGGCGGTATTTTACTTAATTTAGGCATAGCCTCATTGCTAGTGGCTGTTGGTGTACAACAACAAATACTTGATACTTGGGTATTAACCCTCACCACCTGGTTCATCCTCGCCACCTTTCTACTGGTTTTAGTTTATTTTATTACCGAGCGATTTTTTGCGGGTGAAACGATTATTGAAAATATTTATGAAGAGGTCGATATTTATGGTAAAAAAGTACGTGTACTCGAACAAATAGGCCCAGGTACACAAGCAGGTAGAGTTGAGTATCAAGGCACAACATGGACGGCGTTAAGTGATGGTTCTATTATCCAAGCGGGTAGTGAAGCCGCTATTGTGTGTAAAGAAAACATTTCTTTAGTGGTTGAGCCTATCAAATAAACCGTAGAGGTTAAGCCTCAATTTAACGCCATTTAAAAATTATAAAATAAGAAAAGGAGCATCTTTATGTTAGCTAC
This sequence comes from Colwellia sp. MB02u-9, assembly GCF_014077085.1. NCBI lineage: Bacteria > Pseudomonadati > Pseudomonadota > Gammaproteobacteria > Alteromonadales > Colwelliaceae > Colwellia > Colwellia sp. MB02u-9. Next base: position 85,823 of record NZ_JACGVF010000071.1, read on the forward strand.
GGTTACCTTTGTTTTTCTAGCCTTACTGTTTATTGTCGTCAAGCTAGTACTGATAGTGCAAATGAAAGAGGTTTGTGTCATAGAACGTCTAGGAAAATTTCGCGCCATTACGCCACCAGGGCTGTATTTTCTAATCCCTTTTATTGACCGCGTCGCTTATCGTCATGAAACCCGTGAACAAGTGTTGGATATACCAGCGCAAAGTTGTATTTCACGCGACAACATTCAAATTAATGTTGACGGCTTAGTCTATATTCAAGTAATGGACGGTGCTAAAGCCAGTTATGGTATTGAAGATTACCGTCGCGCTAGCGTTAATTTAGCGCAAACAACCATGCGTTCTGAAATTGGTAAATTAAACTTAAGCCAAACATTTTCTGAGCGCGACACCCTAAATGAAACTATTGTGCGTGAAATTGATAAAGCCTCAGACCCTTGGGGCATTAAAGTATTACGCTATGAAGTGCGCAATATTACCCCCTCTGACAATGTTATTCATACCCTAGAAAAACAAATGGAAGCTGAAAGGCAAAAGCGGGCTGAAATTACCTTAGCAGAAGCGGAAAAAGAGTCGACGATTAATCTATCCGAAGGTGTCCGCCAAGAAGCGATCAACTTATCTGAAGGCGATAAACAAAAACAAATTAACGAAGCCCATGGCCGAGCACAAGAGATAGCGATTCTTACGCAAGCGTCGGCAGAAGGTATTAACTTCATTGCCAAAGCGGCAGCCCAGCCGGGTGGCGAAAAAGCGATAAAAATGCGTTTATTAGAACAGTTTATTGCGCAAACCGGCAATATTCTACAACATGCTGACGTGTCAATCGTGCCAAGCGAAGTGGCTAAATTAGAAGGCTTTTTTCAAGGTATGGAAAAAGTAACACAAAATACTCAAGGAGCAAAATCATGATAGCTATTGATGCAAACACTATCGATTTAGCGGTATTGGCTATTTGGGCATTTATCTTCTTGTTTCTAGCCTTTAAGTTTTTCCAAGCTATTTGTTTAGTACCAACAAAATCAGTTTATATTATTGAACGCTTAGGGAGATATCGTTGCACCTTAGAAGCGGGCTTTCATTTACTCTTACCTTTTATTGATCGCGTAGCATTTATTCAAGACCAGAAAGAAGAAACCATAGATGTGCCACCTCAAGAGTGTTTCTCAAAAGACGAAGTTTATGTCGAAGTTGATGGTGTTATTTACATCCAAGTGATTGATGCCTACAAGGCAAGCTACGGTATAACCGACTACCGCTTCGCTGCTATGCAACTTGCTCAAACCACTACCCGTTCAGTCATCGGTACTTTAGAGTTAGATCGCACTTTTGAAGAGCGCGATGTCATTAGCGCGAAAGTGGTAGAGGTGCTTGATAAAGCAGGCGAAAGCTGGGGCATTAAAGTTCACCGCTACGAAATTAAGAACATTACCCCACCCGTGACTGTTCGCAACGCGATGGAAATGCAGGTTAACGCCGAACGTGAACGCCGCGCCATTTTGGCAAAAAGTTTAGGTGATAGAGCGAGTCGCATTAATCGTTCAGAAGGAAAAATGACCGAATTGATTAATTTGTCTGAAGGTGAAAAGCAGCGCAGAATTAACTCAGCTGAAGGTAAGGCGGCGGAAATATTAACCATTGCACAAGCCACTGGCGACTCTATTAGTAAGTTAGCAACGGCTATTGAGCAATCCGGCGGTGAACAAGCTTTAGATATGCAATTAAGTGAGCAATATCTGCAACAAATGAAAGGCTTGAGTCAACCATCAACTAAAGTTATTCTGCCCGCAAATTTGCTTGATTTTAAACAATGGCTAGCCACGGCAGGTATTCACAATAAACCTTAGCAAAGCTTAAGTAGGCAAAAACCCGACCGAGTAAAGTCGGGTTTTTTATTGGCTATTTTCCATTGGTTTTAAAGGTTTTATTGCTGCTTATTTTTCTTAATTTTGTGATAGCGACAAAGAACAGGGTGGTGATTAAGGCAATTAAAAAATGTGTTTGAATAGTCCGTAATTCGCTATTTTCTTGCCAGAGAAAAATAGGCCCACGGTAATTAACATAAAATAAATTCAACAATGAAACATGCGCCCACAAAATAAAAAATAATAAGGTCATTTTATATTGATAGATTGCTTTTAGCATTTTGGTAATGACATTATTCGCCATAGTTTTTACACCTTAATTTTTTCAAAATCACAGATTAAGCGCTACCTAAGTCGATGGGATCAGTCTTTTTTAACCATGATAATAAGTCGTCATGGCGATAGTGATAAGCCAATTCATCACGCAATGCGGTACCGATAATTTTTTTACCTGGGCTTTGCTCTTGCTCGATGGCAAATTGTGGTATCGGTAAATTTAAGGCTTGCGCGGCTAGCTGATAATAACCTTGGCGATCACTATCGGTATTACTGACCACATTATAAATGCTTTGTTTACTATCATTACTGTCAAGATGAATAAGGCGGTCAAGAATATTCACGACATCGGTTTGGTGAACCAGGTTCACTGTCGCACTCGCATTTTCAAAAACACGTTTTGCTTGTAAAAATTTACCCGGATGTCGATCAGGCCCAACCAATCCGGCTAACCTTAAAATATGCACACGTTTAGAGAAGCTTTTAACCGCTTGCTCTGCTGCCAGTAAGCTAGCGACTTTTTCAGCATTCATATTTAACTTGCTGGCTTCATCGACTTTACCCACCAAACCATTATAGATTGCTGTCGAATTCAGTAAAATAATATGTTGAGTGCTGCCAAGCTCAGCCAGGTGCACTAGCTGTTGAATTTTCAACGGATAATCTACCCGACCTTTTTTCAACTGGGGTGGTATGGCAATAATCAGCACATCTTGTTGAAATAATCTGGGGTCAACACCAGTAATCTTATCTAGCTGCTTACAGCTCATCACATCATCAACAAGCGGTAAAATAAGCTGAGTGGCGGGAATATTAAGCGCCTTAAGTTTGTCATGGCTTTGCGCTGATTGGTAGCTGGCAATAAGCTTAGTATGGTTGGCAAGTAAACGTTGCGCTAACGCCTGCCCTAACCAACCACAGCCGATAATACTAACACTGGTCATTAAAATTTCTCCATAAAATTACACCACTGACAGTGATGATTAAGCTGACTTTATTTTTTAATAGTAGTGGCTCGATAACCCTTAATAGACGCGACCACTTGCAGAGCAATAGCATTTGGCACCGGAATAGATAAATTGTATTGTAATATTTTCCATCCATTTTCGGTGTTAATTAACAAACCACTTCCACGACACATGCCATAACTTTTATTTTCCAACAACTCATCAAAAAAGAAAATATTACCCGCTTGAGTTGGCGTTATATGACGTGTACTGGCTGATATAACCAACCTTTGCCTTGACTAAAGTAAGGTTTTACAAAAGCTGAAAATTCGCTTTTATTCCAACGTTCAGCACTGTCTGTACCCAGAAAAATAGCATCTTCTGCCAATAAGCCAAGATATTTTTCCTCGTTAGCTTCGCCTGCCGCTTGATGAAAACTATCTAATACCGCATCAAGCTCGCTGTTTACCGGCACAGTTGCCGTGGCAAGGAAGCTGCAGAATATAAACCCTATAAAAATTTTATACATATTGATCTACTTTTAGTTTGAAATTTTCGCTCAGTAATAACTCAACAATAACTCAGAAATGGTGTTATGCGAGCAAGGTTAATACCTTGGTACCACTGCCAACAGGTTATTGTCGTTTTGCCATAGCAACATAAGCCCCGGTAAAAAGTGCGACAACCTTATCACCACAACACACTTCTACTTCGATATTAAAGCGAGCATTTTTGCCATCGAGTAACGGCTCTAGGCTACCCGTAACTCGGTTTAACGAGGTTTGGGCATAGGCGACACCTAACAGCGGCGCAATATAGCGAATATTTCCTTCCGCTAATACAATGTCAGCTTGCTGTGTTTGCGCTTGCAGCGCCATATACACCCAAGCCCAACCGGTCAGGGTTGCCAACGTATAAATGCTGCCTGCAAACATAGTATTATGAAGGTTTTTATTAAAGTTTGGCTCACAATTAGTGCGCAGTTTTTGTTGATCAAAATAGCAAATATGTATATTCATGGCTTTACTAAGCGGAATAGTTTGATGCCAAAGTTGCTGTAAGTTGTCGGCAAGTTCAGCTAAATGATTATCAGGTTTTGCTATGCTCTTAATCATTTTGTTGTGCTTTACGTCACCAAAAAGCGTATGTGAATATCCTTCATCGCTATAACCAAGTCGCTGATAAAAACTAATCGCATTAACGCGCGCATTTAACGCTATGGTTCTCACCCCAACTTCTGCTGCAATCCGTTCCAACTCACTGATCAGTAATTTACCCAGCCCTTGACCACGGACCGGGTCACTGATCGCCATATAGCGAATTTGTGCTTGCGCTTGACTAGCATTGTGTAATCGCCCAACGCCAACAATGTTATCCATATCGTCAACGATGACCCGATGGTATGATTGCGCCTCAAGCTCATCTTTTTCGCTACCCATGGGTTGTTGCGATGGCTGGCGGAGCGCTTGCCAGCGTAGTTGATAATATTGTGCTAGTTCAGCTTGATTTTTTGGCGCTCTACATTTGTACATCGTCTATTATTCATCTTACGGCAAGTGAAATATATTTATTTCAGGAATTTAACAACACGTGAAACTTAACCAACATGTTAACCAAGGTCAACTAGTGTACCTCAGTAACACCACAGACCAAATAACCATTAGTGAAAATGCACATTATCGCTGGTTAGCATTTGACGACGTTATTCAAAGTGTTATGCATTTACGGTGTCCCGAAAAACTGACCTTACCTCATCACTACGCGGCTTTGATGCCTTTATTGTTTTTTCAACCCAATCAGGTGGTAGAGTTGGGTCTTGGTGGCGGAAATTTGAGTCGATTCTTAAGTGCGCTACAGCCCAATATCCAAGTCACGAGTATCGAACTGTCTCAAGCGGTGATCGAGTGCTTTCAACATTATTTTAACCCGCTACAACAGCAGATAGTGATTGAAAATAGCGAAGCCTTAGCTTGGCTGCAACAAAGTCAATGTCCAGCAAAGTCATCCGCTGATTGGTTAATTTGTGACGTTTATCAACACCATGCTAATAGTTTTCAAAGTCGAGTTGCGCTGTTAACCGCACTGATAGATAACTTACAAGATGATGCTTGTTTAACACTGAATTTACCTGATCTTGACGATCAAGAAATTAACTTATGCTTGACCATTTTAAGGCAACTACAAAGTTCGCATCATATTATCTACTTTCATATTCCACGCTATCTCAATGTGATTATTCATTTGTTGCCAAAGCATTGGATGCTAGATAACCTAAAAAAGCGATCAAAAATATCCTATCTACCCGCAACACAATACCTTAGATGGCGAAAGTTTTTTAATCATCATATGAGCGCTAACTAGTAAATATTATTGCTATTAATTTTGTATTAACCTTGTAGATTGATGGTTACCGGACCGTCATTTAATAAGCGCACCTGCATGTCAGCACCAAAAACCCCGGTCGGAGTTCTAAAGCCAAGCTCGCGCAATTGCTGACAAAAATATTGATAAAGCGCGGCACTCAATCTTGGCGGTGCTGCACGGGTAAAACTCGGTCGCATTCCCTTTGTGGTATTCGCCGCTAAGGTAAACTGTGAAACGACTAATATTTCACCACCGACTTGCTGAACATTTAGATTCATTTTACCCTCATCATCAGCAAAAATTCGGTAACCGGCAACACGTTCAGCTAAGCGCTTAGCCTTTGCTTGGGTATCTGCAGGTTCAATCGCTAAAAACACTAATAAACCCTGCTCGATTTCCCCAACAATATTATGATCCACGCTGACACTTGCTTCAGATACTCTTTGCATCAAGGCTATCATTTAATCACGCTCTCTGCGTTCGGCAATAAAATTAGCCATAGTGTCTGTTGCTTTGCAAAAGCCATCAATCGTTTGAGATTCAAAACCGCTATGCCCTGCTTTGGGTAATATTTGTAATTGTGCATTGGGCCATTTTTGCACCAACTGATCCGCGTTACGTAATTGGCAAACCATATCATAGCGGCCATGTAAGATAATCGCCGGTATCGCTTTAATTTTTTCAATCGACGCTAAAATCAGGCCCTCCTCAATAAAGCATTTATTGACAAAATAATGGCTCGATATGTTCGCCATACATAAGGCTTGATGTGAATCTTCTATGTGATGGATATCAATAGGGTGATGCTCAATGGTTGACAACCTAAGCTCCCATAAGCACCAAGCTTTACTGGCGGCAATAGCGGCAATTTCATTGCTTCCCGTCAGCACATCATAATAGCCTTGAACAATATTATCAGCTTTAACGTCAATAAGTTGCTCAGTAAATTCTCGGTAATATTCAGGAAAAAATCCGGCGGCGCCATCTTGACCATACAACCAGTTGTATTCAGATGTTGTGCCAAGGAAAACGCCTCTTAAAATAAAACCTAACACGGTTTCAGGATATTGAATGCCATAAAGCAATGCCAAGGTGGTGCCCCATGAACCTCCGGCCACTAACCAATGTGAAATACTTAAATGTTGACGGATTAGCTCAAGATCAGCAACTAAATGCGCGGGGGTATTATGGCGAACACTTGGCGATGGTGTAGAACGTCCACAGCCGCGTTGATCGAATAAAATAATACGGTATTTGTCGGGATCAAAGTATCGGCGATGATCTTTACTTGTTCCGCCGCCAGGGCCACCATGTAGATATACCACGGCAATACCATTGGGGTTACCTGACTGCTCAAGGTAGAGTTGATGTCCATCTCCAACGTCAAGCCATTGTTGTTGATAAACCGCAATATTGGGGAAAAGCACTCTAGACATATACCGCTCCTTATAGATAATCTATTCAGTCTACTTATATTTAATCAGCAGCTTGCTGAGATGATTTTGCCTTTTTTTCGCTGTCATAATCTTCTAATGACACGGTAAATAATGCCCCTACAAGCACCACCAACCAGCTCAAGTATACCCATAAAAATAGAATAGGAATACTTGATAACGCACCATATATAGCCTCATAAGAAGGAAGTTGTGTCACATAAATTGCAAAAGATTTTTTTGCTATCTCAAATAAAACCGCGGCTAAGGTCGCACCCGCAAGCGCAAATCTAGCAGGAACAACCTTATTGGGCACCACCATATATAAAATAAAAAAAGCGGCTATTGAAGCGACTAACGGCAGAGCCTGAACAGCAATATTGCTTAGCCCTAATAAATCATAATCCCCTATCGATACCAACGACAGAATATAGGAGGTCATGACCAAACTACTCCCCACCAAAACTGGACCTAAGCTTAATACCATCCAATACATTGAAAATGATGTGATAATTCGACGTTTTTCATTGACTCGCCATAATTTATTTAAACATTGATCAATCGCTGAAATCAGTAACATGGCAAAAATAAATAGCGCAGTAATGGCTATAGCCGACATTTTAGTGGCATTGCTGACAAAGCCAGTAATGTGCTCTTGCACAACATCACCAGAAGCTGGGACAAAGTTCTGATAGATAAAATTTTCTATCAATTCTCTTATTTCAGAAAAAATAGGGAAAGCGGTCATCACAGATAACATCACCACCATCAAAGGCACCAAAGACATCAAGGTAACATAAGATAAATAGCCGGCAGTGACATGAATACGTTCTTTTTGAAAATTGTTAAAAAACAATAACCAAAAGCCAAGTATTGATTTGACGTAACGATGCTGCTTTATTTCTTCTATTCTCGGGTGCATATAAATTACTAGTTAGAGCCATTACATTTATTTTAAGGCAATGACTAAAATAACGGTAGTCATAATCTCAATAATTTTACCTTAGAGCTAAAGTCATCAAGATTATCTATAAAACTATTTAGAGGTATTTAGAGGTATTCGAGGCGGTTTTAAAAAATTGAAAAAAAAGCCACCTAAATTGCTTTAGGTGGCTTTTATATAAAGATTAGCTTACCAGGTTATTTTGGTCCACGACCTTCACGCTTACGATCATTCTCTTTCAAAAATTTCTTACGAATTCGAATGTTTAGTGGTGTTACTTCTACCAACTCATCGTTATCAATAAATTCAAGCGCTTGCTCAAGTGACATAACGATAGGCGGCGTTAACGTTTGTGCTTCATCAGTACCTGATGAACGAACGTTAGTTAACTGCTTACCTTTAAGCGCGTTTACGGTTAAGTCGTTGTCACGGCTATGAATACCAATAACTTGACCTTCATAAATATCAACACCGTGTCCGATCAACATGCGACCACGAGATTGTAAGTTAAAGATAGCGTTAGTTAAGGCTTTACCCGTAGCGTTACCGATCATTACACCATTTTTACGTTGGCCAATATCGCCACCCTTGTGAGGTCCGTATTCAAAAAATGTATGATAAATTAAGCCAGAGCCTGAAGTTAAGGTCATAAATTCAGTTTGGAAACCAATCAAACCACGGCTTGGCATGATGAAGTCCATACGAATACGGCCCGTTCCATCAGGTGCCATATCAGTTAATTCAGCTTTACGAACACCCATTCTTTCCATGATAGGTCCTTGATGTTGCTCTTCAACATCAATAGTTACGTTCTCGTAAGGTTCTTGTATTTCACCATCAATTTCACGAATAATAACTTCAGGACGTGATACTGCTAATTCAAAACCTTCACGACGCATATTTTCAATTAAAATGCCTAGGTGAAGTTCACCACGGCCCGACACTTTAAATTTATCAGCATCAGGTAATTCTTCAACACGTAAAGCAACGTTATGAACAAGCTCTTTTTCTAAGCGATCTTTGATGTTACGTGAAGTAACATATTTACCTTCTTTACCACAAAATGGTGAGGTATTTACTTGGAACGTCATATTGATAGTAGGTTCATCAACAGATAACGCTGGTAAACCTTCAACTGCTGTTGGACAACAAACAGTATCAGATATTTTTAATTCGCCTAAGCCAGTAAGTGCAATAATGTCACCAGCAAAACCTTCTTCGATATCTAGTCTTTCTAAGCCTAAGTAACCAAACACTTTGCCTACTTTAGCGTTATGAACCTTGCCAGTCGCTAATTTAATAGTCACTTGTTGATTCGGCTTAACTGAACCACGTGTAACACGGCCAACGCCAATTACACCTAAGTAAGAGCTGTAATCAAGTTGAGAAATTTGCATTTGGAACGGAGCTTCAGGATCCGCGATTGGTGCTGGCACTTCTTTAAGAATAGTATCAAATAAAGGAGTCATGTCGGTGCCAGTTGCGCCTTCTTCAAGCGTAGCCCAACCATTGATTGCTGAAGCGTAAACAACTTTAAAGTCAAGTTGTTCGTCAGTTGCACCAAGGTTATCAAATAATTCAAAAACTTGATCCATAACCCAATCAGGGCGAGAACCAGGCTTATCAACTTTGTTAATAACAAGAATTGGCTTTAAACCTTGAGCAAACGCTTTTTTCGTAACGAAACGCGTTTGTGGCATAGGGCCTTCTTGTGCATCAACTATCAGTAAAACTGAATCTACCATTGACATTACACGTTCAACTTCACCACCAAAATCAGCATGGCCAGGAGTATCTACGATGTTTACACGGTAGCCATTCCAGTTAATAGCCGTGTTTTTAGCTAAGATTGTGATACCACGTTCTTTTTCGATATCATTTGAGTCCATTGTACGTTCTTCTAGACCGCCTCGGGCGTCTAGCGTACCTGACTGTTCTAATAATTTATCAACTAAAGTGGTTTTTCCGTGGTCAACGTGAGCAATAATTGCTACATTTCTTAATTTATCTAACACAGGCGTTACTCGCTGTTACTTTCGTTTATTGCTACTTTAAGCAAATTAACGAATAGGGCTACAATTGGGCGCATATTATACAGTACAAGTCTCAGCAAATACACCGCAATAGAAAAATATAACCAACAAAATATTATTCAGTTGTTATACTGCCGATGATCAGATCAGAGTATACGCACCAAAATACAGCAAACAACGCACTGCAATGGTGCAGATTAAATTAATAAAAAACATAAAAATCATATATTTCAATGACTTTAGCTTTGGCACAGTATTCGCTTAAGCACAAGTAATAGAGAATTAAGTTTTTGAGCATTTAAGCACTAACTACACTGGAGACATTCAATGTCAAACGCAGTTTTAGATCTAATTAAAGAACATGACGTCAAATTTGTTGATTTACGCTTTACTGATAGCAAGGGTAAAGAGCAACACATTTCAATTCCTCATCATCAAGTAACAGAAGATTTTTTTGAAGACGGCAAAATGTTTGATGGGTCTTCAATTCAAGGTTGGAAAGGTATTAACGAATCAGACATGGTGATGATGCCTATTGCTGAATCTGCAGTACTTGACCCTTTTACTGAAGCAGTTACCTTGAATGTTCGTTGTGACATCCTTGAACCTACAACAATGCAAGGCTATAGCCGTGATCCTCGTTCAGTGGCAAAACGCGCTGAAGATTACATGCGTAGTACCGGCATTGCAGATAACGTTTTAATTGGTCCAGAGCCAGAGTTTTTTGTTTTTGATGATGTTCGTTTCCACACAGACATGAGTGGTTCATTTTATAAAATAGATGATAAAGAAGCGTCTTGGAATTCGGGTACAGAATACGAAGAAGGCAATATGGGACATCGTCCTGGTGTAAAAGGCGGTTATTTTCCTACATCACCAGTAGATTCATCACAAGATCTTCGTTCAGCCATGTGTTTAGTGATGGAAGAAATGGGCTTAGTGGTTGAAGCGCATCACCATGAAGTAGCGACTGCAGGTCAAAACGAAATCGCTTGTCGCTTTAATACTATGGTATTAAAAGCCGATGAAGTGCAAATATATAAATATGTTGTTCACAACGTTGCACACGCTTACGGTAAAACAGCAACTTTCATGCCTAAGCCATTAGTAGGTGATAACGGTTCAGGTATGCATGTTCATCAATCTCTTGCTAAAGACGGTGTTAACTTATTTGCTGGTGATAAATACGGCGGATTATCTGAAATGGCACTTTACTATGTTGGTGGTATCATCAAGCATGCTAAAGCACTAAATGCTTTTACTAACGCCTCTACTAACTCATACAAGCGCCTTGTACCTGGTTTTGAAGCACCTGTAATGCTAGCTTACTCAGCACGTAACCGTTCTGCATCTATTCGCATTCCAATTGTACCATCACCAAAAGCCATGCGAATCGAAGTGCGTTTCCCTGATCCAACAATGAACCCTTACTTAGGCTTCTCAGCTATGTTGATGGCTGGTCTTGATGGTATTAAAAACAAAATTCACCCTGGCGATGCCATGGATAAAGATCTATATGACTTACCTGCAGAAGAAGCAGCAGAAATTCCACAAGTAGCCACTTCGTTAACTGAAGCATTAGATGCCTTAGAAAATGACATGGACTTCTTAACTGAAGGTGGTGTTATGGATAAAGACATGATCGACGCCTACATAGGTATCAAACGTGGCGAAGTAGAATTATTGAACTTAACAACTCACCCAGTTGAATTTGATATGTACTACAGCGTATAACGTTACAAATAGATAGATAAGTAAAAAGCTCACTTCGGTGAGCTTTTTTTGTGGTAAATTTGATATTATTTGGATAGATTAAGCTTGAACATTTTTAAAAAGGATATTATTTTTGATTCATACTGCACGTTTTTTCATTTTTATTCTCTTACTAACGCAGGCTTTTACTGTATTTGCAGGCTCTGCTCAAGTTTATGTCTGGCGCAGCGAGCAAGGGGTACTGGTTTTTTCTGATAGCCCTAAACCCGGTGCAGTGGAATTAGATGTCAAAGAACCTAACACCATAAAATCCTCAATCGACACTTCAATTTTAGATATAAAACCCAAAGCCATAGATAACAATTATCAAGTAGAGATCATCCAACCCGAGGACAAAGCTACCATTAGAGATAATACGGGTTCAGCTTATGTTTCAGGCCGAATCAAGCCCATCTTCAAGCGTGGTCTTACTATACAATTATACTTAGATGACAAGCCCTATAAAAAGCCACAAACACACTCAATGTTTGTCCTTCGAAATATTGATCGTGGTGAACATCAAATAAAAATGGCCTTACTTAATGATAAAGGCAAGGTTATTGCAACGTCTTCTCCAGTAACGTTTTATATGCACAGAATATCGGTTAACAAGGCAAACTAACCGGATTTCAGTGCATATTGCACCAACTTTATTTACACTCGTTACTTAACGCACCATTTTAGTGCAAGGAAAAGTGATGTTTAATAACGTGATCAATTTAAACAAAATAAAAAAGCATTATCAACAAGCATTACCTAATCAAATGGTAACAGCTGTTGCTGTGTTAGACCGTGAACTCGCTATTTGCTATGTCAATCCTGCTGCCGAAGCATTGCTAGTTAAAAGCTTAAGTAAAATATACCGACTTCCCATTGACCAAGTTTTTTATAATACCCCTATTAATAATAATCGTTTACAACAACTACTGACGACAGGACAAGAGTTTAGTGATAGCGATGTAACGATTGAGTTTTTTGATCAGCGACAAATCACCGTTGAAATTACTGCCTCTGCAGTTACCTTTGAACAATGCCCACACATTTTGCTCGAGTTCAAACAAATTGATCAACAAAAACAGATCAGTGGAGAAGCATTTCAACAACAACAATGGGAGTCTGCACGCGATCTTATCCGTGGTCTTGCCCATGAAATTAAAAACCCCCTTGGTGGCCTGCGCGGCGCGGCACAATTATTGGATTTAGAACTTAACCTCGAACAAAAAGAATACACCGCGATGATCATAGAACAAGCCGATAGATTAACCAATTTAGTTGACCGTTTGTTGGGGCCTAACAATCGGCCTCTTATGAAGTTGCAAAATATTCACATCGTGATTGAAAAAGTCTTTCAACTGTCAAAATTTGATAACCCCAAAGATATTACTTTAGCCCGTGACTATGACCCATCCATACCTGAATTAACCTTTGATCAAGACAAGCTCCAACAAACCGTTATCAATATTGTCCATAACGCCATGCAAGCCTTAAATGGTGAAGGTAAAATCACCTTAAAAACTCGTGCAGCAAGCAATAAAACTATTAATGGCAAGCGTATCAAGCTTTGTGTAGAAATAAGCATAATTGATAATGGCCCCGGTATACCTGAGCATATTCGCAGTACATTATTCTATCCTATGGTCTCAGGTAGTGCCTCGAGTACCGGCTTAGGACTTTCCATTTGCCAAACTATTATCCATCAGCATCACGGAAAATTATCCTGTAAAAGTCGACCTGGGCATACAGAGTTTACTATTTTAATACCTTTTGAAAGTGAGAAAAACTAATGATCACCGAACAAGTATGGATCGTCGATGATGATAGCTCAATCAGATGGGTGCTAGAAAAAGCCCTGTCGAACGCTAACATAAGCGTAGGTACGTTTCATAATCCAGAAGATCTGTTAATTGCTTTAGAGCATCACCAACCCGAGGTGATTATTTCTGATATTCGTATGCCTAACATTGATGGCATGACGCTATTAGGTAAAATTAATGACCAGTTTGCCCACATTCCTGTCATCATAATGACCGCTCACTCAGATCTAGACAGTGCAGTAAATGCCTATCAAGGAGGAGCATTCGAATATTTACCGAAGCCTTTTGATATTGCTGACGCCGTCACCCTGGCCAAAAGAGCTTTAACCCATGCTCGAGAATTAAAGTCGACAAAACAACTTAATATCCCCTCTGTTGACGCGGTTGGCATAATAGGCGCGGCACCGTCTATGCAAGAAGTATTTAGGACGATTGGCCGACTATCTCGTTCAAGTATCAGTGTACTGATCAATGGCGAGTCCGGTACGGGTAAAGAGCTAGTGGCACACGCATTACATATGCACAGTCCACGTTCATCAGCACCTTTTATACCACTCAACATGGCTGCAATACCGAAAGACTTAATAGAATCAGAGCTATTCGGTCACGAAAAAGGCGCTTTTACTGGCGCAAGTGCCGTCAGACATGGCCGTTTCGAACAAGCGCACCAAGGTACACTTTTCCTAGATGAGATTGGTGATATGCCACTCGATATTCAAACAAGGCTACTTAGAGTATTATCAGACGGTCAATTTTATCGAGTCGGTGGTCATTCTCCGATAAAAGTTGATGTAAGAATCATTGCCGCGACGCATCAAAACTTAGAAGAACGGGTCAGTAGTAGTGACTTTCGTGAAGATTTATTTCATCGACTCAATGTCATCAGGATCCAAATACCTAGCCTGCGCGAAAGAAAGGAAGATATTAATCAATTAGCACAACACTTTTTAAAACAGGCGGCAAAAGAATTAGCCGTTGAAATTAAAACATTACATAAAAGTACCCTAGATTATTTAGAGCAATGCGAATGGCCAGGCAATGTTCGACAATTAGAAAATATATGTCGGTTTCTCACGGTTATGGCCAGTGGTAAAGAAATTTTAATGTCAGATTTACCTAGTGAACTTAGTGTAAAACCCCTCAGTGTGAAAAATTCACATGATAGCTGGCAAGATAATTTAAAAACTTGGCTCGACAAAGAGCTATCATCAGGTAAGAGTAATATTATCGAACAAGTCCTACCTGAGTTTGAAAAGATATTGCTAGAAAGTGCCTTAAAATACACCCAAGGACATAAACAAGAAGCGGCCAAACGCCTAGGTTGGGGTAGGAACACTCTAACAAGAAAATTAAAAGAATTAAATCTGCCTGATTAGCTAATTAATCGGGTAACACAATAATGTAAGTTGAAAGAATCGACATAAATCATAGCCAGTTTACCAACTGGCTTATATGCTGCTTTCGACAAAATCGCTCGGTAATTAGACCGACACAATCCCTTGGTAATCACACTAATACAGTAAGTTAAGCATTTGCTATCGAAAAGGTAATAACTTGGTCAATTTTGCTCGCTGATAAAGCAAGCATAATCAGTCTATCAATACCAAGAGCAACACCTGCACAAGATGGCAGACCATGCTCAAGTGCTGAAATAAAATTTTCGTCAATCCTATGCTTAGCTTTACCTAATTGTGCACGAATTTCATTATCCTGCCCAAAGCGTAATTTCTGTTGCTCAGCATCGGTTAACTCATGAAAGCCATTCGCAAGCTCAATACCTTTAAAGTAACACTCAAAGCGTTCTGCAACACGCAGATCCTGTGAACTGATCTTAGCTAACGATGCTTGACTTGCCGGGAAATTATAAACAAAGCAAGGCGCATCTTTACCTATATTAGGCTCTATTAACTCAGCCATGACAAATTGCAGTAAAGTATCAAGTGAGTCTTCTTTTTCTAGCCAATCACTCAACTTACCACGACCGGCAATAAGAGCAAGTAATTGCTCTTTGTTGGTCATTAGAGGATCAATATCAACTTCTCGAATAAAAAGTGCTTGATAGCTAATACGTTCAGCTTGGTCACAACCTAAGATTAACTCTATTAACGCGGCAACTTCATCCATCAATTTGAAATGATCAAAATCAATGCGATACCATTCCAACATAGTAAATTCAGGATTATGATAACGACCCTGCTCTTCATGGCGGAACGCTTTGCAAATTTGATAGCAACAACCATAGCCACTAGCTAAAAGGCGCTTCATCGCAAACTCTGGCGAAGTTTGGGCAAATAAATTTATCGACTCATCGCAATGGCTATCTTGTGAGTAATTATAGTGTGTTACGAAGGCATCTAAATGTGCATCGGTCACGGTTGCATGAGCAAGTATCGGGGTTTCAACCTCAATCACATTTCGTGCTAAGAAAAATGCCCGTATTTGACCTAAAACCTGTGCCCGTTGCTTGGCATGCGGCCAATTCATACTCGGTTGCCATGACATTAATACAGTTACCTATAAGCTTAGAATTTAAAAGAGCCATACTTTAAACGAAATAAATACAGACAGCAAAAATACAGCACGTCGACATTGAGCTACTTTAATCGCGATCGAATAAACAGGTAAATAAATTTACGATTAACTTTCAAATATAAATGTAGCCGAATAGTAATCGATTAGCGTTAAGTCGCTATATTCATTTCAGATTGGCTTTATCATAATATTTAAATAGCAGACAGCAAAAAGCCCGACTCTTTCGAATCGGGCTTCTCTAATAGGAGTCTGATAATGTCCTACTCTCACATGGGAACTCCCACACTACCATCGGCGCTAACACGTTTCACTTCTGAGTTCGGAATGGGATCAGGTGGGGCCATGTCGCTATTGTCATCAGACAAAAAACTTTATGAGTTAATTAACTTAAAAATTAGCTAAGTCATAAGGTTTAGACAAAAAACCCGTAGCGTCAGCTACGGGTTTCTCTAAATAGAAGCCTAGCAATGTCCTACTCTCACATGGGAACTCCCACACTACCATCGGCGCTAACACGTTTCACTTCTGAGTTCGGAATGGGA
>NZ_JACGVF010000072.1:0-5106 GCF_014077085.1 Colwellia sp. MB02u-9
TTTTTTCAGTTTGAATTTATACCAAACACGGTTAAATTTCATTTAACTTGATGGACTGAAGTCCACCCTACATAGAGCCTACATCGAACCTACATTGGGCTTACGTTGGGCTTAATTTCAAGCTAGATAGGCTCTGTGGATGATAATCTGCCGGGCTAAACCCCGACCTCAACTCTAATCTATACAAGATTTATTGGCCGCTAAAAATTAACTTGATCAATAAATTTTTAACGCGCTAAGTGGCCAACTGCAGATCGCGTAATTTGGCAATTTTATCACGTACCGACGCGGCCAATTCAAACTCTAAGTTTTGGGCATGATTAAACATGGTTGTTTCTAATTCTTTTACTTTTGCATCAATTTGTTTGGTGGTGAAGGTTTCATATTCTGAAGCTGGCTCAGCGGCTTTTAATGCTGCTGCCGCACGAGTTTTTCCGCCATCAAGGTCCATTACATCAGAAATATTACGTCTAACGCCACGCGGGGTAATGTTGTTATCAATATTATATTGGTGCTGTTTAACGCGACGTCGGTCGGTTTCATCAATTGCTTTACGCATTGAGCCGGTAATGCGTCCAGCATATAGGATCGCTCGGCCATTAATATTACGTGCCGCTCGCCCAATCGTTTGAATAAGTGAACGTTCTGAGCGCAAAAAGCCTTCTTTATCGGCATCGAGAATAGCCACTAGAGAAACTTCTGGCATATCTAAACCTTCACGCAGTAAGTTAATACCTACGAGCACATCAAACTTTCCTAAACGAAAATCTCGGATAATTTCTACCCGTTCAACCGTATCAACATCAGAATGTAAGTAACGCGCTTTAACTTGGTGTTCGTCTAAATAATCGGTTAGGTCTTCCGCCATGCGTTTGGTTAATGTGGTGGCTAAAACTCTTTCATCAATTTTTACTCGTTTGCGAATTTCAGACAGGAGATCATCAACTTGCGTGTCAACGGGGCGAACTTCTATGATGGGGTCAAGCAGTCCGGTGGGCCTAACAACTTGTTCAGCAATTTCACCTGCTGACTTTTCAAGTTCATAGTGACTTGGCGTTGCAGAAACGTAAATAGTTTGCGGCGACAGGGCTTCAAATTCTTCAAACTTCATTGGGCGATTATCAAGCGCCGAAGGTAATCTAAAGCCATATTCTACGAGGTTTTCTTTGCGTGAACGGTCACCTTTGTACATAGCGCCAATTTGTGGCACGGTGACGTGTGACTCGTCAATGATCAGCAAGCCATCGCTGGGCAAGTAATCAAATAATGTTGGCGGTGCCTCTCCTGGTCCTCGGCCCGATAAATAGCGCGAGTAGTTTTCTATGCCGGAGCAATAACCCAGCTCGGTCATCATCTCAATATCAAATTGAGTACGTTGCACTATGCGCTGCTCTTCAATAAGTTTATTGTTTTCTTTAAGTTGAGTCGCTCTGTCTTTTAATTCAATTTTTATTTTTTCAACCGCAGCCACTATTTTTTCACGTGGTGTCGCGTAATGGGTTTTAGGATAAATAGTGACGCGAGCAACGGTGCGATCAACAGCGCCGGTGAGTGGATCAAATATGCTAATGCGCTCAATTTCTTCATCAAATAATTCAATACGTAAGGCCATGCGGTCTGATTCAGCAGGGAAAACATCAATAACATCACCGCGCACACGATAAGTGGCGCGCTGAAATGCCATGTCATTTCGTGCATATTGCAATTCAGCTAAGCGCCTTAAAATGTCACGCTGATTAATAATGTCGCCGACGCTGATATGCAACATCATTTTCAAGTAGGACTCGGGATCGCCCAAACCATAAATTGCCGAGACAGAGGCGATAATAATGACGTCTTTTCGCTCTAACAGTGATTTGGTTGCCGATAAGCGCATTTGCTCAATATGTTCATTGATCGAGGCGTCTTTTTCGATAAAAGTATCAGTGGTTGGCACATAGGCTTCTGGTTGATAGTAGTCATAATAAGAAACAAAATATTCTACGGCGTTATCAGGGAAAAAATCTTTCATTTCACCGTATAATTGTGCCGCTAAGGTTTTATTTGGCGCTAGCATCATAGTGGGACGATTAAGCTTTTCGATAACATTGGCGATGGTATAAGTTTTACCTGAGCCGGTTACCCCTAATAATGTTTGATGTGCTAAACCTGATTCAATACCATCAAGCAATTTTGCAATTGCCGTAGGTTGATCGCCGCTGGGAGTATAATCTGAATGTATTTTTAACGCTTTCATTAAGTAATAACCTCTGCCGTGACCCGATCTTTTTCACATTGCTTGTTAAACAAACCATAAGAAATAGCCGCCATCACTACATTTCCAAGTAAAGCTCCGATAAAAAAGCCTTCTATACCAAACCACAAACTACCCATATAAGCTAACGGCACATAACAAATAAATAAACGAATAACACTTAACACCAGCGCTACCATAGGCTTATGCAGTGCGTTAAATGATGAGTTGGTTAAAATAATCACGCCTTGAAAGCCATAACCTAAGGGTAAAATCCAAATGAAAAGTTTAATAATATCGGCAACCGCTTGCTCTTTAGAGAACACGTCGGCAATAAACGGCGCGGCTAACACGAGCACAACATAAACAAGCACCTGAAAGCTTAAAACAAATTTGATTGACGTTTTATAGCCGTCTTCAACACGCTTCATGTTGCCAGCACCCAAGTTTTGGCTAATAAAGGGGGGTAATGTCATTGACAGCGCTAACACCACTAAACAGGCAATAGATTCAATTCTTGACCCCACTCCAAAAGCAGCTACGGCTGATGCGCCATAGTTAGCTACAATCGCGGTTAACACGGCCGAAGCAGCCGGTGTTAACATATTTGCACCCGCGGCAGGTAAGCCAATATGTAAAATATCACGCGCCGAATAAATAAAGTCTTTAATGGCCATTAGATGGCGGTGAATTAAATCGCGTTTAATCGCTAAAATATATAAAACATAGCCTAAACCAAATAGCCAAGATATTAAGGTAGCAATGGCTGCACCTTCGATACCCATAGCGGGTACGGGACCAAAACCAAAAATAAAAATAGGATCTAATACGGCATTGATTAAGCCGGCGCTACCCATAATGATACTGGGTGTTTTGGTATCGCCATCAGCACGCAAAATAGCGTTACCTATCATAGGGCCAATTAAACAAATACAACCTAAAAACCAGAGATCCATATATTGATGAATTAAGGGGAGCAGTGCTTCGCTAGCCCCTAAAAGTAAAAAGGTTTCGTCAATCAGCAAATAACCGATCACGGCCAGCATACCAACAATGATTGCTGACAAATATAATGCGCTGGTTGCGAGGTTTTTTGCCGTCGCTTTGTCACCTTTACCCAGCGCTTTTGCAATAACGGCTGAGGTACCTATACCTAAACCTATAGTGAGACTGATCACGGTAAAGGTAATAGGAAAAGTAAAACTAATTGCGGCTAAAGGCTCTGTGCCCAATAGCCCGACAAAAAAGGTATCAACTAAGTTAAAGGTCATCAATAAAATCAGGCCATAGATCATCGGCACTGTCATTGTTTTTAACGTTGGACCTACGGGGTCTTTAAGTAGATTTATTTGGTGAATAGTTTTAGTCTTAATCATTAATTTTTAAACGTAAGTGATGAACCGAATACACCTGCCATTGTAAAAGATCGTGATCGGTCTCGCTACGTATATATTTTATTAGTGATAATAATGAGACAACTTAAAGAAAAAACCATATAGCTGAAATAAAATAGACTCTGCAGCTCTTCGCCAAAAACACCATAAATGTATAAAACATCACTCTTGAACAAAAAACACACGAACATGAGCAAAAACACGACAATATCACACTAACTACTTGTTATTAATTAATATTTAAACTTAGTCACAAAAATCTCCATTTGACTACAAGCCGCATTCTACCGTTTGCCTTACGTAAACGTACACTTTAACCCACATAGTTATCCACAGATAAAGTGGATAACTCTATTTTTAGTTGTTATTTTTAGTGCTGAGCATTTATTCATCATAAAATGCAGGAATGTTATCAACAACGCCTGCAATTTGAGCAAACGAGCAATAAAATGATTTTTTTCGAACTTTTGTGTTGACAGTATGACATGCGGCCTTTAATATTCGGCCCCGTTAGCCAGTAGCGGCTTTCAAAACAATTCCTCAATAGCTCAGTTGGTAGAGCAACGGACTGTTAATCCGTTTGTCCTTGGTTCAAGTCCAAGTTGAGGAGCCAAATTAAGATGTAATGGCTAGTATTGATATTACTAGCGGTTACATTAGGAAGTACAGTAGAAAGAACAATTCCTCAATAGCTCAGTTGGTAGAGCAACGGACTGTTAATCCGTTTGTCCTTGGTTCAAGTCCAAGTTGAGGAGCCACATTAAGATGTAATGGCTAGTAGTGATATTGCTAGCGGTTATATTAGCAAGTATAGTAGAAAGAACAATTCCTCAATAGCTCAGTTGGTAGAGCAACGGACTGTTAATCCGTTTGTCCTTGGTTCAAGTCCAAGTTGAGGAGCCACATTAAAAAACCTGCTTTCTTAAGCAGGTTTTTTTTCGTCTTGAATTTGATGAACGGCTATCCCTCAAAAAATCAGTTGGTAGAGCAACAGACTGTGCTTTTGTCATTAATAAGCATTTGTCATTTCTTTGTAGGTCGGACTTTAGTCCGACAACCGTTAAGCGAGCCATTAACCTGATGGGTTAATAGGAATTCATAGCAGGGTATTATTTTTCGCTCGGCATTCGTGCTCAAAACAGTTAAATTTCATTTAACTTGATGGACTAAAGTCCAACCTACATTAACACCACATAAAGTTTACGGGTGTTCATGTAGCGCTAGGCAATTTTTTGTAATTTTTTTGTAGGTCGGACTTTAGTCCGTCAACCGTTAAGCGAGTGATTAATGCTGTAGGCCAAAAAACATCAGCAGCCGGTATTATTTTTCTTAATTAGTCTTAATACCAAAAGCCGTTAAATTTCATTTAACTTGATGGACTAAAGTCCAACCTTGTATCTCTCTAAATAGAGTAATGAGCTATTATTCTATGACGAGAACTAAGAGAGTTTGAGTCCAACCTTAAAGCATTGACTTTGG